>NZ_JABJVY010000002.1:0-357461 GCF_040750475.1 Amorphus sp. 3PC139-8 | reverse complement strand
AGGGCCAAACTCATCCTCGGTCGCGTCACGACAGACACGAC
This sequence comes from Amorphus sp. 3PC139-8, assembly GCF_040750475.1. Classification (NCBI taxonomy): domain Bacteria; kingdom Pseudomonadati; phylum Pseudomonadota; class Alphaproteobacteria; order Hyphomicrobiales; family Amorphaceae; genus Amorphus; species Amorphus sp. 3PC139-8. The sequence continues at coordinate 357,420 of NZ_JABJVY010000002.1, read as the reverse complement.
CCGCGGAGTGACGGCCGCCTGACCGCGTCGGGAGGCGTCGCCACGCCTTCCGACGCTCAAGCAAACCACAAATCAAACACACAAGCGGAGTTTCAAGCTCTGTCGTGAACCCCATCCTCCGTCCATTCCGGCGAAAGCCGGAATCGAGGACCATATGGTCAGCGCCGGCAAGACTCGCCCTTGACCCCGGCTTTCGGAGGGATGAGCGGAGGAGTAAGAATCGCGGAGCGATCAGACAACAGAATACCGAATTTACTTTCTTGAATGAGTAAAATTGCCTCAAACCTTTGAAAACCCGAATTAAAGAGAAAAAATGAATATTACAGAAACTGATCTGATCGATATTCGCTCATGGGCTGCCAGAAAACCCGAAATTAGATCTGTTCACCTTTATGGGAGCCGAGCTCGAGGAGACAATCGGGAAGATAGCGATATAGACCTTGCAATAAGGCTCTTTCAAAGACCAAATGACAGCAACATGCTAACCACATGGATATGGTGTAAACATCTGTGGGCAGAAAAGCCCGACTTAACACTAAGTCATCCAATTCATATGGAATTGTACGAAGAAGGTGAAAATCTTCAATACGTCGGCCCGGGGGTTGAGCGAGACGGGATATTATTGTTCCATCGTCAATAGCCAACGCATTTTACGGGACCGCTGTGCCCCAAAACGCTAATGGCTCCAGGGAAAGCGGCGATCGGGCCGGAAATTATCGGCATAGGCGATGCGGCGCGGGGTGCGCTCGTTGGGCTCCTCCACCCGAAATTCGATGCCGTGCTTCTCGGCGTAGAGGATCGCGGCTTCCTTGGTCGGGAAGCGCAGATGCACCTGGCTCGTCATGTCGCCCGAGGACGTCCAGCCCATCAGCGGATCGATGGTGCGCGGCTCTTGCGGATCGAACTCCAGCACCCAGCGATGGGTCTTGGCACGGCCGGACTGCATGGCCGTTTTCGCGGGCTTGTAGATGCGAGCGCTCATAAGGTCCTTGTCCCGAAGCAAGACTGGAAAGGGTCTACATACATGTTTTGGCGCGGGACCGCCGCCGCGTCCAGCCCTTTCGCTTCAAGATATCCGAGGGCGAAGTGGTCGGGGCAGCAAGATTCGAACTTGCGACCCCCGGCTCCCAAAGCCGGTGCTCTACCAGGCTGAGCTATACCCCGACGGCCCCCATCCGATACACGCCAGTTGCGGTTCCGGCAACCACGCAGACGGGTTCGGACGGCGTCATTCACTGTCCTGCAGACACGCGCCTGTGCTCGATCCTATCGCCGGGCTCGATGTCGAGCTTGTCGGACGTGCCCGCCAGCACCTCAAGGACGAAGCGCACCGGCGCGCCGGAGGGCACGGCATCGGTGGAGAAAGGCGTGGTGTCTTCGGCGATCGCGACGATGGTGCCGTCCGCTTTCACGAAGATCATATCCAGCGACAGCGGCGTGTTCTTCATCCAGAACGACACTGGCTGCTCGCGGGAGAAATCGAACAGCATGCCGTGATCGGCCGCCATCTCCTTGCGGAACATCAGGCCTTTCGCCCGCTCCATCGGATCGTCGGCGATCTCCACCTGGAACGGATAGCGCCCTTCGTCGGTCACCACCACGAGCTCGTCGGCCATCGCCAGCGCCGGCGCGGCGAGCCCGACGAGAACCACCAGGACACGGATCAGGCGCTGCATATCCAGAAGTCTCCCAACGGCGGTCTTTCGCGAAAGGATGACCGCCACCGTCATCCTACTCAAGCCGAATTCATCGGAAAGCGTGCCACGACCAAAGAAGGCACGTTACAGCCGGCCGAGAGCCTCGGTCACCTTGTTGCGGCGGCCCTCCGCCTCCTCGCGGCGCTCGCGCTGCTCCTCGACCACCTCGTCCGGCGCTTTTTCCACAAAGGACGGGTTGTTGAGTTTGGCGTCGATCTTCTTGATGTCGGCGGCAAGCTTGTCGAGCTCCTTCTGGAGCCGCGCGCGTTCCGCATCGAGATCCACCACGCCGGCAAGCGGCAGGCAGACGGTGACGTCGCCGAGGATGACCTGGGCCGACTTGTCCGGCGCGTTGTCCGCCTCCTCGATCGTCTCCACCCGGGCGAGCCGCTTGATCGCCGCCTCGTGGGTGGCGACATAGCCGCGCTCCGTCTCGCTGGCGCCGACCAGCACCACCGGGATCTGGGCGCCCGCCGGCACGTTGGTCTCCGAGCGGACCGAGCGGATCTGGCTGATGAGATCGACCAGCCAGTTGATCTCGCGCGCGGCCGGATTGTCGGAAACCGCCAGCTCCGGCCAGGGCGTCAGCGCTAGGACCGACTCGCGGGAAAGCCCGGCTTCCTCGGCCGTACGCGCCCACAGCTCTTCCGTGAGGAACGGCATGAACGGATGCAAAAGCTTCACGATCTGGTCGATCACCCAGGCGGTGACGGCCTGAAGCTCGGCCTTGGCGGGCCCGTCCTCGCCCTGCAGCACCGGCTTGGCGAGCTCCAGGTACCAGTCGCAGAAGGTGTGCCAGGTGAAGGAGTAAACCGCGCCGGCGGCATCGTTGAAGCGGTAGCTCTCGATCCCTTCCGTCACGGCGGCGGCGGTGCGGCCCGTCTCCACCACGATCCACTGGGCGAGCGTGCCGGTGACGTTGGCGGGATCGAAAGCCGTACTCTGCTTGCAGCCGTTCATTTCCGCGAAGCGGGCGGCGTTCCAGAGCTTGGTCGCGAAGTTGCGATAGCCCTGAACGCGGGCTGGCGCGAGTTTGATGTCGCGGCCCTGGGCGGCCATGGCGGCCAGCGTGAAGCGCAGCGCATCTGCGCCGAACTGGTCGATCAGGTCGATCGGATCGATCACGTTGCCCTTGGACTTCGACATCTTCGCCCCCTTCTCGTCGCGGACGAGGGCATGGATGTAGACCGTGTGGAACGGCGCCTGATCGGTGAAATGGAGGCCCATCATCATCATCCGGGCAACCCAGAAGAAGATGATGTCGAAGCCGGTGACGAGCACGCTGGTCGGATAGTAGCGGGCGAGCTCCGGCGTCTTGTCCGGCCAGCCGAGCGTGGAGAACGGCCACAGCGCGGACGAGAACCAGGTGTCGAGCACGTCCTCGTCGCGGTAGAGCGCAACGGTGTTGCCGGCGCCGCCTTCCCAGGTCGCGACCGCCTCCGTTTTCGAGACGACATTGGCTGGTTTGCCGAACTGCGTTTCCGCCGCTTTGACCGCATCCGCTTCGCTCTTGACGACAAAAACGGCACCATCCGGCCCGTACCAGGCCGGGATCTGATGGCCCCACCAGAGTTGGCGGGAGACGCACCAGGGCTGGATGTTCTCCATCCACTCGAAATAGACCCGCTCCCAGTTGCCCGGGACAAAGGCCGTATCGCCGCGCTTGACCGCTTCGATCGCCGGCTTCGCCAGCGTCTTGGCATCGACATACCATTGATCGGTCAGGAACGGTTCGATCACCACGCCGGAGCGGTCGCCATGGGGCACCATGTGGACATGGTTCTCGATCTCGGCGAGCAGCCCGCGCGCCTCCATCAGCGCGACGATCGCCTCGCGCGCCTTGAACCGGTCGATGCCGTTGAGCGCCATCACGTCGGCAAAATTCTCGTCGTCGCCGACGCCGGCGAGGAAGGCGTCGTTGCCCTCCAGGAACAGCCGCGCTTCCTCGTCGAGAATGTTGATCATTGCGAGATCGTGGCGACGGCCGACCTCGAAATCGTTGAAGTCGTGCGCCGGCGTAATCTTGACCGCGCCGGAACCGGTGTCGGGATCGGCGTAGTCGTCGCCGACGATCTCGATGCGACGGCCGACCAGCGGCAGCACGACGTGCTTGCCGATCAGATCCTTGTAGCGCGGATCCTCGGGGTGAACCGCGACCGCGGTGTCACCCAGCATGGTTTCCGGCCGAGTGGTGGCGACGACGATATAGTCGCGGGTCTCGAACTCGGTCGGCTCGCCGGTCTCCTCGTCGAAGGCGATCGGCGCTTGGTAGGTCGCGCCGCCCTCCAGCGGATAGCGGAAATGCCAGAGCTTGCCCTTGACCTCGACCTGTTGGACCTCGAGGTCGGAGATCGCGGTCAGGAAGCGCGGATCCCAGTTCACCAGCCGCTTGTCGCGATAGATCAGGCCTTCCCGGTGGAGCGCGACGAACACCTCCAAGACGGCGGCCGACAACCCCTCGTCCATGGTGAAGCGCTCGCGGCTCCAATCGCAGGAAGCGCCAAGCCGGTAAAGCTGGTTTTGGATGGTGCCGCCGGATTCCGCCTTCCAGGTCCACACCCGTTCCACGAAGGCGTCCCGGCCCATGGCGCGGCGATCGGGCTCCTGACGCTCGGCAAGCTGGCGCTCCACCACCATTTGGGTGGCGATGCCGGCATGGTCGGTGCCCGGCTGCCACAGCACATCGCGCCCGCGCATGCGCTGAAACCGCACCAGCACGTCCTGGAGCGTGTTGTTGAGCGCGTGGCCCATGTGCAGCGAGCCGGTGACGTTCGGCGGCGGGATCACGATGGTGAACGGCTCCGCGCCTTCGCGCGCGCCTGCGCCCGCACGGAACGCTCCGGCTTCATCCCAAAGAGTGGCAATGCGCGGCTCGACGGCCGCGGCGTCATAGGTCTTGTCGAGCATCAAATGTCCGGAAGTTGGCGTTTGGCCGGCCGTGGAAGTTCTTCAAGCCCAAACGGGCCGATGCCGTCAACACCGGCCTCGCCGAACGGGCGCAAACGCCGCCGTCGCATAGGAGGCACACTGCCCAAACTCATCGGTGATTTCGGGACAGAACCGTGGCGTGGTTGCGCCATTCGAGAAGCCGGAAAACGCGCCCCAACCGATAGTTTTGACGCGTTTCACGACGGCAAACCGGTATCCACTAAGGATTTGCTCTAGCGGCTCTTACGTGCCACCCGCTCGATCTCTTCCCGCACCATCCGCTCCACCAGCGACGGCAGATTCTCGTCGAGCCAGGTGCGCAGCATCGGCCGCAGGCAATCGGCCACCAGATCTTCCAAGGTTGTCTTGCCGGACGCCGGAGGATCGCTCTCCGCCGGGCTTTCCTGCTCCACCGAGCGAGCCAGCGAATCAAACGCGGACCCGACCGAACGCGACGAATTGGACGACAAGAGCCGGCGGATGTCTTCCCCTTCCGCCTTCAGGCCGCGCAAATCGCTGCGCGGTTCGGGGGCTGCCGGCTCTTCCTCGCGAACACGCTGGCGAAAGGACCGATAAACCGGCTCGGGCTCCGCCTCGTCGGCCCAAATGGTCCGGCGTCGGGGCGTTTCAGCCTGTGCGGGCCGCTCCTCGGCGGCCGCCTCCTGCCAACCCGCTTGCTCCTCGACGATATCCTGACCGTCATCGTACGGGCCGTCGTCATAGGGTTCGGCGGCGTCGTTGGGCTGCCGCCCCCATCCGAAATCGATGTCGGCCGGCGCATCGACCGACTCCGGCCAGTCGTCCGTGGGGAATACTGCCGGCCCCGTATCGGCCGCATCGTCCTCGTCGTCGCTGGCGAGCGCCGCCGAAAAGGCATCCATCGCCTCGTCGTCCCAGGATGAACGCTCGGCGCTTTCCGGAAAGGCTTCCAGAATGCTCTGTTCGATCAGTTTGGGCAGAAGCTCCGGATCGAGACCAGCAAGATCGTCGCTCGCGGACGCCGGCTCGCGCTTGGCCTCGGGCCGGCTGACGACCGGTGCGGGGCGCGCGGTCGCGGGTCGGGCGGTCGACGCAGGCCAATTGTCCTGCGTTCGGCCGTATCCCCCTCCGGCGGCAGCGGCCGCCTTTTCGACAAACGGCTGTTCCGCAGGTTCCTCGTCGGCGGACATAATCCGTCTGATCGACGCCAGAAGCTCGTCCATGGACGGATCGTCTTTCGGCTGGGCGCTCGACATGGGCGGACTCCGCACCCCTCTTCCCGCACTTCCCGTAACCCGCAGGCCGCGAATCACGATTCTTTCACCATGATAGCAGGAGAGGACAATGAAATGACCGGAGAGACACGGTCCGGATTTCACTGAAAAATCAGACCGGCCCAAACTGGATGATTTGACGCATTTCCGGAGGGCGTGAAACGAGCCGGACGGCAAACGCCACGACCGCGCGAGACCTTGCTCACGCGGCCCCGCCGCTTCCTATCAAGGATGGCTTCGGCGAAATCCGGTTCGCTCAGGACCCGGTCAGCGCCCGTCCGGAGTCCGTAGGCCGAACCACTTGTCCTTGACGGCTTCGTAGTGCTGCTTCGGCTGATAACGCGCAACGCGCAGGCTCAGCGTGTCGACCCCAAGCCGGCCAACCGAGGAGAGCAACGCATAGGCGGCGACGGCCTTGTTGCGCTCCGCTTCGACCAGCGTCACCTGAGCGGTGACGAGATCGCGCTGGGAGTCGAGGACGTCCAGGGTGGTGCGTTGACCGACCTTCTGCTCCTCGATCACGCCCTGCAAGGCGAGCTGCTGGGCGAACACGCCGGTCCGGGCTGCCTGGATCGAGGCGGCTGCCGCCTTGTACTGAGACCAAGCCGAGACCACGGCCTGGCGAACCTGGTCGCGCAGCAGATCGACCTGAATGCGGGAATAGCCAAGGTCTTCCTTGGCCTGGCGCACCTGCGCCGAAACGCGCCCACCCTGATAGATCGGGATATCGACGTTCAGCGTGACCTGCGCCTGGTCGGCATAGTCGGACGTGCCGGTATCGTAGGTTCGCCCCACCTGTCCGTTCAAGGACACACCGGGAAGAAACTGGCCTTCCAGCGTCTTCACATTGTAGAGGGCGACGTCGACATTGTGGATCGACGACTGAATGGCCGGATGATTGTCCTGGGCCACCGACAGCGCACTGTCGACCGAGGGCGGCAACTTCGACGTCAAGTTAACGTTGTCGACCAGGTTGCGCGCCTCGAGGCCCGTCACCTGGCGATAGGTGGCCTTGCTGGCGGCGAGATTGGCTTCCGCGAAATTCAGCTCCGAGACCGCTTCAGCGTAGCGGGCTTCCGACTGGCTGACATCGGTGCGGGTACCCTCGCCCACATCCAGACGATCCTTCGAGGCCTTCACCTGCTCCTGCAGGAAGTCCACGTCGCTCCTGCGCAGCTTCACGATCGCCGCGTTCTGGATCACGTCCTCAAAAGCGGTCGCGGCATCCAGCAGAATCGACTGCTCGGAGTTGCGCAAAAGCTCGCGCTGCGCTCGAACCGCGGCCTTGGCCTGTAGAACGGAGTTCTTGGTCTGGAAGCCCTGGAAGATCGGCTGCGTGAAGCTCAGCCCCATCGTCAGCGGATTGTCCGCATTGTCCATGGTGACCTTGCTGCCCAAGGACGACACATAGAAGCCGTGCGTCTTGTTGTACTGCGAGGCCGCCGACAGGCTGGCGAAGAGCTGCGGTCTCAGACCCGACTTCGCGATCGCGACATTTTCGTCGATCGAGCGGAGCTGAGCACGCGCCTGATTGAGTTGTGGATTGTTGGAATAGGCTGCGGCGAGCGAGTCGGTCATCGTCTGTGCGTTCGCGGGCAATGCCGCAGCACAGACAAGCCCGGCGATTGCCGCCGAGACCAGCCAGCTACCGTTCCGAAGCGATCCTTTACGCAAAACACCCCCCTTTTCGGCGTCGGAGCAGGTCGCGCCTGAAGTGGAATTAACGGACCATTAAGAAACGTGTAGCCTCGATTTTTCCGAACGAAAATCCGCAAGACGCTTGCGCCGTTGGATCACTCGCCCATTGCGGCAATTCGGCAACAGGGGGACGGCAATCCGTGCCCGCCTCTGCCGGCCGAGGAAACCGACGGCGCGGAAACGAAAAAGCGGACGCCGGATTTCGCCGAACGCCCGCCCAACTCAGATATGCGACTGTCTTTTCAGCTCACTTCGCGCATCAAGATCCGACGCGAAGTAGTTGATCAGAAAACAAATTCAGGCTTGCGCTCAAAGCCCGGCAAAATCGGCGCCGCCGCGTTGAAGGACGGCCAACGGCCGACCGTATCGCCGCTGCGACGATAGACCGTGGCCATCGCCGACAGGCCCCGTCCCACGATGGCGACCAGACGGCCACCGTCTTTGAGCTGGCTGGTTAGAGTATCTAGCGAGGTCTCCACCGCGCCGTCGACGACGATCACATCGTACGGGCTCTCATTCGGCCAGCCGGCCTCCAGCGGCCCTGTCACGATCGCCGCGTTCTCGATACCGAGCTCCGCGAGCCGCTCGCTTGCCTGGGCGCTGAGCGCCTCGTCGCATTCCAGACCCACGACGGAATCGGCAAGCTGCCCGATCACGGCGCACGGATAGCCAGTCCCCGCGCCGACCACGAGGACGAGGTCGGTCGGCTCGATCTCGGCGCTCTGGAGCATCTTGCCGAACACCGCCGGCCGGTTCAGGTAGCGCGGCTGCACGCCCAGCCCCGGTTCGGTCAACGGCAGCGGCTCGTCCAGATAGGCAAGCGGACGCTGCGCCGTCGGCAGAAAGACCTCGCGCGGCACCTCACCCATCGCCTTTTGAAGGCGGTAGTCGGTGACGTCGTAGGTCCGCAACTGGTTCTCGACCATGCGGCTGCGGAGGGTGGCGTAGTCGACCATGATCATCGTCCCGCGCTCAATGGGCTCGTTATCTCTGGCTTAGCGATGCCTTCGGGCGGAGGCAAGCGTTCCGCGCCAAAGCTTTCCCCAACTGCGACCCGAACGCGCCATTCTGCTGCGCAGGTCCACTGGAGCCGTTCCGCTTTTTTCGTGAAACCGTGGAACGGTTCAGCGCTTGTTTTGGTGCATTTCGAGACGACGAAACCGGTCTCCACTTCGCATGGAAACGCGCTATTTCGCCATACCTTCTCTCCAGCGCCGTTCCTTCAGATCGAGACCGCACAGCCCGTCGAGGATGTCGTGGCGCTCGGCGTAAGCGCGCACCCGATCGAGATAGTCCGGCTCGAACGGACCGACCACATCCCAGCCCGGCGGCGTGAAGGTCGCCATGCCGTTGATGGTCGGCAGCCGATAGTAGGACGCCAACAGCATCGCGTCGACACCGTGGACGTAGAGCCGATCCTGTCCGTCATTGCCCGTTTTCGGAAACCGCGGATTGAAGACGTAGAATACTTCGCAGCTCTCGGGCGGTTGACCGACGGAGTCGAGAAAGGCTTGCTCTTGCCTGCGATCGAGCCGAAGCGCGCTGTCGTCGTGGACTTGTTCCGCCAAAATGAACGCCACCAGGACAGCAACCAAAGCCATTGCCCAGCGCCCCCGATCAGCCAGGAGATCGAGCGCATACGCCACCACGAGCGCCACCACGGGGCCGATGAAAAGCAGAAAGCGGGCCGGCACCCGAATGGCCGAAGCACCCGGAAGGAGCACGAACAGGGGCTGGAACGGCGCGAACCTGGCGATGTGGACGGCAAACAGCGCCAACACCAACGCCCCGATCCCCATGGAGTAGGCAAAGAGGGCCGCATCGACGTCGCCCTCGCGGTGGCCCCGTGCCTTCAGACGCAGCCGACACAAACGGCCGATCCAGATCATCGATGCGAGAAAGGCCACCACCAACACCGGCGATAGGCCGTAGGCATCGCGAGTGTACGGCGGTTTCAAGCGATCGCGAAGCGGTTCCATCAGACCGCCCCAGACCCAATTGCCAACACCCACGTTGACGAGTTCGGCGATGCTAACAGTTCCCGCCTTCATTGCGGAAACGCCGTGACCGCCGTAGCCGGATTGACTGTAAAGCCCGAAAATCGCCACAGCCGAACCCGCCAGCCCCAGAGCGAGGACAATCAACGCGAGGGAGGGATGCCGGACAGCCAGCCAGACTCGCAATCTGAGTGCGGGATCGGCAATTGCGGCCGTTAGCAACGCCACGAGGGAGAGAAGAACGAACGCATAGAGCGAATAGAACGACGTCATCGCCCAAACGAAAAAGAAGGCAACAGTCGCCACCGCGCGCACGACCGTGCCGATAGAGCGCGCCCGCCGTCCGCCACTATCCGTCAACGCCAGGAACAACGGCCAGACCAGCAGGAGCCCAACTGGGAAAAAGGCGGCGTAGAGGAGCTGAGCGTGGATCGACCGCATCGCCAGCGAGTTCGCGACCAGTGCCAACAGGGCTGCGAAAAGGCCGAGTACGACGGAGATGCCGAGCATGCGCCGCGCGACCACATAGGTCGCCACGAAGCCGATGGCGGCGACGACGGCGTTCACGATCTCGTAGCTGACGAACGGGTCGAAGCCGAGGGTTCGGGGGACGGCGTAAAGAACGCCTCCGAAAAGCAGCCCGTCACCGTAGCTCAGCGTATAGGGATAGGGAAAGAAGTAGGGCGGACTGAGCGGCGTGCCGCCGCCTGTCAGCACGGCATACCAATGCTCCAAGACGGCAATGAAAATCCGCGCGTCGTAAATATCGCCGCTGACCCGCGGCAACCCTTCGCGAAGGGCGGAGCCGTATAGCGCGCCGAGGCCCACCACGAGCGTGAGCACGACGACCACGATTTCCATGGTCCGGTGGCCGACGAGCGAATGTCGCACTTTCATGTCCGTTCGACAGCTACCGCCAGTGGCTCGCAAAGGGCAGATCCAAACCGAAATTCACGTCATAGGGGCGAACGGAAGTCCCGTCCAAGTCCGCAGTTGGGGTAAGCGACTCGCCAAAGTCCACCGAAATTTCGAAGGCCGATGTCGGACGAATGAACACCAGCCGAATTCCATCGCCACCGCGCGGCAGCATGCGGTATTCGCCGTAGTTCTGGAGCGGGTCGCCGCCATCCAGGCGAATCGTCGCGTGGTTGTCGAAATAAACCTGGCCCCAGTCGCCGGGTTTGCCATCGATATCGATATATTCGATCGGCCTGCCCTGCGGATTGTGAAGCACCAGGCGCGCCTGATCGCCTTCCTCTACCGTAACCGTCGACCGGGGCACCGGTTCGACGTTGACGCTGAACAAGAGCAGCGTCAGCAGCACTCCGGTCGCGAGGCCCGTTCGCGCCCGCCCTCGGTCATCACGAATGCCGGCGGCGGATTGGTAGACAAAAGAGACAGCAAACACCGCCATCCACGGCAACATCCACTTGAAATAATGGATGTTCCAGTAGCGAAAGGTGCCGGTTGGAAGCGCATCCGAAAACGAAAAATAAAGCGCCATCTGCAGCAGCGCCGCAACTGCCGCGATCCGGAACACGAGCGGTCGCGCAAATAGTGCCGCGGCCGGAACGAACCCGATACAGAGCGCGTTGAGCGGAAGCTCCGTCAGCCAGTCGGCCCCGCGTTCCAGATAGATCGGGTGGGAGGCGACAACGAGCGAGAACACCTTCTCCGGCAGGTCGGCAAAGTAGAAGCCCTTGTCGACATGGCCCTCGAAATAGCCGCCGAGGAGATCGCCGAACACGATCAGATTGAAGCCGAACATCAAGACCGCGCCGGGAATGAGCCCCACGACGCCCGCCACCGCCGACCAGATCGCACGACGACGAACGAACGCCGGCCCGTTCACCATGTCGATGACCACGAGCCCCCCGTAGCCCAGCGCGATCGGCGCCATCAGAAGGATGTCGCCCGGACGCAGCGGAAGCTGGAGGCCGCACAAAAGACCGAACACAAATGCGTTTGACGTCGCAGCCGCAATGCCCCATCGCCCATCGCCACGCGCGCGGTCGAACCGATCGAACAGATACAATCCGGCAGCAACCAGGAGCGCCGACAAGGTACTGGTCCACGGGATGACCCATTGCAGCCGGACCATGTGGAACGCGACCATGAATGTCGCGCCGACAACCAGGGCCGCCCAGAAGCCGACATAGCGACGGGTCGTGAACACGAAGAGAAGAAAGAAGCCGAACGTCGCCGCCAGATCGACGAAATAGAACGGGTGTGCCGGAGACAAGCCGACGAAAGCCGCCCCCACGAGCGGATAGAGCGGCGGATAGTAGTGTTCCGACGGCGCGAAATTGAGGTCCAGGAAAGCCTTCGCCGCGCGCAGATAGTTGCCCTGATCGAACCATCCCCACCAGCCGAGCGGCCAACGCGGATCGTTGCCCGGCACCGGCTTGAAGGAGATGTAGCTCGCCTGGAGCAGCACGAACATGATCAGGATCGCGACCAGCAATCCGATCCACTCGGCGGTGGTCAGGCGAAACGATTGGCCGGGTGCACCCGTGCGCATCGCCATCGGAGATCTCATCGCCGACCGATGGCAGGCGCGCGGGGTATGATTCGGGCCTGAGGCCCCGGCACGGCATTTCGGATCGACCGCAAACGGCCGAAAGTCAGAAAATTCGTCGGCACCATCGGCAACACCCCGGATCGTCCTGAAGGAAGCCCCCAGCCCGGTATTGCCTCATTATTTTTATTTGACCAGTTCTATTTCATGTCCTGCCGATCTCCGTGGTGCGACCCCGCTTTTTCATGGGATCCGTTTGACCGGCCGGCCACGAGAATGCTGGAAATCCGTCCGACCTTTTCCTGTCCATCTTTCCGCGGGATCCCATGTCGATGAAGACCCTCCGCATCCGCCACTTCACCCGCTACCGCTACGATCGGCCCGTGACGTTCGGCCGGCATCGATTGATGCTGAGACCGCGCGACGGTCACGACATGCGCCTGTTGGAATCGCGGCTGGTGGTGGAACCGACCGCCGATATCCGCTGGGCGTTCGACACCTTCGGCAACTCCATCGCGCTGCTGACCTTTCAGGAACCGGCCGACACACTGTCGATCGAAAGCGAACTCAAGATCGAGCGCTACGGGCTGGAGGAAGCCGTCCGCGAGTTCGAGCCCCACGCCGGCAGCTATCCGTTCAGCTACGACGAGGACGATCAGATCGATCTGGCGCCGATGCTGCGCATTCAGTGCCCGGACGACGAGACAACCGTTCGCACGTGGTTGGACGAAGCCCTTCCCGAACGGCCGGACGTTTCGCTCCACGTTCTCGATGCGCTGTCCAGCGCCATCCACGACAGCTTCGAATATCGCCGTCGCGACGAGGAAGGGGTGCAGTCTCCCGGCGAGACGATTCGCACGGCGAGCGGCACCTGTCGCGATTTCGCCTTCCTGTTCATGGAAGCCGCCCGCCAGCTCGGCTTCGCGAGCCGCTTCGTCACCGGCTATCTCTACGATCCGGCCGCCGACGGCGGGGATGGTCTTACCGGGGGCGGCGCCACCCACGCCTGGGCGGACGTGTTCGTTCCTGGCGTCGGCTGGATGGAATTCGACCCGACCAACGAGATCGTCGCCGGCCACGAGCTGATCCGGGTCGCGACGACCCGGACCCCGGCCCAGGCCCAACCGGTCAACGGCACCTTCTCCGGCGAGGGAACGCCACTCGGGATGGAGGTCGAAGTCACCGTGTCCGCCGAGAACTAAGGTCTGCCGAGGAGGCTGCCCCCGCTTTTTCACGCCCTTGCTCAGTTTCTGAGCGGTTTGCCGGTCTTCAGCATGTGGTCGATGCGCCCCCGCACGGCCGGCTCCTGCAGCAGGACCAGAAGCGTTTCGCGTTCCAGATCCATCAGCTCCCGATCCGCCATCGGACGTGACGGATCGCCATCCGGTCCGCCAGTCAGCACCGACGCCAGCGCCTCGGCCAACATGAAGTCGGTGTCCGTCATCCGACCGGCGGCATGGGCCGCGGTGACGGTGGACATCAGCCCCTTCGCCCCGGACGGTCCGGCCACCGTGACGAACACCGGCCCCGGCGGACGATGCCCGGCATCCCGGAGCGCAATCGCCCGCGCCTTCGCTTCCGGTAGGAGCAGCTCGCGGTGCATGACGATGCCGTCGGTTTCAGCAAGATAGCCGATCTCCTGGGCTTCGGCCGCCGACCGCGAAACCCGGCCCGGCAGAATAACCTCGAAACACTGGGCCGCCGCCGCCATCGGCCCTTTCGGACCCGACCGACCGGGCGCGCGGGCGAGCAGCCGCGTGCAGCCGCCCCAAGCCGGAATCAGACCGGCCTTGGTCTCCGGCAGGCCGATCGTCAGTTCCGCGTGCGCCACCACGCCCTGGGTGTGCAGCGCGATCTCGCAGGCGCCGCCGAGCGCCAAGCCATGGGCGGCTGTCACCACCGGCACCGGCGCCTGCAACACCCGGTGGAACACATCGTGGCCGCGGCGCAGATAGCCCTCCAGCGTGGCGTCCTCGCCGCTCTCCAAGAGGCTCAGAATGAACGACAGGTCCGCACCGGCAGAGAAGGTTCGCGGATCGTCGTTGCCGATCACCAGCGCGTCGAAATCGCGCCCGGCGCGGGCCAGCGTGTCTTCCAGGAGGTCGAACACCGCCGGCGCCAGCGTGTTCATCTTGGAGTGGACCTCGAAGCACGCCACCCCGTCGCCGATATCGCGCAGCGACGCCGCGTCGTTGCCGACAATCTCGCGCGCCTCGGAAAGCGAGGCCGGCCGCTGTCGCACCGTCATGCGCCCGTCGGCGGCCCGCACCTGGTCCGCAGCATAAAAGCCACCGTCCGCAGCCGCCTTGGCCAGCAACGCGGGAACCGGCCGGCCCATTGTCTCCAGGCTGGCGACGACAGTCGCCGGTCCGACCCTGTCGGCAAGCTTGAACGGCCCGGCGCGCCAGGAATAGCCGAGCTCGATCGCGATATCGACCGCACCGACATCGGCGGCGAGCTCCGGGGCGTGCTCGGCGGCGTAGGCGACCACCGTGGCCAGCATGCTGGCGGCATAGCGCCCCGCCGCCCCGTCGTCCGCCAGAAGCGCGGCCAGATCGCGACCGCCGCCGGGCAGATCCGCCGCCGCCACGGGCTCGGCCGGCCGATAGTCCCCCGTTTCGAGATCAAGTGCCTCGCGGCTGCCGTCGCCGGCCTTGCGATAGAAGCCGGCGCCGCTCTTGCGACCATAGCGGCCGGAGGCAACTAGCTCGGAAAACAGCGGGTCGGCCGGCAGGTCGAAGCGATGGAGATCATCCTGCTTCGGCAACGCCGACAGGAGGCTACCCCACACATGCGGGACGAGATCAATTCCGACCAGATCGAACAGGCCGAAAATGCCGGTGCGCGGGATTCCGAACGCCGCGTTGATGGCATCGGCGCGCTCCACGCTGAGCCCGAGCCGCTTTGCCTCCAGCGCGGCGACCGCCATCCAGAAGCACCCGATCCGATTGGCGATGAATCCTGGCGTATCGCGGCAATCGACCACGGTCTTGCCAAGTGCAGCCTTTGCCGCCGCCCGCACACGGTTCGCCACGCCGGGATCGGTCTCCGGCGCCGTGACCAGCTCCATGAGCTGCATCACCCGTGGCGGGTTGAAGAAATGAGTGATGACGAAGTCGGCCGCGAAACCGTCGCCCATGTCGGCGATCAGCGCGGCGCGCGGGATCGTCGACGTGTTCGACGACAGGATCGTGCCCGGGCGGCGGACTGTCTCGATCCGCTTGTAGAGATCGCGCTTGAGATCGAGGTCCTCGATGATCGCTTCCACGATCCAGTCGGCCTCGGCAAGCCAGCCGAGATCGTCCTCGACATTGCCGGTCCTGACCAGCTTCGGACCGCCGCTCGCCATAAAGCCCCCGGCCTTCAGCTGGCGGGCAACCCCACTTTCGGCCGGCGCGTTGCGCTTGCCCTCGCCGCCGGGAATGTCCAACAGGTCAACGGGGATGCCGGCGTTGGCGAACTGGGCGGCAATGCCCGATCCCATCGAGCCGGCCCCGATGACCGCGGCGCGGGCGACGCCGGTTCGCTCGGCTCCGAGCGCCGTCATCAAGCCGCCTCCAGGATCATTGCGATGCCCATGCCACCACCGATGCACTGGGTCGCGAGTGCCCGCTTCTTGCCCTCGCGCTTCAAGAGCGTAGCGGCCTTGCCGACCAGCCTGGTGCCGGTGGCGCCCAGCGGATGGCCGAGCGCGATGGCGCCGCCATCGATGTTCAGCTTGTCCGGATCGATTTCCAACGCCCGGCGGCAAGCCTCCGCCTGGGCCGCGAAGGCTTCGTTCATCTCCACGATATCGATATCGTCGATGGTCAGACCCGCCCGCTTCAATGCCTTGCGGGAGCTCTCGATCGGCCCGAGCCCCATGACGCCCGGCGCACAGCCGGACACGGCGAAGCTTTCCACCCGGGCAAGCGGCGTGAGCCCGTGGCGATCGCAGAACTCCTTCGAGCAGACCAGCACCGCGGTCGCGCCGTCGGTCATCGGCGAGGAGGACGCCGCCGTGACCGTGCCGTCTTCCAGAAACACCGTCTTCAGCTCCGCGAGCTTTTCCAGCGACGTCTCACGCACGCAGCCATCGAGCGCAACGTCGCCGGCGGCCGTCGCCACCGGCGCGATTTCGGCGCCGAGCCGACCGTCCTGCTGTGCCGCGCGCGCCTTGGAATGGCTGGCGTGGGCGAAGCGGTCCTGGTCCTCACGGGTGACATCGTGCTCGCTGGCGACACGCTCCGCCGTCAGGCCGACATTGATGTAGTCGTCGATGGCCTGCTTATCCCAACTCGGGTGCGGCAGCACGTTGAAGCCCATCATCGGAACCCGGGACATGGATTCCGTACCGCCTGCGACGAAAGCCTCCCCGGCGTTCATCATCAGCATGCCGGCCGCCATCTGCACCGCCTGGATCGAGGAGCCACACCAGCGGTTGACTGTCGTGCCCGCGCTCGTCTCCGGCAGGCCGGCCAGCAGCCCCACCACACGGCCGATATTCAGCCCCTGCTCGGCCTCCGGGAAGGCGCAGCCCCAGACAACGTCCTCGATTTCGTCCGCTGGCGCGCCAGTGCGCTCCAGAAGAGCCCGGATCACATGCGCACCCAGATCGTCCGGGCGCACGCCGGCAAGCGCGCCCTTGCGCGCGAAGGTGAAGGGCGAGCGCACATAGCCCGCAATGAAAGCGTCCTTGGTCATCGCTGTCCTACCCGATGGTCCGTCAGCGGCCGGAAAACTTTGCCGGCCGCTTGGTGAAGAAGGCTTCGAGCGCCTCCGAAAAATCGTCTGTCTTCGCACAATCGCGAAAGCGCTCGGCCTCGGCATCGAGCTGGGCCTCGAGTGGCGTATCGAGGGCGGCGCGAAGCAGTGCCTTGGTGTGGCCGAGCGCACGCGGCGGGCCGCCGGCAAGCCGGGCCGCCAGCTTGCGCGCTTCGGTCATGAGCGCATCCGCCGGCACCACCCGGTTGACCAGGCCGATCCGCTGCGCCTCGGCCGCATCGACGGTGTCGCACAGGAGCGCAATCTCCAGCGCCCGGCGCTGGCCGACCAGCCGCGGTAGCGCCCACGAGCCGCCGCAGTCCGGGCTCGCGCCCACTCGCGCGTAAGCGAGATTCAATGTGGCGCCTTCGGCAACGATCGCGAGATCGGTGCCGATCAACAGCGACACTCCCGCCCCCGCGATCGGCCCCTGCCCGACCGCCAGCGTCAGGACCGGGCTTGCCGCCAGGCGCTTCAGCCCGGCATGCGCCGGCTCGATCAGAGCACGCGCCACCGCCGGCTTATCTTCGCCCGCCCGGAACGCGGCCAGATCGCCACCGGCCATGAACGAACGTCCCGCACCGCTCATCAAAATCACGCGTACGGACGGCTCGGCGAGCACGGTCTCGACACAGGCTTGAAAGGCTTGCGCCATGGCCCCATCCAGCGCGTTCAGCTGGTCCGGGCGGTTGAACCGCATCTCCGCAACGCCGTCCGCAATGGTCAGCTTGATCGGTTCGCTCATGGCGCCCTCGCCCTCCCTCACACTCCGAGCCCCTTGTCCGGAACTTTCGTTCTTGCCGTCGACCTGAGATCCGGCAGGCTGACCTGTCGGCCCCTGCCCGCCGCGCTCAGACCGCTTCCCCGCGCGGGGCAAGGCCGTTGACCAACATCGACACCGCTCCGTCTGCGATCTCCGAGGCTGACATCGGTCCCTTCGGGTCGTACCAGCGCGCTACCCAGTTCAGCGAACCCGACAGGGTGAAGGTCATCAGGCGGGCGTCGCCTTGCGCGATGGAGCCGTCGCGCATGCCGTCTTCCACGACGCCGCGAATGGTCTCGTCGATCTCCCGTTTCAGGGCGCGAAATTTTAGCCGGCTTTCTTCCGCCAGTTCGGCATCGGCGGTCCGGGTCACGCAGATCCCGAAATCCTGGGTCATCACCAGCGCATATTCGCGCATCAGCGCGCGCAGGCGATCCATCCCGCTGCCGCCACGGGCCGCAGCCGCGTCGGCCGCCTCCCGCAGCGCCGAAAGCCCGCGTCCCACGCACTCGAACAGGATCTCATCCTTGTTGGAAAAGTAGTGATAGATCGTCGGCTTGGTGACGTTCAGCGCCGTCGCCACGTCGTCCAGCGAGGTCGCGTGGAAACCCTTCTGATTGAAGAACTGAACGGCGGTCGCAAGCACCGCCTCGCGCTTGCTCTCCCGTTCCCTCTCGCGCGCCTCGCGATTGGACCAGGGAGATTGGCGCGGCGAAAGGGTGGCCAAGGGGAATGCTCCGATGTCGCCTTCTTAAGCGTAAGCAATATACCCGCGAGTAAACAACAGTCAATCGATGCCGCCACAGCACGATTAGGCTGGCCGGCTGCTACGCGGTGACCGCCGACGCGGCCGACCCTTTGACAGCATCCGGGAAAAATGGTGCACAGTGTGCCACTAGCCGATCTCCAAAAGGCCCGGCTTTCGCCGCCACTTGTTCGCGCTTCGCCCCATCCATCGGAAACCGGACATTAACTCTTGCGGAACACATATGGAACGCGTACCTTACGTTCCTGATTTGTACGCGTCTTGGCTGGCTGCAAGCGAGGGGTGGGACCGACCTGATGCTGACCCGCAAGCAACATGAGCTCTTGATGTTCATTCATGAGCGGTTGAAGGAAACCGGGGTCCCGCCGTCGTTCGACGAAATGAAGGAGGCGTTGGCCCTCCGCTCCAAGTCCGGCATCCACCGTTTGATCACGGCCCTGGAAGAGCGCGGCTTCATTCGCCGCCTACCGAACCGGGCACGCGCGCTGGAAGTGATCCGGCTGCCGGAATCGGTTGGTCCTTCGCTGGCGGCCCCACGCAGCAAAGGCTTTTCCCCTGCCGTCATCGAAGGGTCGCGCGGCAAGGCACCGGCCTCCCCACCGCCGGCACCCGAGCCGAAAAGCACGGGCAACGGTCTGTCGATCCCGGTTATGGGCCGGATTGCCGCCGGTGTCCCGATCGAAGCGATCCAGCAGGAAAGCCATCAAATCACCGTGCCGTCCGATCTCGTGGGCGGCGGCGAGCATTTCGCGTTGGAAGTGCGCGGCGATTCCATGATCGAGGCCGGAATCCTGGATGGCGACACCGTCGTCATCAAGAAGTCCGACACGGCCGATAATGGCGACATCGTCGTGGCGCTGGTGGATGACGAAGAGGCGACCTTGAAGCGGCTGCGCCGGAAGGGCGCGTCGATCGCGCTGGAGGCTGCGAACCCGGCCTACGAGACGCGGATCTTCGGCCCCGACCAGGTGCGGATTCAAGGCCGGCTGGTGGCGCTGTTTCGCAGCTACTAGAGCATGTCCCGAATAAGGCGGAACCGGTGCTCGGCCTTCCCCTGCCCAAGACCTTCGGGACATACTCAAGCTATTGAATCTGGAGCGTTTCTTGTCGCTCGGATATGTCCATCCGAGCGGAGAGGTTCGAGAGCATTTCCAGGCGAAGTGGAAGCCGGTTCGCCATCCGGAAACGCGTTCGAACCGAACACTTGGAGCCGTTGGGGGTTCCGAGAAGAGCGCAATGATTCCAACGCGCGCTTGCCAAAGGCAAAAGCGCTACCGGCGCACCACGGGACGCGCATCCCAGGGGCGTGGCACCTTCGGACGGCCGCGCGTGAGGCGATAGAAGGGTGGATCGTCGATCCGCTTGAGCGCGAGCGCGCCGGTTTCGATCAACTTACGCCGATCGACCACCAAGAGTGGTCCAGTGCAATCGCGCGGCGCTGTGTGTCGCGTCACCAGGATCGTGGCGCGCTGGCAGTCCTCCAGGAAGGCCTGCGGCCGTTCCACGAAGGCGAGCTTGCCGTTCAGGATCCCCAAGCTGTGCGGGCTCTCTGTATTGACGGAGGACGCCGCCTCGGAGCCAGGCGGCCCGCGGACCAGCGGCAGCGTGCAGCCGAGCCCATCGCATAAAATGCCTGCCTTGACGCTCGGATCGTCCGCGGCGCGGGAATCGCCGTCGGCTTCCAGCCACATGCGCGCCACGAACGCACCGCCTTGCGCGACCGCGATGCGCAAACGCCCATCCGCCCCACGCACGGCGACCGTGCGGCCGTCATCGGCGATCAACACATCGGGGCGCGAAGCGAACGGCAAGAACGCGAGACCGGCGGCAATCGCACCGATTCCCAAAAACCGCCAGGATGTGGTCCACAAGGCCAGCCACAACAGGCCCGCTGCCATCGAGAGGACAGCCACAGCAGGAGTCCGGCCGACCGCCCCTGCCCCGGCGCTCAAATCCGCGACCATGTGAGCCACCGCGACGACCCCGTCGAGCCCCCAGCCCATCGCGGTGAGCGGAATCGGATCGAGGCCAAGCGGCATGAGCGCCACGGAGACGACGCCCGCCGGCATCACGACCAACGTCACCAGCGGCATCGCCAGGAGATTGCCCAGAAGTCCGAACGGCGCGATCCGGTGGAAGTGAAAGGCCCCGATCGGTCCGGTCGCAAGCCCCGCGATGAGAGAGGTGAGCGCCAGCCCGGCAATCCACAGTCCGCCCCAGCGGCCGATCCGCCGGATCCGTCCGGAATTTGCGGGCGGATCGCGGACGCGCTCCCGGCCGGCAAGCCACTCATAGGCCGCGACCAGAGCGATGACAGCCGCAAACGACATCTGAAAGCCCGGCTCGATTACCGCAGCGGGATCGATTGCCATGACGACCAGGGCCGCGACGGCCACCGAGCGCAGCGTCAGCGCCGGCCTGTCCGCCAGGATCGCCACCAAGGCGACCGCAAGCATGACGAAGGCTCTTAGCGTTGCGATCGCACCGCCCGACAGCACCAGATAGACGAAACCGGCCAGAAGAGCCGCCGCAGCAGCCCATTTGCGGATCGGATACGTCAGCGCGACCGAGGGCAGCGCGGCCAGGCCGAAGCGGATGAGCGTGAAGATGGTGCCGGCGACCAGCGCCATATGAAGCCCGGAAATCGCCAGGATGTGACCGAGGCCTGCCGCCCGGATCGCGTCCTGGGTGTCCTCCGGGATGCCGCCGCGGTCGCCCACCAGAAGCGTGGCGGCAAGCTCGCCGTTGCGGCCGGGAAGCGCCATCCGCAGCCGTTCGGCGATGTTCGCGCGCACATGCGCCACCGCCGCCACGACGCGAAGATCGAGCGGCGGCGATCCCAGGTTCGCGGGCTTCGGCAAGCCATAGGAAAACCCGCTGGCGCCGATCCCCTCGAAGAACAGACGCCGGGCGGAATTATAACCTCCAGGCGCGACGGGCCCGCGCGGCGGAGCAAGCCGCGCAATCGCGCGCACGCCATCCCCCACCTCCGGCCTATCTCCTCTGCCGCGCGCGGTCATCCGCACCCGATGCGGCATCCGCTCGCGCGTCAGCCCCTCCATCGAGACCACCCTCAGGACATAGCGCACCGCCCCGTCCGGTCTCGGCTCGCGCGTCTCGACGAACCCCCGCACCACGAAAGTGCCGTCATAAGGCACGACCGGCGCCTGCACCCGCGCCGTTTGTCCCGCAACGGCGGCCATGGCGAAAAGCACGGCGGCGCAAGTCGCCAGCGCCGCGAAGCCG
The DNA here is from genome assembly GCF_040750475.1 of Amorphus sp. 3PC139-8. NCBI lineage: Bacteria > Pseudomonadati > Pseudomonadota > Alphaproteobacteria > Hyphomicrobiales > Amorphaceae > Amorphus > Amorphus sp. 3PC139-8. Next base: position 335,811 of record NZ_JABJVY010000002.1, on the reverse strand, counting down.
AGCCGATGGCGCTGGCTGTAGACGGCGGCGAGCGAAACGGCGAGACCAAGGCCCGCAAGCGTCGGCCAGTGCGGTTCCCGCGGCAGCGCGAAATAAACCGCGATGCCAACCGCGGCGGCCACCGGCAACCAGAGAAAACCCCTGCCGCGATCGAGGTCGGTCTCCAGGCACTGCGCGACCCAATTGCGCACGCGGGACGGCAGCCCGCGCAGGCGCGCACTGCGCACCGATGCGCGAAACGGCAATGCGCGAAAGTGCGCAGCCCTGCGTCGAAGCCTCGACGTCGTCGTCGGCTCCTGCATTCCACCGCCCCAATGCTTTGGCGCGCCCCGCAGCCCATGCTAAACGAGCCGCGCCCGCCCCGGCGAAATCGTCCACCGGTAGCATGCGGGTTTTTTCGATAACCGAAAGAGGCATCCATGACGGCGCCCGTGGTCACGCGTTTCGCCCCCTCTCCGACCGGCTTCCTACACATCGGCGGCGCGCGCACCGCGCTCTTCAACTGGCTCTATGCCCGCCACACCGGCGGCAAGATGCTGCTCAGGATCGAGGATACCGACCGCGAACGCTCCACGGACGCGGCCATCGCGGCGATCCTGGACGGGCTCTCCTGGCTCGGCATCGATTGGGACGGCGAGCCGGTCTACCAGTTCTCCCGCGCCGAACGTCATGCGGAGATTGCACACGCGCTCTTGGAGTCCGGCGCGGCCTATCGTTGCTACGCGTCTGCCGAGGAGCTGACGGAAATGCGCGAGCGCGCCCGGGCGGAGGGACGGCCGCCGCTCTACGACCGGCGCTGGCGCGACCGCGATCCGTCCGAGGCACCGGAAGGCGTACCCCCCGTCATCCGCATCAAGACGCCGCTCGACGGCGAGACGATCGTGGAAGACCGGGTCCAGGGCCGCGTCTCGTTCGCCAACAAGGACCTGGACGACTTCATCATCCTGCGCTCCGACGGCACGCCCACCTACATGCTCGCCGTCGTGGTGGACGACCACGACATGGGCGTGACCCATGTGGTGCGCGGCGACGACCACCTGACCAACGCCGCCCGCCAGAGCGTCATCTATCAGGCGATGGGATGGGACGTGCCGAGCTGGTCCCACATCCCGCTGATCCACGGACCGGACGGGGCCAAGCTATCCAAGCGCCACGGCGCCCTGGGCGTGGAAGCCTACCGCGCCATGGGCTACCTGCCCGAGGCGCTTCGCAACTATCTGGTGCGGCTCGGTTGGAGCCACGGCGACACGGAGATCTTCTCCACCGAAGAGATGATCGAGTGGTTCGACCTCGACCAGATCGGCCGCTCGGCAGCCCGCTTCGACTTCGCCAAGCTGGAAAACCTGAACGGCCACTATATCCGCACCAGCAGCGACGAGCGGCTGATGGAAGCGATCGACACGCTGCTGCCGCACCTCGACAACAACGTCACGGTCGCAACAACGCTCACGCCCGAGATTCGCGCGCGCTTCGCACACGCCCTTCCGGGGCTGAAGGAGCGCGCGAAGACATTGGTCGAACTAATTGATTCGGCAGAATATATCTGGGCCAAACGCCCACTTTCTCTCGACGCAAAGGCCGCCGGCATACTAACCGACGAGGCTCGCAGCCATCTCGCCGCCATGGCGGAACGTCTCGCCAAGCTTCCCCAATGGAGCGCGGAAGCCACGGAAGCGGAAGTCCGCGCCTACGCCGAAGAGACCGGCTTGAAGCTCGGCAAGGTGGCGCAACCTCTACGTTGCGCGCTGACCGGCCGCACCACCTCCCCGCCGGTGTTCGATGTCTTGGAGACACTCGGCCGTGAGGAGAGCCTCGCACGTCTGAGCGATCAAGCATCCTCTCCAGCAGCCTGATCGCAAGAACGCTCACGCGGCGGCGGGGACATGCCACCGCGTGAGAACGACCGACCACACGCTTTCGGCGAGCCTCCTCGACCGGCAACCGCAGAAGGCGCGGCAGGTCGTCCGCAAAGTCCGGTGTTGCTTGCGAGGTGGGTTCAAATCGGCTACGCAGCAAGCGACAATCCACCCATCGCGAGGCACCGTCGTCGTACGGTGAAGGGGCGATCGGTGCCCTCCCGCACGGATCCACCCGCCTGCGATCTTGCTAGATTGGGGTGTGCTTATGGCAGATGGGAAGAATGCCAAACTAACGATCGGAGACGATAGCTGGGAGTTTCCGATCCACTCCGGCTCCGTTGGGCCGGATGTGGTCGACATCCAGTCGCTCTACAAGAATACCGGGCGCTTCACCTACGACCCCGGCTTCACTTCCACGGCCTCGTGTGAATCGAAGATCACCTTCATCGACGGCGACGAAGGCGTCCTTCTCTATCGCGGCTACCCGATCGACCAACTCGCCGAGCACGGCGACTTTCTCGAGACCTGCTACCTTCTCCTCTACGGAGAGCTGCCGACCACGGCGGAAAAGAACGATTTCGTTCAGCGGGTCACCTACCACACGATGATCCATGAGCAGATGAACCGGTTCTTCACCGGTTTCCGTCGCGATGCTCATCCGATGGCGGTCATGGTCGGTGTGGTCGGCGCGCTTGCCGCCTTCTATCACGACTCCACCGACATCACCGATCCGCAGCAGCGTATGATCGCCAGCCTGCGCATGATCGCCAAGATGCCGACCATCGCGGCTATGGCCTACAAGTACTCGATCGGCCAGCCGTTCATGTATCCCCGCAACGATCTCGACTATTCTGCGAACTTCCTGCAGATGTGTTTCGGGGTGCCGTGCGAGGACTACAAGTTCAACCCGGTTCTGTCCCGGGCGATGGACCGGATCTTCATCCTGCATGCCGACCACGAGCAGAACGCGTCGACGTCGACGGTGCGGCTCGCCGGTTCTTCGGGTGCCAACCCGTTCGCCTGCATCGCGGCCGGCATCGCCTGCCTGTGGGGTCCGGCACATGGCGGCGCCAACGAGGCGGCGCTCAACATGCTGCATCAGATCGGCTCGGTCGATCAGATCCCGGAATATGTCGCGCGCGCCAAGGACAAGAACGATCCGTTCCGTCTGATGGGCTTCGGCCACCGGGTCTACAAGAACTACGACCCGCGCGCCAAGATCATGCAGAAGACCTGCCACGAAGTGCTGGCCGAGCTCGGGATCAAGGACGATCCGGCGCTGGACGTCGCCATGGAGCTCGAAAAGATCGCGCTCAGCGACGAGTACTTCATCGAGAAGAAGCTCTATCCCAACATCGACTTCTACTCCGGCATCACGCTTCGCGCGCTGGGCTTCCCGACCACCATGTTCACCGTGCTGTTCGCGCTTGCGCGCACGGTCGGTTGGATCGCCCAGTGGAAGGAAATGGTGGAAGATCCGCACCAGAAGATCGGTCGCCCGCGCCAGCTCTACACCGGCGCCTCCCAGCGCGACTACGTGCCGATCACTCAGCGGAGCTAATCCGCTCCGTCCTTTGTGAGGACACGAATGAAAAGCCCGCGAAGAGCGATCTTCGCGGGCTTTTTTGGTTTTGACACCTGCCGGATCCGGATCAGAGTAGAGTCCGACAGCATCGGGTTTCAGTCTTCGCGCGTCTGCCGAAGCAGGGAGAAAGTCCGCCATGATCAAGGAGTTCCGCGACTTCGTCGCCAAAGGCAATGTCATCGACCTTGCCGTCGGCATCATCATCGGGGCGGCTTTCACTGCGATCGTCCAAAGCCTCGTGAACGACCTGATCAATCCCGTCATCGGACTGATCGTCGGCGGCATCGATTTCACGTCGATGTATGTCGTGCTGTCCGGCGACGTACCGCCGGGCTCCAGCCTGGACGCCGCGCGAGAAAGCGGCGCCGCCATTTTTGCCTATGGCGCCTTCCTCACGCGCTGCATCAACTTTCTGATCATCGCGCTGGTGGTGTTCATGCTGGTCAAGTTCGTCAACCGGATCCGCGCAATGGCGGAAAAGCCGGACGACGTCGTGCCGGAGGTGAAAACCGGCCCGTCCCAGCTCGATGTCCTGATCGAAATTCGCGACGAGTTGCGCGGAAAAGAGACGCCCTGAGCAGGCGCAGCGCCGACCGGACGACGCCCTATCCCGCCTTCGTCCGAACCATGTCGAGCACGGTTTCGGCCGCCCGTTCGCTCGGTAACGCCCCATCATGGAGCCGCATCAGCGCATCCAGCCGGGCGAAGGCAGCGATTTGCCGCCGACGCGTCGGCGTATCCGCCAGAAGGGGCACGACCGCATCGGCAAGCTTCTCCGGCGTCACGTCCTCCTCAAGGAAGTCGGGAATCGCGTGCTCTTCCAGGATGATGTTCGGCAGCACCATAGTGGTGTAATTCACGAACCGGAACACGCGATTGACCACGCGCAGCGCCCGCGCGACGGCATCGAGCTTATAGGCCACCGCCATCGGCACGCCGGCAACCGCCAGCTCGAGCGTCACGGTTCCCGACGCGGCGAGCGCGGCCCGCGCCTCGGCGAAGGCAGCGAGCTTCGCCTCCCGTCCGCGCACGACCTCCGCCTTGACCGGCCAATCGGCGACCTCCGCCTCGATCCTATCGGCAAGATGGGAGACGGCCGGCAAAACGGGGCGCACTCCCTCCACCCGCTCGGCAATCCGCGCCACGGCCTCGCCGAAAGTCGGCAGCAGCGCGGAAATCTCCGACGAGCGGCTGCCTGGCAGGATCAAGAGAACCGGCCGCTTTTCCGCCTCCACACCGTGGTCGCTTGCCGGCAACTCCGGCAACAGCGTTTCCAACACGGGATGGCCGACATAGGTGGTCGGCGGGCCGCCAAGCCGCGCATGCACGCCAGGCTCGAACGGCAGAACCGCCATCAGCCGATCGACATAGGCTGCCATCGCTTTCGCGCGGCCGGGACGCCAGACCCAAACCGTCGGACTGACATAGTCCACGATCGGGATTGAGGGATCCTGGCGGCGCACTTTGCGCGCGACACGGTGGGTAAAATCCGGCGCGTCGATGATCACGAGCACGTCCGGCTTCTGCGCCACCACAGCCGCCGCCGTTTGCCGGATACGGGCAAGAAGCTGAGGCAGCCGGCGGATGATCGCATCCGCACCCATGACCGTGATGTCGGAGAACGGAAACAGCGGCTCCAGCCCCTCCGCCTGCATGGCCTCCCCGCCCACGCCCGTAAAGGCAACGCGGCCGCCGGTCTTGGCCTTGAGCGCGGCCATCAGCGCGCCGCCCAGATGATCGCCACTGGTCTCGCCGGCGATCACGAACACGCTTAGAGCCGTTTCGCTCGTCATTGGGACGCTAACTCACTTTTTGGATGCGTTTGCGGGCGGCGGGCCGGCTTCGCCTTCGCCTGCAACGCTCGGGCGACCGATCCTCTTCGGGCCTCACGCCACCTGCTCCTCACCGGCAACGGCATGAAGGAACAGGCCCGCCGCGTCGGCGTCGGCGATCGTTTGCGGGCGATCGGCGACGATGGTGCGACCGGCTTCCAGCACGATGCCACCGAGCTTGGCGCCCGCCGCCGCGGCCACGGTGGCCGCACCGACGGTCGGCAGCTCGGTTCTCAGATCCTGTCCCGGCTTTGCCCGCTTCACCAGAATGCCGCCGCGGCCGCCGACGCGCCCCATCTCCCGGAGCTCCTTGACCCTTTGAAGCATGCGGTCGGTGCCTTCCGCCGCCTCGATCGCCACGATCCGCCCCCGGACCACGACCGCGGATTGCCCGACATCGAACGGCCCAAGGGTCGCCAACGCCCGCATCGCCAGCATGGCGTCCTCAAGATCTTCCGGTGTCGGCCGATGCCGGCCCAACGTCCCCTCCGACACCAGAAGCGCCGGCGCGACCTCTGCGATTCCCTTCACGCGAAATCCTTCCGCCTCGATCAGCGCCAGCACCTTGCGGACCACGCTGTCGTCCCCGCCCACGAGGGCCTTGACGATCTTGGGAACCCGACGCAGCGTCCCGATATCGAGCCGCATCGCCTTGAAATCCGGCCGGCGAGCAATCGCACCGACGAACACGACGTCGCGGACCCCCTTGGCGGCCATGAAATCGATCGCGCCGCCGACCTGACCCCACCGAAACGTGCGGGTTGCGGGATGGTCGAGTACAAGATCGGCCTCGCCGTCGATGCCGGCAATGATGACCCGCCGGCCGCTGGCTTCCACCGCCTCGGCCACTTCCAACGGAAGCCGGCCACCCCCGGCGACGATCCCGATCGGGCCCTCGCCGTCAGCCGGTGGCGCTTCCGCCCGGCTCAATTCTGGCCCTGCCCCCACGGCGTGCACAGCGCACGGTCTCCGCCCTGGCGAATGAAATCCAGGATCAGCTCGACCAGCGGTTCGCCGCCGAACATGTTCGCCACGTCCTCCATCCGCTCCTTCAAGGTACCCTCGTTGGAGAACAGGTAGCGATAGGCCCGACGCAGGGTGTGGATCTGCTCGCGGTCGAAGCCGCGCCGCTTCAGCCCGACCAGGTTGAGGCCGACCAACTTGGCGCGGTTTCCGAAGACGTTGCCGAACGGAATCACGTCGTCGCCGACACCGGTGACGCCGGAAACGAAGGCATGGCTGCCGATCCGGACCAGCTGGTGGACCGCGGCGCCACCTCCCATGATCACGTGGTCGCCGACCTTCACGTGGCCGCCGAGCATGACATTGTTGGACAGGATAACGTTGTTGCCGACCTGGCAGTCGTGAGCGACGTGAGAGGCAACCATCAGATAGCAGTCGTCGCCGACCGTCGTCAGAAGCCGGTCCTTCGCCGTGCCGGGATTGATCGTGACATGCTCACGCACGACGACATTCTTGCCGACGATGATCCGGTTGGCCTCGCCCTTGTAGCTCAGGTCCTGGGGCGGCGAACCGAGGCTCGCGAACGGGAAGATGCGGGTGCCGGCGCCAATCTCTGTGTGGCCGTCGACGACCACGTGGGAGCCGATCCAGACGCCATCGCCGATGACGGCTTGCGATCCGATAATCGAATAGGGGCCGACATGCACGTCGGCGCCAAGCACTGCGCCGTCGGAGACGATCGCCGTGGGATGAATGCTGGTCACGAGGCCTACTCGTCGATGATCATCGCGGAGATCTCAGCCTCCGCCACCTTGTTGCCGCCGACCAAGCCGACAGCGGCGAATTTCCAGATATTCTGCCGATTCTTGATCTTGGTGACGTGATATTCCAGGACATCGCCCGGAACCACGGGCTTGCGGAACTTCGCCCGATCGATCGTCATGAAGTAGACCACCTTCGGCTTCTTGTTGCCGCGCGCCGCCACGCACAGGCCGCCGGCCGTCTGCGCCATGCCTTCCACGATCAGAACGCCCGGCATCACCGGCTGCCCAGGAAAATGGCCCTGGAAATGTGGCTCATTGTAGGTGACGTTCTTGATTCCGATGCCGGACTCGTCACCCTTCATCTGGATGATGCGGTCCACCATCAAGAACGGATACCGGTGAGGCAGCATAGTGAGGACCCGCATGATGTCCGCGGCCTCCATCGTGGCCCCCTCACCCAACGCGTTCATCCAGACGTCTCCTCATCCTCATCGGACCCTTGGCGGTATCCTTCTCGTGTACCCGACCCACTCGCGTTGGCAAGCGCCCTGAGTGCTCTTTGTTCCCGTGTCCACTGCCGAACCGGGCGCGCGGGCGATCCGATCCAGCGCGCGCGTGGCGGGACATCGCTGTTCACCGCGCTCGTGCCGGCAATCTGCGCACCCGGGCCGATCACAATGTGCTCGCCAACCGACGCCTTGCCACCCAGGACAACATAGTCCCCGAGCTCGGCACTGCCGGAGATGCCGACTTCGGCGACGATCACACAGTGGCGCCCGATCTGCACGTTGTGCCCAATCTGAACCAGGTTGTCGATCTTGGTCCCTTCGCCGATCACCGTATCGCGCAAGGACCCGCGATCGACCGTCGTGTTCGCCCCGATCTCCACGTCGTCCTGAACGATCAGCCGTCCGAGTTGGGGAATCTTGATATGCTTGGCGCCCATGGAATAGCCGAAGCCGTCCTGGCCAAGCCGCACGCCGGGATGCAGGATCACACGATCCCCGATCAGGCTGTGCTGAACCGTGGCGCCGGCCCCGATGTGGCAACTCCGGCCAATCCGGCAATGACGCGCAACAACCGCGCCCGGGCCAATGACCGACCCGGCGCCAATTTCCACGTCCGGCCCGACGACCGCGCCGGGCTCCACGACCACTCCTTCCTCCAGCCGGGCAGAGGGATCCACATGGGCCGCAGGCGAGAGACCCTTCGTCTCCGTCATCGGCGGGAACATGACCGCGCCGGGGAAAAGGCGCGCGCCGATACCCGCGAAGGCCCGGTAAGGCGCCGCCACCACGAGCGCGGCCACGGACGCCGGCACATGGGCGAGGTCCGCTTGCCGACACAGCACGGCGCCGGCCGCCGTCTGACCGAGGCTCTCCCAATAGCGCTTGTTCTCGATGAAGGTGAGATCGGACGGACCAGCACGGTCCAGGGACGCAACACCGGCGATCGTTTGCGCCGGATCTCCCTGCGCGAGCTCCGCCTTTAATACTTCCGCGATCGCGCCAAGCGACAGCGGTTCCGGCGGAGCAAAAAACGTGGGTTCGGCCATCTGGACCTCAAGTCTCCGGCAAAACGTCGAACGGGCCGCGACTGCGGCCCGTTCCCAAAACACCGAACGCGCATCTGGATCGGAACGACCTCGGATCTCGCGTCCCGTCAGTGCCACGTCGCGACGTCTGACGAGAAGCCAATGACCGGATCACACCCCTCCGCGCACGGGGCCCGTTTGTCCGGCCCTCCGTTAGAAGCGGGTACCGCCACCGATCCGGAAGACCTGGGTCTCATCCGCGTCGTTCTTCACGATCGGCCAGGCGAAGTCGGCACGGAGCGGGCCAAGCGGCGAATTCCAGAGGATACCGAAGCCGGCCGTCCAGCGCAGGTCGAAGTCGTCCGACACCACGTTCACTCCGCTCGGCACGTCGTCCGGATCGACACCCCAGAGCGAACCAGCGTCACTGAACACCGCACCGGAGAAGCCGATCTCTTCCGGGATCAGCGGCAGCGGGAAGGTCGCCTCGACGCTACCGGCGATGTAGTAGCGGCCACCCAGCGCATCGCCGGTGTTGGCGTCGCGCGGACCGATACCGGAGGTGTCGAAGCCGCGGATAACCGAACCACCGATGAAGTACTGATCCTGAAGGTCCAGACCATCCTTCGTGGGCTCGATGATACCGCCCTGACCACGGACCGAGCCGACCACACCCCACGCCGGGACGATTTCCTTATAGAAACGCGCCTCGGCATTGGTCCGGGTGAAGTGGGTGTCCCCCCCCACGCCGGCGAATTCCTGCGTGAACTTGGCGTAGATGCCGTCCCGCGGGAAGTTCTGGTTGTCGAGCGTGTTGTAGATCAACGACGCACCGATCATCGACGTCAGCTTGGAGCCCTGCGACTGACAGACCGCATCCGAGATGTAGTTCTGGTTCTGGAAGCAGTTCTGCTCGGTCGTGAAATCCGGGATGTCGATGTCACGATTGTAGATCTTGTAGAAGGGCTGCAGCGTGGTGTCGTCGTTCAGCGGGAAGCCGAACCGCAAGGTGCCGCCCGTCAAGGTCTGGTCGTAGGACTGCGTGGAGTCGGCGTCGTCGGTCCGATTGTAGACATCGAAGCCCGCCGCGATCCGCCGGCCCAGGAAGAAGGGCTCGGTGAAGGAGAATTCGACGTTGGTCGAGTTCTCGCCGCCACCGACGAGGAACTTCACGTACTGGCCGCGGCCGAGGAAGTTGCGCTCCTCGATCGAGACGTCGCCAATGATGCCGTCGGAGCTGGAGTAGCCCACACCGAAGGAGACCTTACCGGTCGGCTTCTCTTCCACGTAGACATTGACGATCACGCGGTCGGGGGACGAGCCCTGCTCGGTCGCGATCCGCACCGTCTCGAAGAAACCGAGCTGATTGAGGCGGCGCTCGGCGCGATCCACCAGCACGCGGTTGTAGGCATCACCTTCGACGATGTCGAACTCACGCCGGATCACGTAGTCCCGGGTCGACGTGTTGCCGATGATGTTGATCCGCTCGATGTAGGCGCGCGGCCCCTCGTCGATCTGATAGCTGATCGAGATGGTGTGGTTCTCGAAATCGCGCTGACCGCGAGGACGGACCTGAGCGAACGGATAGCCCTTGCCGGAGGCGGCAATCGTCAGGTTCTCAAGCGACTTCTCGACCAGCTCGGAGGAGTAGACGCGGCCGGACCGGGTCTCCAAATCGCCCCGCATCTTTTCCGGGTCGAGCGAGCTCAGCGTGGTGTCGATGTCGATATCGCCGAACCGGTACTGCGGGCCCTCTTCGACCGTGTAGGTGATGAAGAAGGTGTTACGCTCGCGATCGAAGTCGGCAACCGAGGAGATGATGCGGAAGTCCGCATAGCCGTGGTTGTAATAGAAGCGGCGCAGCAGTTCCTGGTCGGCGGCGAACCGGTCCGGGTCGTAGGTGTCCGTGGTCCGGAGCCAGCCGAGATAGCCGGACTGACGCGTCTTGATCACATCACGCAAGCGACCGTCGGAGAAATGGTCGTTACCGATGAAGGTGATGCGCGCAACCTCGGTCTTGCCGCCCTCGTTGATCTCGAACACGAGGTCGACGCGGTTCTGCTGGAGATCGATGATCTTCGGCTCGACGCTGGCCTGATAGTTGCCGCGGCGACGGTAGGTCTCCAGGATCCGCTCGACGTCGGACTGCACCCGCGCGCGGGTCAGAACGGAGCGCTCCTTGGATTGCACCACACCGGCCAGCGTTTCATCCGAAAGGCCACGATTGCCCTCGAAATTCACGCGGTTAATGATCGGGTTTTCGCGAACGGTGACGACCAGGGTCGAACCGCGCTGCACAATCTGCACATCGGCGAACAGGCCGGTGGCAAACAGGCTTTCGATCGACTGGTCGATGTCGCTCGGCCCGAACGATTGACCGGGTTTGATCGTGAGGTAAGCCCGCACGGTCTCCGGATCGATCCGGGTATTGCCCTCAACATCGATGGAACGCACCACCGCCGCTTCAGCCGGCGTCGCGGAAACAAGCGAGCCCATGGGCGCGGCAACCGCCGCGATCACGAAAAGGGCGAGGGCGAGAGTGATCTTACGGATCAAGTCGGGAGTAGCGTGCATTGCGGGGGATTGGCCCTCTGTGCTCCGCATCTTCCGCCGACAGACAGCGGCATGCCTACGCGTTACGATCTGCGATGCGGTTGGTATTGCAGGCTTTTGGCGCCGAAGCAAGACGAGCCACCGGGTCACTCCCACGATTCCAGGGAAACCGTGGCCCGTTCGACACGCTTGCCCGAAGCGCCGGACAAGAGCGGGAGAAATGGCGGATTCTGGCCGCGTTCGGCAAGTGGGTTGCGCCGCAAAATGCGTTTATACCCCCTAAAAGTCAGGATTTTTCCGACTTTCCGGGGCAGCAGCGTTAATTCGGCCTTAACCCTGACGGATTATTTTTACGCGAGCACTGTTGATTGACACATCCTTAGGATGGCGCCTTCAGCGCGCTTCGCGCCACGGAAGAAATTACCCAAGTCGGATTCTCATGACCCTGCGATCTGGCGGATGTCGTTGAAGGTCGCGAAGATCATCAGCATCAGAACGAGCGCGAGCCCGATCCGAAATCCGATGTCCTGGGAGCGCTCCGACAGCGGACGACCGCGCGCGGCCTCGATGCCGTAGAAGACCAGATGCCCGCCATCGAGCATGGGAATCGGCAACAGATTGATCAGGCCGATCGAGACCGACAGCACGGCGGCGAGGTTGATCAGCGCCGTAATCCCGAGCGTTGCCACCTGGCTGGACACCTGGGCGACCCGAATCGGACCACCGAGCTGATCGGCCGATTCCCGCCCGACCACGACACCGGCGACATAGGACGCCGTCCGCTCCACGATGAACCAAGTCTCCCCCACCCCGGCCAGGAAGGCGGCCGGTAGCGAATAGGTCTTGGTCTCCACCGACGCCGCATCGGTCGCCCGGCTGATGCCGAGCACGCCGATTCGATGGGTGTTGCCGAAACCATCGGACACCTCGCGGAACTCCGGCGTCGCCGTCAGATCGACGTGCGTGCCGCCGCGGTTGACGGTGAAGGACAACGGCACCTCCGCACTTCCGGAGACCATTCGCTGCACGTCGGAGAAAGCTTCGATCTTGTGCCCGTCGATCGACACGATCACGTCGCCCGGCTCAAAGCCGGCGACCGCCGCCGGAGAGTCCGGCTGCACGGTATCGACCTGCGCAGCCGTCATCGGCCGGCCGAACGCCACGAACAAGACCGTGAAAATCACGATCGCCAACACGAAATTCGCCGCCGGCCCTGCGGCCACGACCGCCGCCCGCTGCCAGACCGGCTTCAGAAAGAAGCTGGTGGCGCGCTCCTGGTCGGACATGTGCGCGATGGCGTCATGGTCCGGAACGCTGGCGGCGTTCTCGTCTCCCTCGAAGCGGACATAGCCACCGAGCGGGACCAGCGCGACGCGCCAGCGCGTTCCGTGGCGGTCATTCCAGCCGAAGAGTTCCGGCCCAAAGCCGATGGAGAACGTCCGCACCGCGACGCCGCACCAGCGAGCCACCAGGAAGTGGCCCAGCTCGTGAAAGAAGACGACGATGGTCAGCACGAACAGAAAAGGCACAATATAAGAGAGGATCGTTGTGCCGTATCCGCTGATCAGGTCCATCGTCCGTCCGTCCTCGTCGCTAGAGCATGTCCCGTTCGAATTGAATCGATCTGAACGATAAGCACTTGCTCAAACAATTGAATTTGGAACCGTTTCTTGTCGCTCAGATGTTTCCATCAGAGCGGAAAGGCTCAAAGCGCGTCAAAAGCCCGTACCGCGGGGAAGCAAGTCGATGCGTGCGCCCGCCCGCGATCAAGCCCTTGCCAATTCCGAAATCGCTTCTTTCGCCGTCCGGCGCGCATAGGCATCAAGCGCCGCCACGTCGTCCAGCGACTTCGGTTCCGACACCATATGGGCACGTTCGGCGGAATTAAGAACCCGCTCCACGCACGCGGCGATATCCAGAAAGCCGATCCGCTTCTCCAAAAAGGCGAACACAGCCACCTCGTTCGCCGCATTGAGCAACGTCGGAGCCCCCTCCCCGCGACGAAGCGCCGCCATGGCGAGACCCAGACATTCGAAGCGGTCAAGATCCGGCGCTTCAAAGGTCAGGCTCCCGATCTCGACCAAATCAAGCGGCTTGACGCGCGTTGGCGCGCGATCCGGCCAATTCAGGCAGTTGGCGATCGGGGTGCGCATGTCCGGCGTCCCGAGCTGCGCCAGACAGGAGCCATCGGAGTAGCGCACGAGCCCGTGCACGATCGATTGCGGGTGCACCACAACGGAAAGCTGGTCGGGGCGGACCGGAAACAGATGGTATGCCTCGATCAGCTCCAGCCCCTTGTTCATCAAGGTAGCCGAATCGATGGTGATTTTCGCGCCCATCGACCAGTTGGGATGCTTCAAGGCCTGCTCGGGCCCGGCCGCAGCCATCTTCGCCCGGTCCCAGGTCCGGAATGGACCGCCCGACGCCGTCAGGATCACCTCTTCGATCGCGTCGAGCGCATTGTCCTCGAACACCTGGAAGATGGCGTTGTGCTCCGAATCGACGGGCAGGATGGTGGCGCCGGCGCGCTTCGCCTCCGCCATGACAAGCGAGCCTGCGGTCACCAGGCACTCTTTGTTGGCGATCGCCACCCGTGTTCCAGTGCGAATGGCGGCGAGCGTCGGCGCCAGTCCCGCCGCACCGCTGATCGCCGCCACGACGATATCCGCCGGCATCGCGCCGAGATCGGTCAGTGCCGCCAGGCCGGCCGCCGTCGCGATGCCGGTTCCCGCGAGCGCGTCGGCCAATGCGCCCTCTTGGCCTTCGTCGGCAATCACGACCCGCTCCGGCCGATGGCGTTTGGCGATGTCGGCAAGCGCATCGGCGTTGCGGTGCGCGGCGATCCCGACCAGCCGAAACCGGTCGGGCGCCTGAGACATCACGTCAAGCGTTGCCGTTCCGATCGAACCGGTGGCCCCGAGAACGACGACACGCAGGGGCAAGGATTGGCTCATCCGCCGGCTCCGATCACACTGAAAAATCCGGCCGAGGGCCCGCCCGGCGCATTGGCCGCCACGCCCACGATGAGCGCAAGCACGCCAGCGGCCAGGATGCCGTCGACACGATCCATGAGCCCACCGTGGCCCGGAATGAGACGCCCGGAATCCTTAAGGCCAAAGCGGCGCTTGGCGCCCGATTCCAAGAGGTCTCCAAGCTGAGCCACGATCGACAGCGCAAGAAACACAGCCACCCCAAGCGTCGATACCGATACCCCGGCCGCCCACATCAACAGCCAGCCGGCCACACCGCCGGCCGCGAGGCCGCCGATCGCTCCCGACCAGGTCTTCTTGGGCGAGACCGACGGCCAAAGCTTCGGGCCGCCGAATGTGCGTCCTACGAAAAAAGCGAGAATGTCGGTGGCCCAGCCCACCGCGAACAGAAGCAGGACCACCAGAAATCCACGCTCGCCCTGGCGAAGCGCCATGAACGCCACAACCCCGAAGCCGGCATAGGCGAGCCCGCCGGCCGTCCAGGCCCTGACGCCTCGCCGGGGCCGGCCCGCTGCCGTCACCGTGGTCACCGCGAGGCCCGTCATCGCCACCCCCGCCAGAAGCAGCGCGACAGCGGAGGCCACATCGCGGAAAAAGGTCACCAGCGCGGCGCCCGCCAGAGCCCCGACCGCCACCAGGAACGCAATCGAGCGCCACGGCACCGCGATCATGCGGAACCATTCCACCATCACCACCAGGCCGAGCAGGACGAGACCGAACGCGAAATAGCCATCCCCCGCCCAGGCGAGCAGCAACGCCGCCGGCGCCAGGACGGCCGACGACACCACCCGTCGGATCAGATCTGCGTCAATGTGCGGGCCGTTGCGAGAAGGGCGCGACACGGCTATCCGCCGGTGACGCCGGCCACCACCCCTCCGAACCGGCGGTTGCGGTTGCGGAACTCGCTCAATGCCGCTTCCAGAGCCGCTTCGTCGAAATCCGGCCAGAGCTCCGGCACGAACACGAACTCCGCGTAAGCCGCCTGCCACATGAGAAAGTTGGACAGCCGACTCTCGCCGCTGGTACGAATGATCAGATCGGGGTCCGGGATGCCGGCGGTATCGAGATACGACGCGATCAGCGTCTCATCGACCGCGTCGGCGGCAATCTCCCCGGCCGCAACACGCTCCGCCACGATCCGGCAAGCCCGGGCGATCTCGTCACGCCCGCCATAGTTGAACGCGACCAGAAGCGTCATGCCGGTGTTGGCACGCGTCGTCTCTTCCGCGTGCGTCAGCAACTCGTTGATTTCCTTGGAAAGATTGTCGCGGCGCCCGATCGGACGAACCCGAATGTTGTTCTGATCGAGCTCGCGCAAATCCTGCTCGATGAACCGTCGTAAAAGCCCCATGAGGCTCGCAACTTCCTGAGCCGGGCGCGACCAGTTCTCCGACGAAAAGCTGAACACGGTCAGATGGCGCACGCCGAGCTTAGCGGCGTGACGAACCGTGCGCCGCAGCGCATCGACGCCTTTGCGATGGCCGGCGACCCGCGGCAGCCCTCGCGCCTCGGCCCAGCGACCGTTGCCGTCCATGATGATGCCGATATGAACCGGCACGGTCGGTGCTTCCGTATCGAAATCCGGGCGCGCCGACACCCCTCCCAAGACGGACATTTTCAACGGCCTCACTGACCGGTAAGAACGGAAATCACGGACCTCAAAACCGTTTGGCAACGCTTTTGAAGATCCCGTCACGCCTTGCGGTTGCTTGCCGCTCGCCAAGGGCGTGACCGAAACGAATACGGGGGGCGCGGGCGCGGTTCTCGTCGCGGCCCGCAAACACAATCAGACCTGCGTGATTTCCTGTTCCTTCTGGCTCAGCACCTGATCGATCTCCGCCACGGAATCATCGGTCAGCTTCTGAACCCGCTCGGACAGGACACGGCTGTCGTCCTGGCTGATCTCGCCCTCTTTTTCCAAGAGCTTGATCTCTTCCATGCCGTCGCGGCGGACGTGACGAACGGACACCTTCGCCTGCTCGGCATATTTGTGCGCGACGCGCACCAGCTCCTGGCGACGCTCGGCATTCAACTCCGGGATCGGAATCCGCATCAACTGGCCTTCGACCACCGGATTGAGCCCGAGCGAGGACTCACGAATCGCGCGCTCCACCGCACCGACTGCTGACCGGTCCCAAACCTGAACTGAAATCATCCGCGCCTCCGGCACGGAGATGGTCGCAACCTGGTTCAGCGGCATGTGGCTGCCGTACATCTCAACCTGGATCGGATCGAGCATGCTGCTCGACGCCCGACCGGTCCGCAGCCCCGCCAGATCCTGGCGCAGAACGCTGATGGCCCCCTGCATGCGACGTTTGATATCTTCAAGATCGAGCGCGGTATCCGTCATTCTTGCCTCATTGGGATCGGTTGGCCTCGAAGCCCAGGACTCACCCCGAGTTGGCGTCTTCGACCGTGACCAACGTGGAGCGGCCTCCCCCAGCCGCAACCGCCACGAACGCACCAGGCTCGCCGATTGAGAACACGCTTACCGGAATCCGGTTGTCGCGAGCAAGGGCGATTGCGGTGGCGTCCATAACCGAAAGACCGCGCGCGAGCACTTCACGGTGCGTCAGACGATCGAATCGGCTCGCCGTCGGGTCGGTTTTGGGATCGGCACTATAGACCCCGTCGACCTGGGTGCCCTTCATCACCACCTCGCATCCCATCTCCACGGCGCGCAGCACCGCTCCGGTATCGGTCGTGAAAAAGGGGTTCCCCGTGCCGCCGGCGAACAACACCACGCGACCGGCCTGAAAGTGGCCGAGCGCGGCACGCTGGGTGAAGGAATCGCAAATCGTCGGAACGGCGATGGCCGACAGCACCCGGGCCGGCACGCCCCGCGAGGTCAGCGCCGCATTGAGTGCAAGCGCGTTCATGACCGTCGCCAGCATGCCCATATGGTCGCCGCTGACGCGATCGAGACCACTGGACGCGATCTGAGCGCCGCGAACGAAATTGCCGCCGCCGACCACGACGCCGACCTGGCCGCCGAGCTCGACAACCTGCTTGATTTCATCGGCGATGCGGCTGGTGACGGCAGGATCGATCCCGAAACCGCCCTTGCCGGTCAACGCCTCGCCCGAGAGCTTCAGAAGGATGCGTCGCCAACGCAGGTCGGTGGCCATATCGATGCTGCCTGTCTGGACGTTGGCGCAAGCGTCAGACTGCGCCGCCATTCGAAAGAAAGACCGATCGCGGATCGGTCCTGTCCCTTGTCCCCATTGCCACGTCCGCCATCGGAGCGACATCAGCCGACGAAGCGCAGCATCAGGGGCGCCGACCCCGACCGGGCTCGGCTCAGAAAAAAGCCCGCCGATCAATCCGACCGGCGGGCTCCGATATCGTCAGGAACCGGCTGCCGCCGCGACTTCCGCGGCGAAGTCCGAGCTTTCCTTCTCGATGCCCTCGCCCAACGCGAAGCGCACGAACGCAACGAGCTTGATCGGCGCACCGGCATCGGCCTGGGCCGCCTCGATAGCCTGCTCCACGGTCTTGTCCGGGTCGACCACGAAGCTCTGCTTCAGGAGCGCAACTTCCTCGAAGAACTTGCGCATCCGGCCGTCCACCATCTTCTCGATGATGTTCTCCGGCTTGCCCGACTGACGGGCCTGGTCGGCATAGACTTCCCGCTCGCGGGCCACCACGCCGGCATCCACCTCGTCCGGCGAGACGGCCAGCGGATTGACCGCCGCAACATGCATGGCGATGCGCTTGCCGAGGTCCTGCAGCACCTCAGGCTTGCCCTCCGATTCCAGGGCCACCAGAACGCCGAGCTTGCCGAGCCCATCGGCCACGGAGTTGTGGACGTAGGTCGCAACGATACCCGGCGAAACCGACAGCACGGCCACGCGGCGCAGCGTCATGTTCTCGCCGATGGTCGCGATCGCCTCGGTGATCTCCTCGCCAATGGAGTGCCCCGCGCCCGGCATCGCCGCCGCCAGCAGGGCATCACGATCACCGGCCGTCGCAAGCGCTTCGTTCGCGACGGTGCGCACGAGCGTCTGGAACTGCTCATTGCGAGCCACGAAGTCGGTCTCTGCGTTGACCTCGACCACGGCGGCCGAGCTATCGCCCTGGGCCACGCCGATCAGGCCTTCGGCCGCTACGCGGTCCGCCTTCTTCGCTGCCTTCGACAGGCCCTTCTTGCGCAGCCAATCGATCGCAACTTCCATGTCGCCGCCGCTCTCGGTCAGCGCCCGCTTGCAATCCATCATGCCGGCGCCGGTCTTCTCGCGGAGTTCTTTGACCTCTTGAGCCGAGATGCTCATCTTAAGTCCTCGCCTGAGTTCTATCCTGGTCGCTGCGGCCGCAAACGGGAGACACCGGCGAGGATTTCGTCGGGCCGTCCCGGACGGATCGGATCCGTCCACCTGCGGGCGCGAGTTACATGCGCGATCGGCGCGCGGAAGTCGAGAACCGATCGCGGTCGATCGCAGATCCGCTCCCGACCGGCGCATAGGCCAGCCCAAGAGCACGCGCTTCGGGCCATCACACACGACAGCCCCGCCAGAGCCACTTCCGATCAGCGAAAACACGCGAACGAAAACGGCTCCGATGCGATCAAAAAGCAGGCGCGCAGAACGCAAATGCAGCCTTCCGCGAGCCCCGCTTCACCCTTTCGAGCCAACCGCTCGGTGCGATTTAGGTCCCCGAGCAAGTCCCGTTCAAATTGAACCAATCTGAACGATAAGGACCCACTCGAGATCTTAAACCTGAAGCCATTTCTTGCCGCTCGGGTGTTTCCTTCCGAGCGGAAAAGGCTCCAGTGATCCCAAACCGGCACGTCGAACGCCGCTTCCGCTATCACTGGCGTGCGAAACGGCTCTCGGCGGTCATCTCACGCGTTTCGGGGCAGCGAACCGATGTTCGCGTCGCCCACAAACGCTTTAGCTCTTCTCGGTGGTCTCGGCCTCGACCGGCTGTTCGCCTTCCACGACCTCAGCCGGAACCGGCACTTCTTCCGGTCCAGTGTCGGCCGGCGTTTCGAGGCTGGTTTCCTCGTAGGGAGCCTCTTCCTCGCCGAGGTCGGCACCGAGCGAGCCCTGGGCCCGCGACAGGCCGTCGATCGCCGCCCGCGAGATCAGGTCGCAATAAAGCGTGATCGCACGTGCCGCGTCGTCGTTGCCCGGAACAGGATAGGTGATGCCGTCCGGATCACAGTTGGAATCGACGATCGCCGCCACCGGAATTCCGAGCCGGCGCGCTTCCTGAACCGCGATCTGCTCACGGTTGGTGTCGATCACGAACACCAGGTCGGGCACGCCGCCCATGTCCTTGATGCCACCGAGGTTGCGCTCGAGCTTCTCGCGCTCGCGATCCATGAACAGGCGCTCTTTCTTGGTGAGCCCCTGCGGATCGCTCGCGATCGTCTCCTCCAGGCGACGCAGACGTTGAATCGAGACCGAAATGGTCTTCCAGTTCGTCAGCATGCCGCCGAGCCAGCGCGCGTTGACATAATACTGGGCCGACCGGCGCGCCGATTCCGCGATCGCTTCCTGGGCCGCGCGCTTGGTGCCGACCATCAGAACGCGGCCGCCGCCAGCGACGGTATCGGAGACCGCCTTCAGCGCCTGATCCAGCATCGGCACGGTCTGCGCGAGATCGATGATATGGATGTTGTTGCGATCCCCGAAAATGAACGGGGCCATCTTCGGATTCCAGCGGTGGGTCTGGTGGCCGAAGTGCACGCCGGCTTCCAGAAGCTGGCGCATGGTAAAGCTGGGCAGAGCCATCTGCTGCCTCTCCTCTCGTATTCGATCCGGTTAAGCCTCCGCGGGGGGTTGCGCGCGATCGACTACGATCGCCCACACCGGATCCTCAGGACCACCGTAACCGGCTTCCTCAAGGAGACCCCCGCGTGTGGAATGAAACGCGATATAGGCACTTCCGGTCGGCAAGGCAAGCGTTTGCATTCGCTGCCCGTCATGATCGGGCCCAACGGCGGGACCAAGGGGCGTCCGACTGAGCGAACTGGCCCCCGAATACCCGGCTTCTCGGTAGTTCCCGCATTTACGGAGCCAGCGCACAACAGCCACTGTCTTCACGCGTTTCCGGAGGCAAAACCGGTTCCCACATTTCTTGGGATTTGGCTCTCTTCTCAACGCAAATCCCAGGCGGAAAACCGGTTCCCACTTTTCTTGGGATTTGCTCTACGCAAACTCCACCTGGACAACACCCGGAAGCTGTTTCAGCGCGCTCGCGACCGGCGGAGTCACCTGATAACGCCCGGGCAACTTCACCTCGACCTCGCGCTTGCCGTCGTCGACCAGAAGCACGAGCGACACGTCGGCATCGCCGGAGCGCGGAAGATGCCGCTTCAGCCCGTCCAGCGGCGCGGCATCGCGCAGGAACACCCGCAGCGAGCGCTTCAGCCTGAGAGCGGCCTCGTCGAGCGGTTCGACCGACTGGATGCGCGCCGACACCCCCTCCTCGCGCTCCTCCGCATGCACCATCAAGATGACGGACTGGCCGGGCTCCAGAAGATCGCGATACTGAGCCAGGCCATCGGAGAAGATCACCGCCTCGTACTGGCCGGTCGGGTCCGACATCCGCACGATGCCCATCCGGTTGCCCGAGCGCGTCCGGCGCTCCTGACGCTGGGTGACGGTGCCGACCAGCCGCGCCGCGGTTGCGCCGCGCTTCACCGCCTCCACGAAGGTCGCCCACATCTGGACCCGCATGCGCTCCAGGACTTGGCGATAGTCATCGAGCGGATGGGCCGACAGATAGAAACCGATGGCCGCATATTCCCGCTGCAGCGTTTCCGCCGGAACCCAGGGCAGAATATCGGGCAGCTCGACCGGCTGCGGCTCGCCCCCGAAGAAATCGTTCTGACCTGAGGCGCGCCCCTCGGCGTTGCGCTGGGCGATGCCTAGCACCCGGTCGAGCCCTTCCATCAGCCGGGCGCGGTTGGGCTGCAGCGTGTCGAAGGCGCCGGCCGCCACCAGACACTCCAGCCCGCGCTTGTTGGCGACCTTCGGATTGATCCTGTGCGCGAAATCGGTGATGTCGCGGAATGGCCGCTCCCGGCGCAGCTCCACCACATGGTCCACCAGCGGCCGCCCGACCCCCTTGATGGCGTTGAGCGCATAGACGATCGACCCGTCCGCCACCGAAAAAGTCGCCGCCGACTGGTTCACCGACGGCGGCAGCACCTTGATGTCGAGGCGCATCGCCTCGCGGCGGAAATCCGACAGCTTGTCGGTGTTGCCCATGTCGAGCGTCATGGTGGCGGCGAGGAACTCGACGGGGTAGTTCGCTTTCAGCCAGGCCGTGTGGTAGGCGACCAGGGCGTAGGCAGCGGCGTGCGACTTGTTGAAGCCGTAGTTGGCGAACTTCGCCACCAGGTCGAAAATCGTCGAGGCGTCGGATTTCTTGACGCCGCGCTCCACCGCGCCCTCCACGAAGCGGCCGCGCTGGACGTCCATCTCCGCCTTGATCTTCTTGCCCATGGCGCGGCGCAGAAGATCGGCGTCGCCGAGCGAGTAGCCGGAGAGAATCTGGGCAATCTGCATCACCTGCTCCTGGTAGATGATGATGCCGTAGGTCTCCTTCAGGATCGGCTCCAGGAGCGGATGCAGATAGTCGGGCTCCTCCTCGCCGTGCTTGCGGCGGTTGTAGCTCGGGATGTTGTCCATCGGACCCGGCCGATAGAGCGCCACGATGGCGATCAGATCCTCGAACCGGTCGGGCCGCATGCCGATCAGCGCCTTGCGCATCCCGGCACTTTCCAACTGGAACACGCCGACCGTCTCGCCACGAGCCAGCATTTCGTAGGTCGCCGCATCGTCGAGCGGCAGCGACGCGAGATCGATGTCGATGCCACGGTCCGCGATCAGCTTCACGGCGTGGTCGATCACGGTCAGCGTCTTCAAGCCGAGGAAGTCGAACTTCACCAGCCCCGCCTGCTCCACCCATTTCATGTTGAACTGGGTGACCGGCATGTCGGAGCGCGGGTCTCGGTACATCGGGACCAGCTCGTCCAGCGACCGATCGCCGATCACGATGCCGGCGGCATGGGTCGATGCGTGCCGGTAGAGACCTTCCAGCTTCATCGCCATGCGCAGCAAGGTGGCGACGACAGGCTCCTCCTCGCGCGCCTCCTGCAGCCGCGGCTCGCCGTCCACCGCCTCCTTCAGTGTCACCGGATTGGCCGGATTGGCCGGCACCAGCTTGCAGAGCTTGTCGACCTGGCCGTAGGGCAGCTCCAGCACGCGCCCGACATCGCGCAAGACCGCGCGCGCCTGCAGCGATCCGAAGGTGATGATCTGGCCGACCTGATCGTGCCCGTACTTCTGCTGGACGTAAGAGATCACCTCCTCGCGCCGCTCCTGGCAGAAGTCGATGTCGAAGTCCGGCATCGACACGCGCTCGGGGTTGAGGAAGCGTTCGAACAGAAGGCCGAAGCGAAGCGGATCGAGATCGGTGATCGTCAGCGCATAGGCGACGAGCGAGCCCGCACCCGAGCCACGACCCGGCCCGACGGGAATGTCCTCGCCCTTGGCCCACTGGATGAAGTCGGACACGATCAGGAAGTAGCCCGGATACTTCATCTTGATGATGATGGAGAGCTCGTGCTCGAGCCGGGCGTGATAGTCGGATTCCTCCGTCCCTGGTGCCGGCCCGTGGGCGGCGAGGCGGGCGGCCAGGCCATCCACCGCCAGCTTGCGCAGCGCCTCCGCCTCGGCGGCTTCCGCCGCCTCGTAGTCGACGTCGTCGCCGGTCGCAAAGCGCGGCAGAATCGGATTGTGCTTCCTGGGCCGGGTGACGCAGCGCCGGGCGATCTCCACCGTCGAGGCCAACGCCTCCGGCAGGTCGGCAAACAGCTCGACCATCTCCGCCCGGCTTTTGAAATAGTGTTCGGGCGTGAGCTGGCGGCGATTGTCCTCGTTGAGCCGGCGCCCTTCCGCGATACAAATCAGCGCGTCATGGGCCTCGAAGTCGTCCCGGGCCTGGAAGAAGACCTCGTTGGTGGCGACCAGCGGCACGCCCGCCTCATATGCGAAATCGAGGAACAGCGGCTCGCAGGTCGCCTCCTCCGCCAGTCCGTGGCGCTGAAGCTCGCAGTAGAATCGATCGCCGAAGGTGTCCGCCAGCCAATCGAATCGCTTGCGGGCGAGCACCTCGGTGCCGCGCAGGATCGCCTGACCGATCGGCCCGCCGGCACCGCCGGAGAGGCAGATCAGGCCCGAACAATGCTCGGCGAGAGCGTCGGCGGGAATGTGCGGCCGGGTGCCGGGGACCGGATCCAGGTGCGACCGGGAGACCAGCTTCACCAGGTTGGCGTAACCTTCGGCGGTGGCGGCGATCAGAACCAGGCTCGGCATCGCCGCGTCGGCCTGGCGTCGGTTGCCATCCTCCTCCAGGAACGAGACGGCGACCTGACAGCCCACGATCGGCTGCACCCCCTCGCCCGCCGCCTTTTCGGAAAACTCCAGCGCGCCGAACAGGTTGCCGCTGTCGGTGACGGCCACCGCCGGCTGGCGATCGGCCTTGGCAAGCTTGACCAGGTCCTTCAGGTGCAGCGCGCCTTCCAGCAGCGAAAAGGCGGAATGCACCCGCAGATGAATAAAGCCAGGCCCCTCGCTCGCGCTCATGTCGTCAAACCCCGTATCTGGCCGCAGGAGGCGGGCGGAAAGCCGACCCCACATCCCGCCCCGACTTTGCCGCCGCATCCTGTCCCGGTCGACCTTGCCGGATCATCCGTCCACAGCCGATCGGTCGCGGAGCCGGCAAACCGGCCCATCCAATTGGCGCAGATCGCGGCAAGTTTCCCGGTTTGTTCCCCAAAAAAACTAGTGAAATCGGGTCAGCGCATCGAGCCACACGAGCATAGTGGCCCCAAACAGCGTGAGAGCGACGAGGGTCGTCAGGTCATAAGCGAAGCGGATCATCAGTGCCTCCATTTCAGGTGGAACGCCGTAGGACCGGCGCCTCGTTCGTCCTTTGTTCCCTTCACTATGTTCTCACTTCGTTCCGCCCGTCAAGGCTCTCCGCCCGCCTCGATCCGGCGTCGTTAAGAATTGGTTTTCGCGAAGGACGAACGGACCGACCAAGCGCTGAGCACTCCAGCAGGTCACCGGAGGCTCAGCGCCGCATGTCAAAAGCGAACGAGAGATGCGGGCGGAAAACCGGTGCCCATCCCGCTCAGACCTGCTCGCAGCGCCCGTCTACCAAGGTGACGCGGCGGTCCATGCGGTCGGCAAGTTCATGGTTGTGGGTCGCCACCAGGGCCGCAAGGCCGGTGAAGCGCGCCAGCCGCACGAATGCGGAGAACACATGCTCCGCCGTTCCGGGATCGAGATTGCCGGTCGGCTCGTCGGCGAGCAGCAAGGCCGGGCGATTCGCCACCGCGCGGGCGATCGCCACGCGTTGACGCTCTCCGCCGGAGAGCTCGCCAGGCCGGTGGCTGGCACGCGGGGCAACGCCGAGCTCGTCGAGCAACTCATTGGCCGCGCGCTCGGCCTCTCGCTTGGAGACGCCCGCCAGCCGCAGCGGCATGCTCACATTCTCCAGCGCGGTGAAATCCGGCAGGAGGTGATGGAACTGATAGACCATGCCGATCGCGCCGCGGCGCAGATCCGTACGGGCACTATCGCCAAGCCCCGTGGTGTCGACGCCGGCGACTTCCACACGTCCGCTGTCGGGACGCTCCAGGAGGGCCGCGATGTGGAGCAGCGTCGACTTGCCAGCGCCCGACGGCGCCACCAGCGCGACCAGCTCCCCCGGCGCAAGCCTCAAGTCGACGCCGCGCAGGACCGCCAGCTCGCCCGCGCCTTCCCGGTAGCGACGCTCGACGGCCGACAGCACCAGCGCGTCGGCGCGTTCGGAGGGTTTGGTCCCACTCATTCGCTGCGCAACGCCTCGACCGGATCGACCGCCGCCGCCTTCCAGGCCGGATAAAGCGTCGCCAGGAAGGAAAGAATCAGCGCCATCAGCACCACCGCCATGGTCTCGCCGGTTTCCATGTCGGCCGGCAGCCGGCTGAGAAAATAGAGTTCGGGGGAGAACAGTTCCGTCCGCGTCACCCAGGAGATCGCCTGCCGGATCTCCTCGATATTCAGGCAGACCAGCGTGCCAAGGCCCAGGCCGGCGAGTGTCCCGATGGTGCCGATCGACAACCCCGCCAAGATGAACACCCGCAGCACCGTGCCGCGCGTCGCACCCATTGTTCGCAGAATCGCGATGTCACGGGCCTTGTCCTTCACCAGCATGGTCAGGCCGGAGATGATGTTCAGCACGGCGACCAGCACGATCAACGTCAGGATCAGGAACATCACATTGCGCTCCACCTCAAGGGCGGAAAAGAAGGTGGTGTTCCGCTGTCGCCAGTCGATCAGATACACTTGGCGCTCGGCGGCCGTCATGATCGGCTGGCGCAAGGCGTCGACCTGATCGGGATCGTCGACGAACACCTCGATCGCGGTCACCGTGCCGTCCGAATTGAAGAAATACTGCGCCTCCGACAGCGGCATGTAGATGATGGAGGAATCATACTCCGACATGCCGACCTCGAAGATAGCATCGATCGGATAGCTCTCGCTGCGCGGGGTGACGCCGAACGGGGTGACATCGCCGTCCTGGGTCAGAAGCCGGAGACTGTCGCCAACGGTGACGCCCAGGCTCGCCGCCAGCCGGGACCCGATGACGATCCCCTTGCCGTCGCCGAAGACGGACAAATCGCCCAGGATCAGATTGTCGGAGACGAGGTGCAGCGCGTCCAAGTCCGGCTTGGAAAGTCCGCGCACGAGGGCGCCGGTGGCACCGCCCGGCCCCGTCACGAACGCCTGGCCCTCGACATAGGGCATGGCGAGCCGCACGCCGGGGATGACCTCGATGCGATCTGCGACTCCTTCATAGTCCGTCAGATCGCTGCCGATCGGCTGGACCAGGAAATGGCCGTTCACGCCCAGGATCTTGGTGAAGAGCTCGTTGCGGAAGCCGTTCATCACCGCCATCACGATGATAAGGGTCGCCACCCCGAGCATGACGCCCAGAAAGGAGAAACCCGCGATCACCGAGATGAAGGTGTCGCGCCGGCGCGAGCGCAGATAGCGGCCGGCGATCAACCATTCCAGGGCGGAGAAGGCGCCGATGCCGCCGGCGCCCGAGGCCTCAGCCATGGCGGGCCTCGACGAGCCGGTTCACCGCGGCATCGAGGGAGAGCGTCCGGCGCTCACCGGTGGCGCGATGCTTCACCTCGACTTCGCCCTGGGCCAGCCCGCGCGGGCCAACGATCAGTTGCCAGGGCAACCCGATCAGGTCCATGGCCGCGAACTTGGCGCCGGCACGCTGGTCGACATCGTCATAGAGCACGCTCACGCCGGCCTTTTCCAATCGTTCGTAAAGCGCCTCGCAGGCCGTGTCGCTCTCTCCGTCGCCGGGCTTCAGATTGATCAGGCCGACGTCGAACGGGCTGAGCGACGCCGGCCAGATAATGCCGTCCTCGTCGTGGCTTGCCTCGATCACCGCCCCCACCAAGCGGGAGACCCCCACGCCATAGGAACCCATGTGTACCGGACGCTCTACACCATCGGGACCGGCCACCTTCGCGCCCATCGGTTCGGAATATTTGGTGCCGAAATAGAAGATGTGGCCGATCTCGATGCCGCGCGCGGCCACCTGCCGCGCCTCGGGCAACGCGTCAAAGGCGGCCGTGTCGTGCATGTCGTCGGTGGCGGCATATTTCGCCGTCCAGGAGTCGACGATCGGCGACAGATCGCTTTCGAAATCCGTGTCCTCAGCGGGAATCGGTAAATCCAGGAGATCCTTGTCGCAATAGACCGCGCTCTCGCCGGTCGACGCGAGAATGATGAACTCATGAGACAGGTCCCCGCCGATCGGGCCGGTCTCGGCGCGCATCGGGATCGCCGTCAATCCCATGCGGCTGAAGGTGCGCAAATAGGCGACGAACATCCGGTTGTAGGCCCGGCGTGCGCCTTCCTGGTCGATGTCGAAGGAATAGGCGTCCTTCATCAGGAATTCCCGCCCGCGCATGACCCCGAAGCGCGGGCGCACCTCGTCGCGGAACTTCCATTGGATATGGTAGAGGTTCAGGGGCAATTCGCGGTAGCTGCGCACGTACGACCGGAAGATGTCGGTGATCATCTCCTCGTTGGTCGGGCCGTAGAGCATCGGCCGCTCGTGGCGGTCGGTGATGCGCAGCATCTCCAGCCCGTAGTCGTCGTAGCGACCCGATTCCATCCAGAGGTCCGCCGACTGGATCGTCGGCATCAGCACTTCCTGGGCGCCGGCGCGATTCTGCTCCTCGCGGACGATCTGCTCGACCTTCTCCAGAACCGCGCGCCCGAACGGGAGCCACGAATAGATGCCAGCCGACTGCTGGCGAATCATACCCGCACGCAGCATCAGCCGGTGCGAGACGATCTCCGCCTCTTTCGGCGTTTCCTTGAGAATCGGCAGGAAGTAGCGGGACAGGCGCATCTCTGAGGGTGCTTTCTTTGAAACGATCGGCGTCGGCGAGCGGAGTGAAACCCTCCGCAACGCAAATGACAAGGGCAGAGTGCCGTGCAGCGGCGGCACCGGAATGCCCGCGTTTTCGCGCCATTTGCAACACGAATCGCACGGTTCAAGTTTCGCTGCAGCGCAGCAAATTATAAAACAAGCAAAAAAGTTGGGCGGCAGTTGCACAAAATGATGACAGACCGAAATTCACTTGCTATGGTTTTGACATAACGCAACGACATCGACTTGAGTATCGGTGTCGAAGGCTTCGCGGTCTGAGTCTTGGGAGGAAGCCTCTCTGGCGCAGTATCAATCTGCTGCCGCGCATGGTCGGAAACCGACTTAAGCGCACAGAGAGGACGGACGCGGAACTAAAAGCAGCAAGGCGAAAGCCTTGCTCTTTTTTTTTGCGCGCAGCTACCTTCGCGAAGCCTCCCTTCCTTGGGTTTTCATGCGTCGAACCTCGTCATGCAGCTTCCCTCGCCTCTTGTGTCCGCGCGGTTGCTTCGCCGCTACAAGCGTTTTCTGGCCGATGTCCGACTGGATGATGGCTCCATCATCACGGTCCACTGCCCGAATCCGGGCGCAATGACAGGCCTGGACGCGCCGGAGAGCCCGGTCTGGCTGTCGGTGTCGTCTAACCCCAAGCGCAAGCTTCCCCATACACTCGAGCTGGTCGAAGTCGATGGGGACCTGGTGGGAATCAACACCGCCCACCCCAACCGCATCGCGGCCGAAGCGATTTCGCAGGATCGGATCGCGCCGCTTTCAGGCTACGATCGAATCCGCCGTGAGGTCCGCTACGGCAAGGCAAGCAGGGTGGATCTCGTCCTGGAGGGCGACGGTCGGCCGCCCTGCTATGTCGAGATCAAGAACGTTCACCTGATGCGCCAGACCGGCCTGGCGGAATTTCCCGATTCGGTGACCACGCGCGGCGCGCGCCATCTGGACGAACTTGCCGCCATGGTGGCCGATGGCTGCCGCGCGGTGATGCTGTACGTCGTTCAGCGTACCGACTGCGACCGGTTTTCGCTGGCTGCCGATATCGACCCCGGCTACGCGGCCGCCTTCCTTAAGGCGCAGGAGGCCGGCGTCGAAGCCTATGTCTATCGCTGCGCCATCACCATGGATGCGATTCGGCTTACGGATCCAATCGCGTTCGCTACAGTGCCAAGCGAAAAAGCGGGTCCCGGTCTTTCGTCAGAACCGGCGCGTCCGTAACGCAGGACCAGAACATCAGGCTATACGGATCGTCCACACGATCCGATTGACGCAGCACCGCTGAAATCGCGGTCGAGTGCTGCTATGTAAGAGGGTAGGAACCCGTCCGAGGGGTCGCCCACGGAGCACAGAATGATCGAATATGTCGACGCCGCCCTCGCCCCGATGAAGAACACGGGGCAGGTTCGGCTTTATGATGACGACGGTTTCACCGCCATGCGCAAGGCGAGCCAGATCACCGCGGAATGCCTCGACCGTCTTGCCGACATCGTCGTGCCCGGCGTTTCGACCGAGGAGATCGACCGGTTCGTCTACGAATTCGGCGCGGCCCACAACGCATTGCCGGCGACGCTCTATTATCGCGGCTATCGCAAGTCGACCTGCACCTCGATCAATCATGTGGTCTGCCACGGCATCCCTTCGCCCAAGCCGCTGCGCGAAGGCGACATCGTCAACATCGACGTGACCTACGTGGTCGACGGCTGGTACGGCGATTCCAGCCGCATGTACGCGGTCGGCCAGGTGAAGCGCGCCGCCGAGCGGCTGATGGAGGTGACCTATCAGTCGCTCCTGCGCGGCATCGAGGCGGTCAAGCCCGGCGCCACCACCGGCGACATCGGCGCCGCTATCCAGACCTACGTGGAGGGCGAGCGCTGCTCCGTGGTGCGCGATTTCTGCGGCCACGGCGTCGGGCGCCTGTTCCACGATACGCCGAACATCCTGCACTACGGCCGCCCCGGCGAAGGCGTCACGCTGCAGCCCGGCATGATCTTCACCATCGAGCCGATGGTGAATCTCGGCCGCCCCCACGTGAAAATCCTGTCGGACGGGTGGACCGCGGTGACCCGCGACCGCTCGCTGTCGGCTCAGTACGAACATTCGATCGGCGTTACCGAAACCGGCCGGGAGATCTTCACCCTCTCGCCGGGCGGCTTCGACGCCCCCTCGCTCGCCGTGCGGACCTGACCGTTCGAGGGACCAGATGGCCGACGATGTCGATGGCTGTTCCGATGCCGGCCGCGTACCGGGGGTGGAAGGTCATCGCCAACGTCTGAAGGAGCGCTTCGAGCAAGCGGGCGCGGATGCGCTCGCCGACTATGAGCTGCTCGAGCTTTTGTTGTTCCGCTCGATTCCGCGCCGCGACACCAAGCCGATTGCCAAGCGGCTGCTCGCCCGTTTCGGTTCATTCGCCGATGTGCTCTCCGCCCCGCCCCGGCGGTTGATCGAGGTGGAAGGCGTCGGCCCCGGCGTGGTCCAGGACCTCAAGGTGGTGCATGCCGCCGTGCAGCGCTTCGCGCGCGGTCAGGTCAAGCGCAAGACCGTGCTGTCGTCGTGGAGCGAGGTGCTGGACTACTGCCGCACGGCGATGGCGTTTTCCGAGCGCGAGCAGTTCCGCATCCTGTTTCTGGACAAGAAGAACGCGCTGATCGCCGACGAGCTGCAGCAAACCGGCACCGTCGACCACACGCCGGTCTATCCGCGCGAAATCGTCAAGCGCGCGCTGGAGGTGTCGGCGAGCGCCGTCATCCTGGTTCATAATCACCCGTCCGGGGATCCAACTCCTTCGCGCGCCGACATCCAGATGACGCGCCAGATCGTGGAAATTGCCGCCCCGCTCGGGATCTCCGTGCACGACCACATTATCGTCGGACGCCAAGGCCACGCGAGCTTTCGCGGCCTGAAGCTGATCGATTGACCTGGCTCGACACCAATCGTGCCGCGATTTTAGGCATTTCCAGAAAATCAGATATTCTTGCCCGCAAGATGATCACACGGCTTGCGGAACCGGCATCCGTCGCGATTAAATCGGGCTGTCGATCCAACCAGGTGCGTTCATGGTCACAACTCCCTTCGACGAGATGACGATTGCCGGCGACGGTTGCCGGCCCGCCTACAACCTTGTCAAAGCTTGGCTGGAAGAAAACGACCTGGACACGCTGAGGCACCGCTCGCACGAGGCGGAACTTCTCTTCCGCCGCATCGGGATCACCTTCGCCGTCTATGGGCAGGCGGAGGCAGAGGAACGGATCATTCCGTTCGACGTGGTGCCGCGCGTGCTGACGTCCGGCGAATGGCATCGCCTGTCCCAGGGGCTGACCCAGCGCGTGCGGGCGCTCAACGCGTTCCTGGCCGACATTTACGGCAAGGGAGAGATCCTCCGTGCCGGCGTCGTGCCGGAAGACCTAGTCTATCAGAACCCCTATTTCCGGCCGGAAATGATCGGGCTGAAAGTGCCCCGTTCCATCTACGTGCCGATCTCCGGCATCGACATCGTTCGCGTCGACGCGGAGACCTTCTACGTGCTGGAGGACAACGCGCGCACCCCGTCCGGCGTCTCCTACATGCTGGAGAACCGGGAGGTCATGATGCGGCTGTTCCCGGACCTGTTCTCCGAGCACCGCATCGCGCCGGTGGAGAACTATCCCGACGAGCTTCTTCAGACGCTGCAGTCGCTGGCGCCGGACTCCACCCGCGGCGAGCCGAACGTCGTGCTCTTGACGCCGGGCCAGTTCAACAGCGCGTATTACGAACACTCCTTCCTCGCCGATCGGCTGGGCGTGGAGCTGGTGGAAGGGCGCGACCTGTTCGTGCGCGACGCCACCGTTTTCATGCGCACCACCCAGGGGCCGAAACGGGTCGATGTGATCTATCGCCGCCTCGACGACGAATTCCTGGACCCGCTGGTATTCCGGCCCGATTCGATCCTGGGCGTGCCGGGATTGATGTCGGCCTACCGCGCCGGCAACGTCGCGCTGGCCAACGCTGTCGGCACCGGCGTCGCTGACGACAAAGCGATCTACACCTACATGCCGGAGATCGTGCGCTTCTATTTCGGCGAGGAACCGATCCTGAAGAACGTACCTACCTGGCGCTGCCGCGAACCCGAGGCGCTGGCCTACGTGCTCGACCATCTGGACGAGCTCGTGGTCAAGGAGGTCTCCGGGTCCGGCGGCTACGGCATGCTGGTGGGTCCCAAGGCCGACAAGGAGACGATCGAAACCTTCCGCGCCAAGCTGAAGGCCAAGCCGGACGAATTCATCGCCCAGCCCACGCTTGCCCTCTCCACCTGCCCGACCTTCGTCGGCGACGGCATCGCGCCGCGCCACGTCGATCTAAGGCCCTTCGTGCTCACCGGCGCCGACCGGGTACGGATCGTGCCCGGCGGGCTGACGCGCGTCGCCATGCGGGAAGGATCGCTGGTGGTGAATTCCAGCCAGGGCGGCGGCACCAAGGACACGTGGGTGTTGGACGCGCCGGACGATACCGGCGCAACACCGTCGTCCGCTCCTGTGGATGCCGGCGCATCCCAGAGCCAGCCCCAGGCGCAGACCACCGCCAGTCAAAGCCAAAGCCAGGGCCAGAACTGACATGCTGCTCGCGCGTACCGCAGACAATTTGTTCTGGCTCGCCCGCTATGTGGAGCGCGCCGAAAACACCGCCCGCATCCTCGATGCCGCCACCCGCCTGTCCTCGCTACCCGCCGGCTATGGCGGCTCCTCCAACGAGTGGATGTCGGCGGTGGCCGCAACCGGCGGCCTCGCCCGCTATAAGGAGCTCTACGACGACGAGAGCCATCGCTCCGTCATCGATTTTCTAGCGTTCTCGCCCAACAATCCATCGAGCATCCGCACCTGTATCGAGATCGCTCGCTCCAATGCGCGTGCCGTGCGCACGGCGATCACGGCGGAGATGTGGGATTCCATCAACGGTGCCTGGCTGGAGCTCAAGCAGTTTCCTTCCGACGGCATGACGCGGCCGCGGCTGAACGAGCTTTTGACCTTCGTGAAGGAAGCCTCGCTGCGGTTCGACGGCAGCGCCTACCGGACGATGCTGCGCAACGACGCCTACTATTTCGCCCGGCTCGGCAGTTATCTGGAGCGCGCCGACGCCACGTCGCGCATACTGGACGTAAAATACCATGTGCTTCTGCCAGAGGGAGAACCGGTGGGCGGCAGCCTGGACTATTTCCAATGGTCCTCGATCCTGCGATCGGTGTCGGCTCTGACGGCCTATCACTGGGTTTATCGGCAGAATCTGCGGCCCTGGCTGGTCGCCGATCTCCTCATCCTGCGTCGGGAAATGCCGCGCTCGCTGACGAGCTGCTACGAAAATCTTACCCGATTCCTGGACGAGATCGCGCGCGACTACGGGCAGCAGGGCAAGAGCCAGCGACAGGCCCGCGCAACCTTCGCGCGATTGGAAAATACCGATATCAACGCGGTGTTCGCCGGCGGCATGCATGAGTTTCTGCTCTCCATCATCGCGGAGAACAATCGGCTCGGCGCGGCGATCGCCGATCAATATCTGACCTGACGAGGGTCTTTTGAGAATCAGCATCAACCACCAGACCCACTACCGTTACGAAGTCCCGGCGAGCCTGGTAATCCAGGTGCTTCGGCTGACCCCGCGCGGCCACGCCGGACAGTTCGTGTCGGACTGGCGGATCGAGCTGTCCTGCGACGCCCGGCTACAGAAGACCGAGGACGCGTTCGGCAACATCGTCCACACCTTCACCGCCGACGGGCCGATCGAGGAATTGTCGGTGGTGGCGGCGGGCGTTGTGGAAACAGAAGAAACCCATGGCGTGATCGACGGCGCCGTCGATCGCCTGCCCCTCGGCTTGTTCCTGCGCGAAAGCGATCTCACCGACCCGACAGCGGAGATGAAAGCGTTCGCGCGCGAGGCGTCGGGCGACGGCACGGTGCTAGACCAGCTCCATGCCCTCAACGGGGCGATCCACCAGCAGCTCCGTTTCGACACCGAGGCGACCGACGTTGCGACCCCGGCTGCCACCGCCTTCGCCGAAGGCCACGGCGTCTGCCAGGATCTCGCCCACGTCTTCCTTGCCACCGCCCGCAGCCTCGGCCACCCCTGCCGATATGTCGGCGGCTATCTCTACCGCTCCGACGGCGAGACCGAGCAAGCTGCCGGTCACGCCTGGGTGGAGGCCCATGTGCCGGACCTGGGATGGGTCGGGTTCGACCCCGCCCATGGAATCGCAGCCACCGAAGCCCATGTGCGGGTCGCGACCGGACTCGACTATCTGGGCGCCGCGCCGGTGCGCGGAACCCGCTATGGCGGCGTCGCGGAGACGCTGGACGTCGCCGTTCGCGTGGAGGCGCTCAGAGGTAGCGGTGGAATCCTGTGAACTCTCCGGCCGACGCGCTGTCGTCTCTTGATCGCCACGCCCACCCGATGCACCAGAATAGACCCGAACGGTCGAACCGATCGCGCCTCGACAGACAAGCTGGCCATGTGCCGCGCTTTCGCGTCGGGCGCGGCCGACGCGATCCGGCCGGCGGCGCGGTCCGCTCCGTCCGACCAACAATGACAGATCCCTTCTTCGCGCCCGCGCGCCAAGCCGCGGGCCGATGCGGACGGAGGCTCCGGCGATGACCTACTGTTGCGGAATCCTGGTTCGCAACGGTCTCGTGATGATCGGCGACACGCGCACCAATGCCGGTCTCGACAACATTGCCACCTACCGCAAGCTCCACGTGTTCGAGCAGCCCGGCGAGCGGATCGTCGCGATCGCCGCAGCCGGCAACCTCGCCGTCACCCAGGCGGTGCTCAGCTTTCTGTCGGAGGGCGTGGAGGACGAGGAAACCGGCGAGATCCAGACGATCATGGACATGCCGTCGATGTTCAAGACGGCTCAGTTCGTCGGCGAGGCGGTGCGCAAAGTGCGCCAGATCGACGGCCCTTCGCTGGAGCTGAGTGCATCGGGCTTCGACGTCTCGATGCTGCTCGGCGGCCAGATCAAAGGCGGGCGTCTGCGGCTGTTCATGGTCTACCGCGCCGGCAATTTCATCGAAGCGACCGAGGACACTCCCTATCTCCAGATCGGCGAACATAAATACGGCAAGCCGATCCTCGACCGCGCCGTGACCTTCGACACCGAACTGCTCGACGCGCTCAAGCTCGGCTTGATTTCCATGGATTCCACCATGCGCTCCAACCTGGGCGTCGGGCTTCCGATCGACATTCTGACGGTTAAGCGCGATACCCTCCGGGCCGATCGCAACATGCGCATCGAGGCCGAGGAGCCCTATTTCCACAATCTCCGGGAACAGTGGTCGACAGCGCTGCGCCAGGCCCATCTGGCGATCGCGCGGCCGCCCTATCCGCCGGCAGTGGAAGCTGCGGACGCGGAGGGGTAGAGCGTTTCCAGGCCGGGTGGAAACCGATTGGCCGTCCGGAAACGCGTCGAAACAATAACTTAAATCCGCGCCATGATTCCGGGAAAAACGGAACGGGCCGAGCGCCCTTCCAATGGAGGAATCACCGGATCGGAAATGGCTTTCCGTCGGGTCACGCCTTTCGGCCGCGCCTCACGAACACGTCCAAAAGCACCGCCAAACACGACAGCGTCAGGAACAGCACGATCTGGATCTGCCAGCTCACGGCTGTGACGAATAGAGCCACCACGCCGACAACGACGGCAGCGAGAGCGAACCAGAGAAAAAAGATCCCCGGCAGCAGGACCTCCACGGCGATCAGACACAGGCCGAGGATCAGCCAGGACCAGGGACCGATCGTGTCATAGAGCGATGCGATCATGGCGCGGCGGCCTGCGTCCCGTTTTGTCTGCCGTTTGGGCCAATTCTAAATTCATTCACTACGCACCGGCGCGGCCGCTGGCAACATTGCCGCCGCTCCGATTGGCTTTCGCGACAGCGTCAGATCCAGCCCTGCAGCTCGCGCGCGACCACCGTCTTCAGCACATTCATCCCTTCCGGGGTGTCGTTCAGACAAGGAATAGCGGTGAATTGTTCGCCGCCGGCCTCCCTGAAGAACTCGCCGTTCTGAATGGCGATCTCCTCCAACGTCTCCAGACAGTCGGCCACGAATCCCGGCGTCATGATCGCCAGCCGCTTCACCCCGTCGCGCGCCAGCGCCTTCACCGTCTCGTCCGTGTAGGGCTGCAGCCAGACCTCCTTGCCGAAGCGAGACTGAAAGGTCACGCGCAGCTTGTCCTCCGGCCAGCCCAGCCGCGCGCGCAGGAGCCGCGTCGTCTTGTGACACTGGCAATGATAGGGATCGCCTTTCTTAAGGTAGGATTCCGGCAGGCCGTGATAGGAGGTCAACACCACCTCCGGCTCGAAATCGAGGGTGGCGAGGTGGTTGGTCAGCGAGGTGGCGAGCGCCTCGATATAGGCCGGGTCGTCGTGCCAAGGTGCTGCGGTCCGCAGCGCCGGCTGCCAGCGCATGCGCATCAAGGCCTCAAACGCCTTGTCGTTCACGGTCGCCGTGGTCGAGGCGGAATATTGCGGATAGAGCGGCACCACGAGGATCTTCTCGCACCCCGCCGCCTGCAGCGCCTCGATCCGCTCGCCAATGGCGGGCTTGCCGTAGCGCATCGCCCAGTCGACCTCGATCTGCGGCATCTCGCGATAGACGGCCGCGATCTGATCCGCCTGGCTGCGCGTGATCGTCTTCAGCGGGCTTTCGTTGCGCTCGGTGTTCCAGATCGTCTCGTATGCGTGGCCGGATTTCTGCGGCCGAGTCGACAGCACGATCAGATTCAGGATCGGCCACCAGATCAACCGAGGCACCTCGATCACGCGCCGGTCCGACAGGAACTCCTTCAAATAGCGCCGCATCGACCAGTAATCCGTCGCCTCCGGCGTACCCAGGTTCACCAGGAGGACGCCGATCCGGCCGAATCGGACCGGCGGATGGTCGGCAGGCAAAGAAGTCGCGGCGGAATCGGTCATGGCGGGTCGAAACACTCGCTGAAATCTGAGACGCACAAGGATCAAGAGCGGTTCTAATGCAATCCGCTTCCCCGTCCACCCGCTGCCGCACCCTGTCGCAGGCAAGTCGCTCTCGCTTTCGCCTCGCCTCCAAGACGCGATGATGGCAATGTCGTGGCGAACCCGATCGGATCGACCGGAGGACGAGGCAACCGAGATGCGCACAGCACTTCCTCGGACACTCTTTAAAGCCCTTGGGGCATTGAGCGTCTGGATTGCCACCTCGCTTGTCGTCGCGCCGGCAGGCGCCGAGCCCGCCGGAAAGCTTACCGTGCTCGTGATCAACGACGCCGATCAGATGACCACCGCCAGCGGGCGTGGCGGGCTGGACCGGATTGCCGGCGCCATCGCGGCCGAACGCGCGGCTCATGACCGGGTTCTGGTGGTGCATGCCGGGGACACGATCTCCCCCTCGCTGATGTCGAGCATCGATCAGGGCGCGCACATCGTCGACCTTCTGAACACGATCGGTTTCGACATCTTCGTGCCCGGCAACCACGAATTCGACTTCGGCAAGGAGGTGTTTCTGGAACGCATGCGGGCGCTGGACGCAACCAAGCTCGCCGCCAACCTGCGTGGCGCGGACGGCAAGCTCGTCGCCGGCTTCCAGGACCGCGTCATCCTCGATTTCGATGGCATCAAGCTCGGCATTCTGGGGGTGATCGGGGACCGGGCTGCCGTCGTCTCCTCCCCCGGCGACCTGCAGTTTCAGCCCACGCTCCAGACCGCTTTCGAGCAGGCGAAACTGTTGCGCAACGAAGGCGCGGAGTTGGTGGTCGCCGTGGTCCACGACAATGTCTCCCGCGACATGCTGCTTGCCCGCTCCGGTGCGTTCGATCTCGTGCTGTCGGGTGACGACCATGTCCTGACCGTGGTCTATGACGGGCGGACCGTGCTGATGGAATCCCGCGAACAAGGCGATCTGATCGCGGTCGTCGATCTCAGCCTCGACGTGCGGCAACGCGACGACGGGCGGGTCGTGAACTGGAGTCCGTCCTTCCGCGTTATCGACACCTCGACCGTGTCCCCAAGCCCGGAGATCGCCGCGAAAGTCGCGTCCTATTCGTCCCGGTTGACGGAGGCCCTCGACGAACCGATCGCAACGCTTGAGACCGACCTTGACACCCGCCGCACGATCGTGCGCAAGCAGGAGGCCGCGTTCGGAAATCTGGTGGCCGATGCGATGCGGACAGCAAGCGGCGCCGACGTCGCGATCATGAACGGCGGCGGCATTCGCGGAAACACCGTGCATCGGGCTGGAACGACGTTGACGCGGCGCGATATCCTCACCGAGTTGCCGTTCGGCAATCAGACCGTGCTCTTAGAGATCACCGGAACCGATATCGTGCGCGCGCTGGAGAACGGATTTTCTCTCGTGGAAACGGGGGCTGGGCGCTACCCACAGATTTCCGGCATGATCGTCACGGCAGATACGACGCTTCCTCCGGGCTCGCGCGTGGTTTCGGTGGAAATCGACGGCAAGCCGCTCGATCCGGGCCAACGCTACCGGCTCGCCACGAACGATTTCATGGCGCGCGGTGGCGATGGCTACACCGCGTTGCGCAATGCCCAACCGATTATCGATGCGAAGGACGGCGCCCTGCTGACCAGCAACGTGGTCGACTATATCGCCACGCTCTCGCCCTTCGCGCCGGCCACAGACGGCCGCATCCGCCAGAAATGAAACAGCGAGCGTCCAAGCCGTGATTGCGATCGGTTGCCTCCTGCCGTTGATTCTCGCCGTGGTCGGCGGTCTCCTGGCCCACTGGTTCGGAGGCATGTCGGCCCTGCCATGGGGCTTTTTCGGCGGCCTGGCCATCGGAAGCTGCATCCTCGGCGTCGTCGCATGGGTGACGGCGAAAATGAAATCGTAAGCGCGACGCTACCAGGTTTCGCTCACCGCCTCGCCATCCAGGACCTCCGCAAGCCGCCGGCGCGTTGCCAGCGTGGTGGTCTCCGGCAGCCGGTCGAGCGGATGGAAGCCGGCTTCGAGAATCTCCGCATTGGGAACTTGAGGCGGGCCGACGGGGCGCACGTCGCGGGCCACGTAAAGAAGCACATGGTCGCGCCGGTCGAGCCCGACATTGAAATAGACGCCGAACAGCTCGGCCGGACCGGACAGGCGAAGATTGCCTTCTTCGTAAAGCTCGCGAGCAAGCGCGTCATGGCTGCTTTCGCCGGGATCGACACCCCCGCCAGGCAGATGGAAGCCCGGCAAATAGCTGTGCCTCACCAGAAACACCTCGCCCGCCGGCGACAGCGCAAGGCCCTTCACGCCCAGCGAGACGCCACGGCGGAAACGATGGCGAAGCCGGAGTACGCTCTTGCCGAGCGCGGCGTGGAGCTGTTGGCGCCTCGTCATCGACGTCCCTCACACCTCTTCAGAAAGTCCATTTGCGCGTGATACCGACGCGCTCACCCTCGAAACTCGCAGCGACGAGCGCTATCATTATGCGTCCCGCGGCGTCATCGGCGAAGTGACCAAGCTGCCCCCTGCCCCCTCATCCTACTGAATTTAAGATGTACACCCTCGCCCACCTTTCCGATCCTCACCTCGGCCCTCTGCCGCAACCCAAGCTGCGCGAGCTCGCATCCAAGCGGGTGATCGGCTACGTCAATTGGCGCCGCAACCGGGTGAGCCTGCATCTGGAAGAGCCCCTGGCACGGCTCGTGGACGATATGCTGTCCACCACGCCCGACCACATCGCCGTCACCGGAGATCTGGTCAATCTGGCGCTCAAAGCCGAGATCGAGACCGCGCGCCAATGGCTTGGCGCACTGGGTCCGGCGCGCGACGTCTCCGTGATCCCCGGCAATCACGACGCCTATGTCCCCGGTGCGCTCGGTCACGCCTGGCGGAGTTGGGCCGATCACATGACCGACGACGCCAAGCCGCTTTCGGCCGCCGGCGAGCGCTTTCCGTTCATCCGC
This sequence comes from Amorphus sp. 3PC139-8, assembly GCF_040750475.1. NCBI lineage: Bacteria > Pseudomonadati > Pseudomonadota > Alphaproteobacteria > Hyphomicrobiales > Amorphaceae > Amorphus > Amorphus sp. 3PC139-8. The sequence continues at coordinate 296,355 of NZ_JABJVY010000002.1, read as the reverse complement.
CGGCGCGGCCCGATCGCGGTCGTCGGCACGTCGAGCGCGGTCGCGACCGGTCCGTTCATGGCGACCGGCTCGTTCGGGCCCGGCCAGGCGCAGCGGCTGACAGACTGTCTGCGCGGCCTCGGCAAGGAAGGGCTGTTTCGCGTGGTGATGGTCCACCATCCGCCGCTTTCCGGCGCGACCGGCTGGTACAAGCGCCTGGTCGGTGGCTCCCGCTTCCGCGCCGCGGTGCGCGAAGCAGGCGCCGAACTCGTTCTGCATGGCCACACCCATCGCCGTTCCATCGGCTGGATCGGTCATGTCCCGGTTATCGGCGTTCCTGCGGCATCGAACGCGGGCCATGCCCATGGCGCCGGCTACAATTTGTTCCGAATCGGGGGCGAGCCGAACGCTTGGCAGGTCGAGATGATCGAGCGGGGCCTCTCCGGCCCCTCCGCACCCGTGATCGAGATGGACCGTCGGCACCTCTATCGCGACGGGCGAATCGTGAACGAAGCGACCCGTGACGCGGCCGGCCAGGCAGCGCCAGACCTGAGAGAGGCCCGATGAGTACCGACCTGCCCCAAGCCGCAAATCGCGTCGCGGAGGCCGCCCAGGCCGCCGGGCTCGACATCGCGGTCATGGTCATGCCCGCTTCCACCCGCACCGCGGAAGAAGCCGCAGCGGCGTGCGGAACCGGCGTGGGACAGATCGTGAAATCGCTGGTGTTTCGCGGCAAGGAGAGCGGCCGCCCGGTCCTGCTGCTCGTATCCGGCGTGAACCGGGTCGACGAGAAGCGGGTGGGCCGGCGGATCGGAGAGGCGCTGTCGCGCCCCGACGCCGATTTCGTCCGCTCCGAAACCGGCTACGCCATCGGCGGGATTCCACCGATCGGACACCCCAAGGATAAGGGGATCGCCGTCTACATGGATCGCGACCTTCTCGCCCACGAAGTGGTCTGGGCCGCTGCGGGAACGCCGAATGCGGTGTTCTCCGTCGATCCGGCGGCGCTCGAAAAGGCAACGGGCGCCACCGTCCTGTCCGTGACGCGGGAGGAATGACGCCGGAAACCGGCGCCCTTTCACCTCACACGCGATAGTCCTGGACTTTGGTCGCTCGAAGGCCCGCAAGGCCGTGACGATCGATCAACGAGTTCCAGGACAGGAACTCCTCCACCGTCAAGGTGTAGCGTTCACAAGCTTCTTCCAGCGACAGAAGTCCGCCGCGCACGGCGGCAACCACTTCGGCCTTGCGCCGGATAACCCAGCGCTTGGTATCGGGCGGCGGAAGGTCTGCCAAAGTCAGCGGCGTTCCGTCCGGCCCGATAACATATCGATAACGCGGCGACACGTGTTCGGTCATTCGACTCTCATACTCGCAACACACCTGACCCAACTGAGTGTCGATATGCCCGATAGGGCTTTAAAAATACGCTAAGCTCGGGCTAAGAAATAAGTAACGATAATCAATACTTACCGGCAGGGTCGGAGATCGGGGTGAAAGCCGGCGCTTCAGGCGGTCACCACCGGACGGCCCAAGGGGAGTTGTCGAGCGGGATCGGATCGCCTACGTCACAGGATCAATTGACGTGCCGACCGAGACAGATCGGCACAGGCAAGTAAGACTCCATGGCCGCGCCACATTCATTGCCGAACAAGGCGTTCTGGCGCAGGATTGAAACTGTTTCGGCCGTGGACAGTTCACGTGTCACGAGGGCTGTTCAGGAGCAGCGGGAGCCGGTCACTCCCCACCTCCTGAGCCGAATGGATGAGATCGATCACGCCTGATGGCCAGAAGCGACGGGCTCGCGCAATGACGAACAGCTTGGATCTACCGGGACGCCCAGAGGACACCCGCATCGTGGTCGCGATGTCGGGCGGCGTCGATTCGTCGGTGGTCGCCGGCCTGCTCGCCCGCGAGGGCTACGATGTCGTCGGCGTGACCTTGCAGCTCTACGACCACGGCGCCGCCACCCATCGCAAGGGCGCGTGTTGCGCCGGCCAGGACATTCACGACGCGCGCCGGGTCGCGGAGACCCTGGGCATCCCGCATTATGTGCTGAACTACGAGGATCGTTTCCGCGAAAGCGTAATCGAGCAGTTCGCCGAGTCCTATCTGCATGGCGAGACGCCGGTGCCTTGCGTCGCCTGCAACCAGACCGTCAAGTTCTCCGATCTTCTCGACACCGCGCGCACGCTGGGCGCCGATGCACTGGCGACCGGTCACTATGTCTCCAGCCACACCGCCGGCAACCATCGTGCGATGTTCCGCCCGGCCGACGCCGAGCGCGACCAGAGCTATTTTCTATATGCGACCACCCAGGAGCAGCTCGATTTTCTACGCTTTCCGCTGGGCGGGATGACCAAGGCGGAGACGCGCCTTTTGGCCGGCGAGCTGGGCCTGCCGGTGGCCGACAAATCCGACAGCCAGGACATCTGCTTCGTGCCGACCGGGCGCTATGCCGACGTGATCGAGCGGCTGCGTCCCGGCGCCGTCGAGCCCGGCGAGATCGTACACATCGACGGGCGAGTGCTCGGCCGCCATGACGGCATCATCCACTACACCGTCGGCCAGCGCCGCGGCCTTGGCCTCGCCGTCGGCGAGCCTCTTTACGTGGTCGCGCTGGACGCCGACCGCCACCGCGTCATGGTGGGGCCGCGCGAGGCGCTAGAGACACGCCGGGTGACCTTGCGCGACCTGAACTGGCTCGGCGACGTGCCCCTGGCGGAGATCGACCAGGACGGTCGGGAGCTGTTCGCCCGGGTGCGCTCCACGCGCCCGCCCGTGCCGGCGCTGCTGACCCGTGAAGGCGACCGTTATGTCGTCGAGCTTCTGTCGCCGGAAACCGGCGTCGCCCCCGGCCAGGCCTGCGTGTTCTACGATGCGCCGGACGGACCGGCGCGGGTGCTCGGCGGCGGCGTGATCGATCGCACCCCTGCTCGCGACGCCCTCATCGCAGGCAATCCGCGACCGGGTTACGCGCTGACGCCCTAGCGCGCTGTGCCGCAGCCCACGCGCTCCGCTTTTCGCTGTTTCTTCCCACCTACTCCTTTTCCCAAAGAGGCTTTTGATGACCGACCCCCATCGCCAGCGTGCGCAGGCTAGAGCGGGCGCTCCCGTCGCCGCCGGTGCCGGCGGCGGAGACGTCTCGATCGATGGAGACATGGTGCGCAGCGCCTATGCGCGTTGGGCACCCGTTTACACCCTGCTTGCCGCTCCGACGGCGCTCGGGCGCAAGGCTGCGGTCGCCAAGGTCAACTCCATCGGCGGCCACTTTCTCGAAGCCGGCGTGGGCACCGGCCTCGCGCTGCCGGACTACACCTCCAATGTGACGGTCACCGGCGTCGACCTCTCCCACGACATGCTGAAACGCGCGAACGAGAAAATTGCCAAGGAGCGCTTGCGCAACGTGACCGGCGTCCACGAGATGGACCTGTCGCAGCTCGCATTCGCCGACGGCGCCTTCGACGGCGCAGTGTGCATGTTTACCATCACCGCCGTGCCCGATGCCGCCCAGGTGATGGACGAGCTCGCTCGCGTGGTGCGTCCGGGTGGCCATGTGGTGATCTGCAGCCACTTCCGCGCGGAAAAGTTTCCCTGGACGATCTCCGACCGGGTTCTGCGGCCGTTTGCCACCCGCCTGGGCTGGAACCCGTCCATGAAGATCGACGGCGTGCTCGGCTGCCAGACGCTGGAGCTGATCTCCCGGGAAGACGCCAAGCCCAGCGGATTGTTCGACCTCCTCACCTTCCGCAAGCGGTAGTAAGCATTTCCAGGCGAAGTGGGAACCGGTTCGCCGTCCGGAAATGCGCGCAAAAACGGGGCTTGTCGCCGGGTTCGGAAACAACGGACCTGCCCTGGCCACGCCGGGCGAAAAAGGGAGAGCCGGTTTTTCGCGTCGGCCGGCGCGCCACCGAAAGCCCGCGCGTTCCCAGGCGAAGGAGCCCCCGGGTCGCCAACTGGAGCCACGTGACAGAAAGCGGGAGATGGTCGGCAGCGTTCCGATAGCTGGACCGCCCTGGCTGCGCCGGACGCATTCGTTCCCCTTCTCCGTCCCGAGCCGAGATTTTGGGCCCATGGGAGCCCCGATCGCCCCACCCTCGCCCGCCTTGCACGGCCGTCCACAGACGGCGCCACCTGCGCCTTGACAACCGGGGGCACGATCGCCTTATTAGCGCCTCGCACGATCCGCTCCGTTCGGAGTTGAATCGGTGCCCCACCCGCCAGATGCGGGCCGCACGGCCCCGAAACCGGCGGATGCGGTGGCCAGCAGCCGCGCCTGGGGCGGAGTAGCTCAGTTGGTTAGAGCAGCGGAATCATAATCCGCGTGTCGGGGGTTCAAGTCCCTCCTCCGCTACCAAATTTCTCGTTATATTGCAGTTAGTTAGGCAAATTTCTCTGCTCGCGACTTTCTGCGAAGTCGAGCCCGGGTTCCATTTGGGTGTCGGCAGGCACGCAGCGATAACGCGCAACTTCGGTTGGCACTGAGGGCAATTAGGGGGATTTACCGGGATTACGCGGGATCTCGCGAAAACGAGCTGAAAATCAGAGGGATAAGCGGGGTCGGTGGCGCACTCTCATTCGCCGACCAATTGGACAGGAGTGCCAACCAAACTTGCACGCCCCGCCTAGAGCGGCCTGCACGATCAATATATCCTAAAAGCCCCGCTTCATCGGCCTCCCCGATATAGGTCGCTCGATAATGTGCCGCCCGCGGAAGCATGGCACGTCTTCTCTTTGGCAGATCGGGTTCACCGCTTCCACGGCTTGCGGCTGATATCCACCAGCCGGCGGATTTCCGCGCCCAGCTCCTCGTCTGACACGGATTCGGGAAGCTCGGTGGGCTCGACGCCTAGGAGACCACTGAAACCGCCCCGCCCCTCATACTTCATTGGCCTCAGGCTGGCTTGCTGCCGGTTTTTCGGATGCGCAGTTGGGGGCAGGACCCATAAATCCGGAGGTCACGGACTTGGAATGAAAGCTGTGTTGGTGAGAGAAGGTCGGATAACAGCAGGAAGGTGATCCGATGCATGGGTGATGCCTTATGGACCGAACCGACATCGACTTCCGCGACCGCGGGCATGCTGACGATGACGTCGCCCCACCGACGAGCGAGCGAGCGTTCGGCCGCAATTCGGTGCTCTCCGGTCGCGAGTTGAGCCAAGCCGCCAGCCACGGCAGCCCGGACTACGCCATTCTGAGTCCGAATGTCGGCCCAAACGACGATGCACTGGCCGGACGCTATCTCCTGTCGGACCTTCGGCCGGGGCTGACCTTGCACGCCACCGACACGGTCGAACTTCACGACCTAACCACGCAAGTCACCCAAGAGCCGGGGCTGACCTGCCATCTGATTCTGGAAGGCGAGGTCGATTTTCAGCTCGACGGCCACCTTTTCAGCCTGACCGGAACCGGCGGCCCCCGCCCTGCCCCCCAAGGCCAGCTCATCTTCCAGCCCGAGCCTGCCGACTTTGTTCGCCGCTCCAGACGGGACACGCACATCCGCAAGGTCTGCGTGACGGCCACGGTCGACTGGCTGGAGACATCTGACGCGGAGCTTTCCGCGCTGCTGGACCGCGTCGCCGACACCGGTCTTGCCCACGCGATATGGACGCCCTCCGCCCACGCCGTCGCGCTGGCCGAGCAGATCCTAAATCCACCCGGCCTCGACGGTTTTCTGGGCCGGCTCTACCTGGAATGCCGCGCGACCTCCCTTCTTCTGGAAGCCCTGAAGAGCCTGACGGAGGCCGGTCACGAGACGCCCGCCGCGCTGCGTCCGCGCGATCGCCGTCGGGTCCAGTCCGCCTGCGACTATCTGGAAGCGCACCTTTCCGATCCGATATCGTTGCCGGCGCTCGCGCGGCAAGTCGGAGCAAGCGTTTCCACGCTGCAGCGACTGTTCCAGTCGGTCTACGGAATGTCGGTCTTCGGCTATCTGCGCGAACGCCGGCTCCTGAAGGCCCGCTTCGCGCTGGAAATCGGCGAGGCAAATGTTGCCCAGGCAGCCACTTTGGCCGGGTACACGAGCCCCGCCAACTTCGCCACCGCCTTCAAGCGGCGCTTTGGAACGACGCCTTCGGAAATGCGCGGAGCGCCGGTCGAGACGGGCTGAGGATAGAGCCTTTTCCGATCAAGATGGAATCATCTGATCGGCGAGAAATGGATTCAGATTCAATAACTTGAGCAATTCCTTTTCGTTCAGATCGCACCGGTCAGAACGGGAATTGTTCTGGATCATCTTTCCCGCAAATGAGACGACAGGGTCGCGCCGCTGTACTCTCGACGGAAGAGACCAGCCTGCGCCAGTCGAGGAACGAGTTCGTCGAGGAACAGATCCAGCGACCGCGGTGATCCGCCCGGCAGCGCGATGAAGCCGTCGGCAGCTCCGGCCTCTGCCCAGGCGCGGATCTCTCGATACGCATCGTCGACCGTCCCGACCACCAGCCAGTGGGCGGAACCGATCACTTCGGGCCGTTCGAGCAGGTCGCGGACCGTCGGCGCTGTCCTGGCGATGTAGCGACGCAGCAGATCGGCATGGGTGCGGCTGCGCACGTCAGCACGCAGCGCCGGTAGGCTCTCGATCGTCACGCGTTGGTCGGGCGAGGCCTCGGCTAGGTCCACGCCGATCAACGCCTCGATGGCCTTGAACCGTCTCGCCGGGTCCTGTCGGGCATGGGTGGCCGCAAACAGGGCTTCCGCCTCCGCCTTGGTGTCCGCAAGGTAGAGGCTCAATCCGGGCAGAACCAGTGGCGCTTCCTCGCCGCGGCCATGCGCGACCGCGCGTTCCCGGAGGTCCTGCCGCAATTCGGCACCGGCCTCGGGATCCGGTGCAGCGGCGAAGACCGCGTCGGCGATCCCCGCCGCGAAGTCGCGCCCCGTCGGGGAGGCGCCCGCCTGAAAGAGCGGGATTTCGGCGCCCGCCGACGGGACGTTGAGCGGCCCGGCCACGGAGAAGTGCGCACCCTTGTGGTTCACCGGCCGCACCCGCGACACGTCGGCGAATCGTCCCGCCTCACGATCGATGGACAACGCTTCGTTCGGATAGCTCTGCCACAGCTTGCGAACCAGATCGACGAACTCGTCGGCACGCGCGTAGCGCTCCTCGGCCGGCGGCATGGCTTCGACCCCGAAATTCTGCTGTCCGTCGAGCGAGGTGACGACGTTCCATCCGACCCGCCCGCCGCTGATCCAGTTAAGGGATTGAAGCTGTCGGGCGACGACGAAGGGCGGATTGAATGTGGTCGAAGCCGTGGACACGAGGCCGATGAACTCTGTCTCCCTGGCGACGGCGGCCAGCAGGACCGTCGGATCGAGGCTGGAAAAGCCGGGCGAGACGGCCACGGTCTCGGGCGCCAGAAACAGCGTGTCGGGACGGAACAGAAAGTCGAGCTTCGCCTTTTCCGCCCGTTTCGCCAGGTCGACATAAAACTCGCTGGAAAAGATGCCCTCTACACCGCTCTCGGGCCGACGCCATGCATCGTTGGTCAGCCAGGTGACGGCGATCGACAATCCGATGTGAAGCGTCCCGTTTGTCACCGCCTTAATCTCCCCTTTTCCCCGACATCGGCCTCCGCCGGCGCACCTTAGGCCCGCACGTGATTGTCGACTGTTTTGGTCTGGATTATGGTCGCTGCCAACCGCAATTATCCCAGCCGTCCCCTTCATGCTCGCCGCCACCGACCTCACCGTCTCCTACGGGAAGACGCCCGTTCTGAGCGGACTGTCCGCGGCGTTCGTCCCCGGCCGGCTGACGGCGCTCGTCGGGCCGAACGGTTGCGGTAAATCGACCCTCCTGAAGACGCTGCTGGGGCTGATGCGGGCGGATACCGGGTCGGTGACCCTGGACGGAACGCCCATCGACCGAATCGGCCGCCGGGCGCTGGCCAGACGAATTGCCTATCTCCCCCAGGAGACCCACTGCCCCGACTACATGACCGTCGGCGAACTCGTGGAGCTGGGAGGTCACTCCCGCTATGCCCTCATGGGCGGCCCCGATGCCCGCGACCGGAACCTGTTCCGCTCGGCGCTGGAAACGGTCGGCTTGACGGACCAGGCGCACCGTCGTGTCAGCAGGCTATCCGGTGGGCAGCGCCAGCGCGCCTGGATCGCCATGGTGCTGACCCAAGATTCCGACATCCTCTTGATGGACGAGCCGGTCAATCATCTCGACATGCCCTACCAGTACACCGTGCTCGACCTCGTCCGCTCGCTCACGCGCGGACACGGCAAGACGGTCGTCTGCGTTCTGCACGACCTGAACCTCGCGGCTGCCTTTGCCGACGAAATGGTGATGCTGCGAGAAGGCCGGACGATTGCCGCAGGGCCCACGTCGGACACGATCACGCCGGAGACGGTGAGGGACGTGTTTTCCTTCGAGGCCGACATCTTCCGACGTCACGATCGGCTGGTCTGTCTACCGCATCGCGATGACGCGGGATCACCCGCACCATGAGGGGACGAGGTCTCGTCGTTCTCGTCGCGGCCGTGGCGCTTTCCGCCGCGTTTCTCGCCAACCTCTCGCTGGGAGCGAGTTCCATTCCGGCCGGCAAGATCGTTGCGGCCCTGACCCAGTTCGACGACACCGACTACGATCACGTCGTGGTCGCCTATCAGCGGCTGCCGCCGGCGCTGATCGCCATCTTCGTGGGCGCGGTCATGGCCTGCGGCGGTTGCGTGCTGCAGGGTCTGACCCGCAACCCGCTCGCCGCCCCTTCGGTGCTCGGCGTCACCGCCGGCGCCACGCTCTTCGTCGTTGCCGGCGCATCCGTCTTCGGCATTGGGGAGGCATGGCAGGGCCTTGCGGCGATCGGCGGCGGCCTGTTCGGCTTTGCCAGCACCCTCGTCGTGGCACGCATGGCAGGGCTTTCCCGGGATCCCCGTGGCCTGGCATTGATCCTGTCCGGTGCCGTGGTCTCCATGCTCTACGCCAGCATCGCGACCGCACTGCTTCTGGCAAGCCCTTCCCGACGCAGCGATTTTCTCGGCTGGGTGACCGGCAACATCAACCACGTCTACGCCGAACGGCTGTTCGACTTCTGGTGGATCGGGGCGGCCGGCTTGATCTTGTTGATGCTTCTGTCGAGGTCGCTCACGCTGATCGCGCTCGGCCCGGAAAAGGCTGCATCGTCCGGCGTCAACGTGAGACTCGTATCACCGCTGGCGCTGGCTGCCGTCGTCGTCTCGTCCAGCGCCGCCGTCGCCATCTGCGGACCCATCGGCTTCGTCGGGCTGGTGGTGCCCCACATCGTGCGGCCCTTCGCCGGCGACGCCATGACAGTCGCCCTGCCCGCCAACGCCCTTCTCGGCGCAAGCGTCGTGCTTGCGGCCGACATCGTCGCGCGCTCGGCCTTTGCCCCTTACGTCGTCCACACCGGCGTGATCATGGATCTGGTAGGCGGGCTGGTCTTCGCACTGATCGTAAAGCGGTTCTATCTCTCCAGCGGACCACGGAGATTTGCCTGATGCGCACGGCTCGCCGCCTCGACGGTCGACGGGTGCTGCGCTTCGCCTCGGGTCTTGACGTCCCGCTGGCCAATCTCGCCGCGGCGGGGTTTCTTCTGGTGCTGGTGCTGATGATCATGGCGTACGCCCTCGGCGTCGGGGCCACCGCGCTCGGCATCGGCGATGCGTTGCGCGCAGTGGTCGGAGCGGGAATAGGCGACGGCCAGGCGTTCGCCCTCTGGCAAGTGCGGCTGCCGCACATCCTTCTCGGCTTCATGGCTGGCTGGTGCGTGGCCCTCAGCGGCGCGATGCTGCAATCCTTGTCCCAGAACCCGCTGGCCGATCCAGGCCTTCTCGGCCTCAGCCAGGGCGCCATGGTCGCGCTCATGGTGCTCTTGGTCTTCTTTCCGGGCTTGCCGCACGGGCTCGCCCCGTTCGTGGCCCTCGCGGGCGGCCTCGGCGTGGCTGCCCTGATCCTCTTCCTGGTGGGGTGGGACCAGGCGGACGGTCTTGCCATCCTGTTAATGGGCATTGCGCTGGAGACGACCCTATCGGCCGTCGCCTCGCTGCTCCTGCTCTACACGCCGCCGGAAACCTCCTATGCCCTGTCGAACTGGCTGGCCGGCTCCCTGTTCGGGGCAAGCTGGTCGGTGATCGCGGGCTTTGCGCCCTGGTTCGCCCTCAGCCTGCCCGTGATCCTTCTCGTCGGCCGCTCCCTGAAGAGCTTCGACCTCGGGGACGAAACAGCGCTGGCGCTGGGAGAGAATGTTCGCCGTTCCCGCCCGGCCATCCTCGTCGCCGCCGTCCTCCTGACTTCGGCGTCCGTGACAGCGGTCGGTCCATTGATCTTTCTCGGTGTCATCGCCCCGCACATCGCGGATGCGATCTCCCGCTCGACGGGCCGCACGCGTCTCGTTCTATCGGCGCTCGTCGGCGGGCTGCTTGTCGTCGCCGGAGATACCCTTACTCGCGCGAACACCAGCGACGTAGCCCTGCCGACCGGCCTCGCCATCACCATCATCGGCGTTCCCCTCTTCATCGCCACGCTGCGCCTGCGCGCGCTGCGCACGGTCCAGTAGCCAGACGAGTCCCCCAATGCGTTCCCTGATCCTGATCCTCTCGCTTTTTTTCGCCGGTGCCGCGATGGCCCAGACCCGACCCGTCACCGACGACGCCGGACGCGAGGTGACGATCCCGGAAGACCCGAAACGCATCGTGACCCTGCACGAGCCCCTTCTGACACTGCCACTTCTGGAACTCGGAATGCCGGTCGTCGGCAGCTACGGGCGTGGCGACAACGGAGAGAGCCTGCTTGCCCTCGACTTCATCGAAAACGTGCTGGGCGCAGATGGCGAGGCGCTCGGGATCAGCGGTATCGGCGCGCCCGGCAACATTGATCTGGAGCGCATCCGTGCGCTGGAGCCCGACTTGATCGTCGGCACCGAGCACGACGCACAAAAAGCCGACCAGCTCTCCGCCATTGCGCCGGTTTACCTGCAGAACAGCCGCTCTGGCGTGGTCAGCGGCTTTGAGGCGGAAGCCGCACTCGCCGAACGCTTCGCCCGCACGGACACCTTCGACGCCAAGAAGGCGGCCTATCTCGATCGCGTCGCCGAGGTGCGCGACAGCCTGCCGGGCAACCCCGGCGAGGAGACCTATCTGGCGATCATCATCTACGACCAGATCAACGTCATCAGCGCCATGTCCGGGGCGATCCAGGCGATCGAGGATCTCGGCTATTCCAAAGCCGAGTGGCAGGGCGCCGGCAAGGCGTCGGGCTACGGCAGCGGCTTCGCCGTTCCGCTCAGCTCGGAAGCGTTCGGCCGGCTCGATCCCGACGTGCTGGTGATCATGAACAGCTATTCCAGCGACGAACGCGACGAGGCCGCGATCCGCGCACGTCTCGACCGCATCGTGCCCGGCTGGGACCGGTTCCTGAAACCGGCCCGGGAAGATCGCATCATCTTCCTCGATTCCGGCGCGACCGCCACGCCGACGATCGCAAGCGCAGAGCACACCCTCGACGCCTTCGAAGCCTGGGCCCGCGACTAGCAGCTATCCACGCGAAGAGGAAACCGGTTCGCCACGACCGCCATGATCCGGCAGATCCCTATCGGGCCGCTGCCGCCCGCGGGGTCGACAGAGGCGTCCACGCCACGACCGCCTTTTCGCGCCAGGCAAACCGCTCCAGATGAACGGCAATCACCGACTGCATCCGCTCGCTGGCCTCCGCATCAGGTGCCTCGCACCGCATCACCAGCTCATCCTCCCGCGCCTCGAGCCAACAAACGCCGAAGGGAAAGGTCACTTGGCCGCGAGCGGCATCGAACTCGACGTCCACCTTGTGCCGGAAATGCTTGCAGAGCTGCTGCAGGTATTTGCTCGCGGCAGCGGTCGCGATACGTCCCTCCGACAAAACCATCGGCAGTGCCTCCCCTCCGGTGACCGGGCTGATTGTTGGATTGTGTCAGGCGAAGTGAAATCCGGCTCGTCGCGCGAGTAAGGGTAAAAAGAACGGATCCAGCCGCGCGTGGCGGACTATTGGGAAACCCAATAGGTGCCGTCGAGAGGCACCGGTTGATAACGCTCGTAGAGCGTCGAGAGCGTCGCTTCCGGATCGAGATCGGCGAAAAGGTCCGGGTGGAACCAGGTCGCCATTTCCTGGATCGCCGCAACGTGGAAGGGCGTATTGTAGAAGTGGTGCCAGATGGCGTGCGCCCGGCCCCCTTCCACGGCCCGCAGGTCGGCGATGCCCACCCGACCGAGCGAATGATCCAGCGACCTCAGGGCCTGCTCCACGGAAATGCCCGCGCCGAGCGCAATGCGGTTGGAGTCCGAATTGAACGTCCGCGAGGTTCCGATCCCGGTGCCGACATAGATGTCCGGCTGGTTTGTGAGCAGATATTCCAGGCTGACCGTCCCGAAAAGCCCGGGGAGTATCTCGGCACCCATGTTGGCACCGCCCGCCACGGCGACCATTTCTCCGATCATGCCATCTCCCATGGTCTCGCAACAGGCCTCGGCGAGCCCGACCCGGCTGTCCACGAAGACCAAGGGCCGGTCGGCCTGCGCATTCGCCAGCGGCTCCGTCACGCGACGCAGCTCGGTCTCATAGAAGTCGAGAAACTCCCGCGCCCGCTCTTCCCGGCCGAGCACGGTTCCGAGGAGCTCGATGCTGGGGCCGGTGTTTTCCAGTGGCTTCTGCCGGAAGTCCACGAACACGACGGTGACGCCCGCCGCTTCGAGCGCCGCGATGGTCTCCGCCGCGCGGGCTGACGGTCCATGCCCCTCGACCCCGAAGATGGCAACGTCGGCACCGAGCGAAATCGCCTTTTCCAGGCTGAAACTGTCTTCCGTCGTCAGACCGAGCCGGGGCACGTCGGCCAGGGCCGGAAAACGTTCCTCGTAGAGAGCGTAACCGTCCGGATCGAGGCGTTCATATTCGCCCATCATGCCGGCAATGCGGTCGACCGGGTTCTCGGTCTCAAGGATGGCGAGAACCGGCAGAAAGCGGCCTTCGCCCAGGACAACCTTGTCGATGTCGTCGGGCAGTTCCACCGTTCGACCGGCAAGATCGGTGACCACAGGTCCGGCAAGCGCGGCGAGAGGCGCGAGGACGAAAGAAAACACGGCAACGGCCGCGGCGCGCAAGCAGGTCATCTGGTGGTCTCCACGGGTAGGGCGAAGCTGAGGCCGCGGCTGATCGAGGCGGGCAGAACCGATGTGTGGTCTTCGTCGGGGAACTCGACAAACTCGACGTCCAGTCCATCCGCGTCCTGCAGCCGGATAGCCATTTCCCGGGCATTGTCGACCATACGGTTGTTTGCCTTCCACTTTCGTCGGGTTGCCGCCTGCGGGTGATCGTCCTCGACGCTCGTCAGTCGCTGCTCCAGCCCTCCGACAGAGAGGAACAGCGAGACATCGCCGCGCTCCGCTGCAGGGCGGTTCAAAAAGGCGTCGGCGGTTTTCACCACCATGCGATCGTTGAACCAGATCGACGGGCTCAACGAAACATAGGTGTCGAAGGCCCCCGGATCGGTGAAGAGAACGTGGAGGGCGAACAGCCCGCCGAACGAGTGGCCCAATAGCACTTCGCGCGACGGATCGACCGGTACGAGGCCGGCGACCAAAGGCTTCACATCGGTTTCGATAAAGGTGAGGAACGCATCGGCGCCGCCAAGCGGTGGCCAGGGTTTTCCGTTCGGACGCGGCGGCATGGAGACCATTTCCACCGGCGGCGTGAGATCGTAGGCGCGGCGCTCGATGTCGTAGGGGGCATCGCCCGGATAGCCGATGGCCACGACGACGGCTGGCGCAAGCCCGCTCGTGCGCGGGACGCGTGAACGGATGTCGATGGCGTCCCGAACCGTCCCGAACAGCGCGTTTCCGTCGGTGACGTAGACCACCGGATAACCCTGCGGCGGCGGCGGGGTCGAGGGCGTCCAGATCATCAGCCGATAGTCGCGGCCATTCGTCGTCGCGGTGATATCGCGCATCTGCGAACCGGGAATGCGGACCTCGGCCGATATTTCGTCGGCGTGGAGATATTGATTGGCAGAAGCGAGACCGCCGGTGGCAAGGCCGAAAAAAAGCAGAAGGACGGTCCGACGGACCGCCCCTCCGCGCTTCACTCGCGGCGCAGCACTCATCCTACGGGTTCCCAAGACCTTCGCCCTAGAACGTGGCCTCGAGCTTGGCCATGAACGCCCGTGGCTGACCATAGAAGTTGAAGGTCGAGGTCGTGCCCAGACGTTCGTAATATTTCTCGTCGAAGAGGTTGGTGACGGTGAACGTCCCCTGCACCCGGTCGTCGAACAGATAACCGATCTGGGCATCGACGGTCACGTAGTCGTCCTGCCTGATCTCCAACCCCTGATACTGGTTGTAGAACGAGCTCACGTAGTTGAGGCCGGCCCCGACATGCACGTTCTCGAGTATGCCCTGCTGGAAGGTGTACTTGCTCCAGATGTTGAACATATTCTGCGGAAGGTAGAACTGGTAGCTCAGATCGGCGGAGTCCTTCTTATACTCCATGTCCATGTAGGTGTAGCTGCCGAACAGCTCCCACCCCGGGAAGCGGGTCGGAAACGGCGAGCCGGAGAGTTCCGCCTCGACGCCGCGCACCTGGATTTCGCCGCTGGCCAGAGACGCCCCCGGAGCGTTCGGGTCGGCGATGGCACGGTCGGTGTCGTTGAGCTGATAAAGCGCCAGTGAGCCGTTCAGCCGGCCGTCGAAGAAGGACGACTTCACACCCGCCTCGATCTGGTTGGCCGTGCGCACCGGCAGAACGTCGCCCGCCGCATTGACCTCGGTCTGCGGCTGGAAGATCTGCGTGTAGCTCGCATAGACCGAGAAATTCTGGTTCAGGTCAACAACGAGACCGGCATAGGGCGAGAAGTTCGCGTTGTGCTCCACCTCGGTCGTCGATCCGGAGACCAGATCGTCGACATCGGCCCGATACCAGCTCTCGCGCCCACCGAGAACGATGGTGACCATCTCGTGTGGTTTCAAACGAAGCTGGCCGTAGATGCCCGCTTCCTTGGGATTGGAGCTGGTGCGCGTCGAATAGGCATAGGACGGCTCGGCGATGAACGGGTTGGGACTGAAGACGTTGTTCGTGCCCAGGCCGCGCAGGCGAGCCTGATTGATCTTCTCGTCAAGCTGCTGATAATCGACGCCGACCAGCACGTTCTGCTCCTGACCCAGCAGCGTGAACGCCTTGTCGATGTGCGCGTCGATGGAGAAGACATCTTCGCTCTGCTCCAGTCCGTAGCCGACCAGGGAGCTCGTTCCGTTCGAGGACGCGGCCGAACCGGTGTAGGCGTAGAAGGCGTCCGCATAGCGATTGGAGTAGCGCGCCCCGACCTTCGCCTCGCCGCCGCTGTCGAAGCTGTGGGTGAATTCGGCGATGACGTCCGTGGAGTGATTCTTGAAGTTGTTCCAGTCGGCTCCCAGGAATGTCGAGGTATCCACGTCGAGCAAGGTGCCGTCGGCGAAGGTCGGCAGACCGTTGGTCGGGGAGATGTCGCGCTCCTGGTACCATGTGCCGATGGTCAGCAGGTCGCGATCGGTGATGTCGATGTCGACGGTGCCGTAGGCAACGCCAACGTCCCAGCCGTTGTAGTCGACGAAGCTGTTGTTGTTCTCATAGGCCATGACCGCGCGGGCGCGGACCCGATCGTTCAGCGGTCCGGTGACATCCAGCTCGCCCCGAGCGTTGTCCCACGAACCGTAGGTGCCGGTCGCCTTGACTTGGAAATGGTCGAGACCGCGCTTGCGGACCAGGTTCACCGTGCCGCCCGGCTCGCCCGAGCCAGAATAGAGCGCCGACGGTCCCTTCAGGAACTCGACCCGCTCGAACGGCGCCAGGTCCGGGACGGTGCCGTTCCGGCTCCCCATGGGCGCTGGCAGGCCGTCGACATAGTAGCTGTCGAACTCGAAGCCGCGGGAGAAGATCGACGAGCGGCCCGGGTCGTTGGTGAATACCCTGAGACCCGGCGTCCACCGTGCCACGTCCTCCAGCTGCGTCATGTTCTGATCGTCCATGCGCTGCTGGGTGACGACGTTGATGGTCTGCGGAACGTCCTTGAGCTCCGCCATCCCCTTAAGCGAGGCCGTGCTGAGTTGGGTCGTGTAGCTTCCGGTGCCTTCCGTGGACGCGGAGCCCTGCCCCGTGACCCGGATCGTTTCCAGAGGCACGGCGCCATCGTCCTGCGCCAGGGCCGCATGGGACCCGAGAGACAACGCGGCGGCAATTGCCGTCGTGGCGAGCAGATGCGTCCGCACGAGCGCGACCGACAGCGCCGCGGAGCCGCGGCGACTGGTGACATACTCCATTTGACCCTTGCCCTTTCCGAGCTCTGCTTGGATTGCCGGCGCCGATTACGCGGCAGCCGGGAACAGTTCTAATATTTGACTTCCAAAGTCATGATTTTCGACTATATGGAACCAAGTCGCCACGGACCAGACGCCCCCTCTTTGGCCGTAGGTCAAATGCGTTTTCCAGACGCGCAGACATGTGCGGCAGAATACCAACTGTTTATCAATGCCGGTCAGAAGCATAGGAATTGCGAATCTGGAGGCCCTCGCCGCCAACAAACGCCAGGCAGCAAGACTCAAATCGATCTAATCTAGAGTAATTCTATGAACTGGAACCCGGCTGAACCCGTTGATCTGCCGAACGCGACATCCGGCCAGGTCGCGAGGACGCCCCGCCGTGCCGGCGCCCAAGCCGGGCGCGGACGGGGCGAGCGGAGCGCCACGGTACGGGGCGCCGATCTGGCGCGCTCCTCTTCGCTTGTCGGCACCGACTTCCAGATCCTTACACCCGACGCGACCGAAAACGGAGCCGCCCTATCCGGCCACTATGTTCTGGCCAAGCTGCGGCCGGGTCTCACGCTGCACGCCACAGACACGGTCGAGCTTCACGACCTCACCACGGAACTCGTGCAGCAATCGGGCCTGACCTGCTCGCTCGTGCTGGAGGGAGAAATCGATTTCGAACTCGGCGGACATCATTTCCACTGCGCCGCGCAGACGAGCGATCACGCGGGCTCCAATGGCTACGTCATCCTCCGTTCCTCGCCGCAGCGCTTCGTCCGTCGCTCGCGCCAAGGGACCCATGTTCGCAAGGTCAACGTCACCGTTTCGCTCGACTGGCTCGGAGCCCAGTCCGGCGAGTTGGGGAGACTGCTGCCGGCGATCCGTGGAACGGACCTGTCGCACGCGATCTGGTCGCCCTCGCCGCACGCCATCGCTCTGGCCGAACAGATCCTCAATCCGCCCGGTCTGGATGGCTTCCTCGGACGGTTGTATCTGGAGTGTCGCGCGACCGAGATTCTCCTGGAAGCCTTGCGCAGCCTTACCGGGCTCGGTCACGGCGCTGCGGCCGGCGTGCGTCCGCGCGATCGACGGCGCGTGCAGGCCGCCTGCGATTTCCTCGAGGAGCACTTGTCGACGCCGATCTCGATCGCGGACGTGGCCCGCGAGGTTGGCGCCAGCGTTTCCACCCTGCAGCGGCTTTTCCACGCGACCCGGGGTATGTCCGTCGGCAACTATGTGCGCGAGCGCCGCCTTCTCAAGGCGCGCTTTTCCCTCGAAACCGACGAGATTTCGATCGCGGAGGCGGCCGCCATTGCCGGTTATCACAGCCCCGCGAATTTCGCGACGGCGTTCCGGCGGCGGTTCGGACTGGCACCGAGCGAACTGCGCGCGTTGCACCACGAATGACCACAGCACAGACAGGAGCGGCGGCGCGCTATGGCGCGCTGGTCCGGCGACGGATCCTGCTGCTCGCCGGACTGGGCACCCTCGCCCTTGCCGCATTTCTCGCCGACTTGATGACGGGCCCGTCGGCAATCGATCTCGATATGTTGTTGACCGCGCTGTTCGACCCCGAGGCCACCAGCCGAGCCAACCAGGTGATCGTCTGGAACGTACGCCTGCCGGCCGCGCTCATCGCCCTGCTCGTGGGCGCGATCCTGTCGCTTGCCGGAGCGGAAACGCAGACCATCCTGAACAACCCGCTCGCCAGCCCCTTCACGCTGGGCGTTGAGGCTGCCGCCTCGTTCGGGGCCGCGACAGCGATCGTGCTCGGCATCGGGCTGCCGTGGATCGGCGAGAACTGGATGATCTCGGCGAACGCGTTCGTGTTCGCGTTTGCGTCGACCCTCCTGCTCCAGGGAGTGAGCAAGCTGCGCGGACGACGGCCGGACACCCTGATCCTGTTCGGCATTGCGATCTTCTTCACCTTCAATTCCCTGCTGGCGCTGATCCAATTCCTGGCGAGCCAGGAGGCCCTGCAACAGATCGTGTTCTGGACGATGGGCAGCCTCGCTCGCGCCAACTGGGAAAAAGTCGGAATCCTCTGCGTGGTGCTGGCGGTGCTATTGCCGTTTTCCCTGTCCGCCGCCTGGAAACTGACGGCACTGCGCCTCGGCGAGGACCGTGCGCGCTCGTTCGGGATCAACACCGCCCGGTTGCGGCTCACCACCCTCCTGCGCATCAGCCTGATGACGGCCGCCGCGGTCTCGTTTGTCGGCACGATCGGGTTCGTCGGATTGGTTGGACCGCATATCGCAAGGCTTCTGACGGGCGAGGATCATCGCTTCTTCCTGCCGGCGAGCCTCTTGTCGGGGGCGATCATCATGGCCGGCGCCTCGATCGCGTCGAAGTCGCTGGTGCCGGGCATCCTCGTGCCGATCGGCGTGGTCACCTCGCTCATCGGAATCCCGATCTTCATCGCCCTCGTCCTGGCCCGGCCGGAGCGTGGCGGATGAGCGGTACACCTCTGGAAATTCGCAATCTGTCGGCCGGCTACCGGCGCCGCCCGGTGCTGACCGGCGTGACGCTGGAGCCGTTTTATCCCGGCGAATTGACCGCCCTGGTCGGTCCGAATGCGGCCGGCAAAACCACTCTTTTACGGGCCGTCGCCGGACTTCATCCGGCACGCGGCGAAATCCTCTACGACGGCCGCGATCTCCTGCAGGCCTCGCCGACAGAGCACGCCGCCACCGTAACCTACATGCCCCAGGCCCTGCCGCAGCAGATCTCGCTGACGGTCTTCGAAAGCGTGCTGAGCGCGCTGAACGCCGTTCCGACAGGCTGTCCCCGCTCCAGCCGCGAGGCGGCTCGGGAGAGCGAAGCGGTTCTTGCGAGACTTGGGATCGAACATCTGGCCATGGCGGCGCTCGACGAGTTGTCCGGCGGACAACGTCAGCTTGCCAGCCTCGCCCAGGCGATCGTCCGTGCGCCGCGCATTCTGCTGCTTGACGAGCCCACAAGCGCGCTGGACATGCGTCATGCGTTTTCGGTGATGCGGCTGGTCAAGGATCTCGCGGCAGAGCGCGGCATGATCGTGCTCGTCGTGCTGCACGATATTGCCCTGGCGAGCCGGTGGGCGGAGCGCATCGTTCTTCTCGGCAATGGACGGGTTGCCGCCAGCGGACCCGCCGAAGCCGCGGTGACCCCGGAGACACTTGCCGACGTTTACGGCGTAAAGGCTCGTGTGGAACGCTGCAGCCGGGGTCTTGTGCAGATCAGCGTCGACGACGTGCTGCCCGCGCGGGACGCAGACGCAAGGCCGGATGCCACCGGAACATCCTGAACCGCGAACCGACGGCGAATGCTTGCTCAAGCCGCACGCGGCGGAACGCTGGAGAGCAGCAGTCGCGTCTGCTGGTGGCGCTGCGGCGCCTGCAGGTCGGCGACCTCGAAGCGATCGACGAGACGGCCGGCGTGCATCACCACGATCTCGTCGGCGATCCAACGCACCACCTCGATGTCGTGACCGATGAAGGCCATGGCAAAGCCGTGTTCGGCCTGCAATCGCTTCAGCAGTTGGAGAATCTGAAGCTGCACCGTCATGTCGAGGGCGGAGACCACCTCGTCGCAGACCAGGATTTTCGGATCGCACAACAGCGCCCGCGCGATGCACACGCGCTGGCGCTGTCCGCCGGAGAGCTGATGCGGATAGCGTGCCGCAAGCGCCGGCTCCAGACCAACCTCCTCCAACGCCGCCTCGATCTTCGCCGGCGCCTCGCCCCCTGCCCCTGCCAGAGCCAGCGGTTCTTCGAGAAGCCGGCGGACGGTCAGACGCGGATTGAGCGCGCCATAGGGATTCTGGAAGACGAACTGGACCGAGCGGCGCTGCGCTCGCGAGAGACGGGGCTCCGATGGCGTCAGGGTCTCGTCGAGCAGCCGGACCGACCCGGTCGCCGGCGCCCTCAGCCCGCACAGAGCCGCCGCCAGCGTGCTCTTGCCCGAACCGGACTGGCCGAGAATGCCGAGCGTGCGGCCTTCGTGGAGCACGAGATCGGCTTCGTGAACGGCACGAACGGGGCGCCCGAAAAGCCCTTTGGCGGGATAGTCCACCGAGAGGTCCCGAGCGACGGCGCGGCAGGCGGCGCCACGCACCGTTGGATGACCAGGCATCCCGACGAGCGCCTTGCGCGCCTCCACCAGCCGCCTCGAATAGGGATGCTCCGGCCGCGACAACACCGTTTCCGCGGAACCGGTCTCGACGATCTCCCCGTGGTTCATCACCGCAATGTCGTGCGCCAACGCGCCCGCCACCGAAAGATCATGCGTGATGAAGAGCATCGCCGTTCCGTGGCGCGACTGCAGCGTGGCCAGCAGTCGCACGATCTCCGCGGCGATGGTTCCGTCGAGGGCGCTGGTCGGCTCGTCGGCGATCAGGAGATCCGGCGCGCAAGCGAGCGCCATGGCGATCATTACGCGCTGCTGCTGACCGCCGGAGATCTCGTGCGGATAGCGCGCGGAGATCGCGGGATCCGGCAGCTCCACCTCGCAGAGAAGATCCGCGATGTGCCTGCGGCGGGCGGCGGCGGAGCGGACGCCCGTGCGCCGCAAAGCCTCGCCAATTTGCGTACCGACCCGCATGAACGGGTTCAGGCAGGCCATCGGATCCTGGAAAACGACGCCGATGCGCCGGCCCCTAAACGCCCGCATACCACGCTCGTCGCGCAACGGGAGAGGCGCGCCGTCGAAGCTGATCGCACAGCCATCGCCATACGCGACGCCGCGCGGCAACAGGCCGAGAAGCGACAATCCGGTCATCGACTTGCCGGAGCCGGACTCGCCGATGAGGGCGAGCGTCCGGCCTGCATGCAAGTCAAAGGAGAGACCGCGCAGGATCTCCGTTTCGCCGGCGCGGACGGTGAGGTTGCGGACCTGGAGAAGCGGCGCAGTCATCGGGAGAGCCTCGGATCGACGGCGCGGTGGACGATATCCATCAGGGCGTTGATAAGGACGAGGCCGACGGCGGCGACGGTGATCGCCGCTTGCACCACCGGATAGTCGCGGCCGTGGATGGCGTTGAGCATCAGGCTGCCGAGACCCGGCAGCCCGAACAGGATCTCCATCGTGAGCGTGCCGGCGACGAGGCCGGCGAGCACCAGGCCGGACATGGCCAGCGCCACGGGGAGCGCCGTCGGCAGGAGATGGAAGAGCGCGACGCGCACCGGTCCGAGGCCCTTGGCATGGGCGGTGCGGACATGTGCCGACGTCGTCGCCTCGCGCAGCTCCTCGAACAGCGGCTTGCCGATCTGTCCGGCATTGTCCATGCCGAGGATCAGCACCGGCATGAGAAGCCCACCGATGACCGGCAGCCAGCCGAGCCAGATCGAAAAGATCAGGATCGCGATGACACCGACGCAAAAGGTGGGCAGCGCGATCGACCAGACATTCACGAAGTTGACGAGGCCCGCGAGCCAGCGGCTGCCGCTCATGGCGGCGGCAACGGCAAGACCGATGGCAAGCCCGATCCCGACCAGAAACGAGAAACCGGCGAGTTTCAAGGTCGACGGCAGCGCCGTGGCCAGCATGTCCGACACCGGGCGGTGATAGCGCAGCGAAGTCCCGAAATCGCCGTGCAGCGCGCCCCCCGCCCAGTCGACGAACTGGACAGGCAGCGACCGGTCGAGACCCATTTCCGCGCGCAGCGCCGCCTCCTGCGCCAAGGTGAGCCCGCCTTCGAGGGTCATCCGATCGACGGCGTCACCCGGCACGACCCGGCATAGAAAGAACACGAGCACGACGATGCCGGCGGCCTGGAAAAGGAGCCGAGCGACACCGAGCCCTGTTCCTGCGAGCCGGGCGCCCATCACGCTGCCCCCTTCGCGGCTTGCACGCGGCGCAGCGGATCGAGGTGGGCACGCACCGCATCGCCGACGAGGAGCAGGCTGACGGTCAGCGCGATCAGCGCCAGGACCGGGATCAGGATCGCATGGGGCGCGATCTCCAGGTAGCGGCTCGCGTCCGACACCATGCGCCCCCAGGTCGGCGCGTCCGGGGAAGAGCCGAGACCGAGGAAACTCAGCACCGATTCAGTGACGATACAGCGGGGCAGGATAATCGCCCCCTGAGTGATCAGCCCGCCCATCACGTTCGGCAGGATATGAAGGGAAAGCACATGCAATCTTCCGCCGCCGAACAGACCGGCGGCGCGCACATAGTCCTGGGCCGCCTCACGCTTGTAGGCGGCGCGGGCGACATAGGCGAAATGCGGGGCGTATGACAGGCCGAGCGCCAAGAGGACGGGACCTGTGCCCGCGCCGATCGCGACAATCAGCAAGAGCGCGAGCAAGATCCCCGGCATGGCGCGCACCACGTCGATCGCGCCAAAGACGATCGCCTCGGGAATGCGGCCGAGAGCAAGCGCGGTGAGGCCGCAGACCGCGCCCAACACGAACGCCACGCACGTGCCGCCAAGCCCCACCAAGAGAGTGACGCGCGCGCCCATTACCAGCCGCGAGAAGACGTCGCGGCCGAGATGGTCCGTACCCAGAAGATGCGCGGCACTCGGTCCCTGATTGAGGCTGAGAAGGTCCTGAGCCAGCGGATCGTGGGGAGCAATCAACGGCGCACACACCGCAGCCAGCGCGATCAGGGCGACGATCGCCCCACCGACCAGTGCGCCCAAAGCGGAGGCACGGCGCTGCCCCCGCGGGTCGGAAACGGGCTCCGACGCAGCGCGCGCCTCCCGATCGTCTTTGACGGGAGCAACGACGGCAACGCCGGACCTCTGCGGTCCGGCGCTTCCATGAGCGTGGGCGAACGCCATCGGGCTCAGTCCTGCTTCAGCCAAGTCTGCGCGATGCCCCCGGTCGCCCAGTTCGGCGACCAGGTAAAGCCGGGCTCGTAGCCCTGGACTTCTTCGCGGATGGCGATGGTGTTGGCCGCATGCCCCAGGACGACGGTGTAGTAGTTGTCCATCACCCGGTCCCAGGCCTTCAGATAGAGGGCCTTGCGCTTGGCTTCGTCGGTCTCGGCCACAGCCTTCTCGACAATGGCGTCGAGTTCTGGATCCTGGACCCCGCCCCATAGCACGGGGTTCGGACCGTTGCTCATCAGCCGCACGAACCGTAGGAAGATGTCCGCGCGCGGACCGGACGCCATGGCGTTCATGTCCCAGTCGTACTGGCCGAGACGGTTCTGGGCGCCGAGATCGTCGAGCGCGACGTGGTTCACTTTGAAGCCGAGCTGGCGGACCATCTGGACCACCACCTGCGGGTAGTTCTCCTGCCAGGAGAGGAACTCGATGGTGATTTCCTCCGGCTTCACGCCGGCCTCCGCCAACATCGCTTTCGCCTTTTCCAGATCGGGTTTGGCGTGCTTGTCGGCGTCATGCAGTCCCTGGTCGAAGTAGACATGTCCCGGCATCACGAGCTGGTTGGTCACGACCCCGTCGTCACCCGCCAGGAAGTTCATGAACGCCTGCTTGTCGACGGCATACATGATCGCCTCACGCACGCGCGGGTCGTCGAACGGTGGCCGCGGCTTGCGGTTATTGAAGGAAACGAAATACCAGGTGGAGTCCTTCAACTGGCTGACGTGGATGTCGCCGCTCTTGGCAAGCTGGCGAGCCTCGTCACGCGGCACGCTGGCGATGTGGAGATCGCCCACCCGCATCGCGCCCGACTTGTCGAGATCTTCGCGCAGGTTCGCCTCGACGGCGTCGAGATACGGCATGTCCCCGCGCCAGTAGCCCTTGTAGGCAGGCGCGTAGAGGCTGATCTGCGGCTTCCATTCGCCGAAAACGAAGGGACCGGTGCCGATCGGCGTGGTGATGGTCTCGTTCCACCCGTCCGACTTCGGCGACACGATCCAAAGCTCCGACAGCAGGTTCGCGAGCGGTGCGTAGGGCTCCTTCATCGCGATGACGACGGTGCGATCGTCGGGCGCGTTCACTCCGTCGACGAGCTTCATCGCCGAGGCGAGCCAGCCGCCCTTCACGTTGGTGCGCACGCGCTCGACGTTGGCAACCACGTCCTCGGCCGTCACCGGGTCGCCGTTGTGGAAGGTCACCCCGTCACGCAGCGCAAAGGTGTAGGTCAGACCGTCGTCGGAGACCTCATAGCCTTCCGCCAGGAACGGCTCGACCCGGCCGTCCGGACCGATGGAGGTCAGCGCCTCGACATAGAGCTGTTGCACGGCAATCGAGCCGGTGTGGCGGTGCGGGTCGGAGGTGTCGAGGCCGAGAGTGGCGTAGCGCAACACGCCACCGCGCGACGCGGCCTCCTGCGCGCTCAGGGAAACCGGCATGACCGCGACCAGCGAGGCGGTGGCGGCGCCGAGCATTAGCTGGCGACGATCGAGGGTGAGCGAGGGAGATTTCATGTTTCAGAACTCCGGCATCTCTGAGAGGGGATCGGCTTGCAAAGCCCGCCCGTCGAGGCCTTCGGGGAGAAGACCGAGATGGGCGAGAAAGGTGGGGGCAAGATCGACGACCGAGGTCTCGTCGTCGCGCCGGACGCCGGGGCGAAAGCCGCGCCCGGCCAGCATCAGCACCGGCGATTGCTCATGGCGCCCGAGGCCGCCGTGCTGACCGCATCCAGCGCGGTCCGCCTTGCCGGCGGCAGGCTTCACGGCGGCGGAGAGCCCAGGCACGCCATAGTCGTTTTTCGCATCGCTCGCCGCCATGGAAACCGCGATCGCGGGCCCCTCCGTGGGGTGTTGGCCGATGGCGGCCAGATCCGCGCCCGAGATCACCTCGCCGGCCCAGGATTGTCCGCGCAGGTGCGCGGCGAGGGCATCGATCTGGTCCGCGTGGTCGGGCGCGACATAGATCAGCGCCGCCGTTCCGTTCGCCGCGACAACAACGTCGTCGGAGCCGAGGCTCTCCTTCAGCCCGGCGGCAACGAGACAAGCCTCAAGGTCGACGGTCTCCGTCACCGTCTGGTGGCCGTGGTCGGAACCGACGGAGAGCAGGATGTCCTCGCCGTCCGCAACGCGCATGGTCACCGCGTCGATGACAGCTCCGGCGAGGGCATCCGCCTCATTCAGGGTATCCAGATGCTCGGGCGAGCCGAGGGGCGAGGCATGCTGCGACGTGTCCGGTTCCGACAGCCAGAGCACCGACAGCGCCGGATCGCGCGCCACGGCTTCGTCGAGAAACCGCCGGGTCATCTCCCGGTCGCCTTCGATGCCGAGGCTGATGTCCAGCCGGTCGGACTCGGCGACGGGGACGCGGCCGGGTCCGAACGAACCGGCGCGGTGATAGACGCGGCCGTGACCGTCTGGATCGTGGGCATAGGCGGCGCCGGGCGAGACGTTGTTGAAGACGACGGCGCCGCCACGCGGGGCCAGGCGCTCCGCCATCGTCGGCGTTGCGAGGGTCCGCCCGGTAACTGCCCGCTTGTGCTGCAGGAAGTCCGGCTTGCCGGCATCGTGCACGACGAGGCCGCTGTCTTCCATGAGCGCCATGGAGTTGCCGTGGAGTCCGTTGCGTGCCGGATGACAGCCAGTGGCGAAGGCAGCGGAGACGACGCGGGTAGCGGAAGGAAAGACAGAGCGGTGGGCCTCGAACACCGCCGCACGTTCGGCGAACCGGGCGAGGTTCGGGGTGAATTCGGGTCGCACGAAGTCCCGGCGCAACCCGTCGAGCATGATCGCGATCACACGGGACATGGTGTCAGTCCGTTCCGTTGATGGCGAAGTCGAAGATGTCGAAGTTGCGTAGCGTGTCCTCTGCGCGCGCCCGGTAGGCGGCATTCAGCGGCCGCGATAGGATGAAGGGCACGCGCTGCTCGGCGAGCCCGCCGTGGGAGCGCAGCCGCGTGCCGGCGAGCTGCGACAGGTCGTGGTCGGCGGCGCGGGCACCGATCGCCACGCCGGCCTCGGCCACCACGACGATGTCGGCCTCCCGGTCGGCCGGCAGCTCGAAGCGGGCGCAGGCCTCGTCCCTGACAAGCGCCAGATCGACGCCGTCAGTCGCAGCGACTTCGGCGAGCACCTCGCCGGCTTCGAGCTCGGGATCGAGGACATGCACCCGAACGAAGCCGCCGAGCGCACCGTGATGGCGCACGAACGGGTCCGTGATCGGGCAGATGACACGGGTCCGCCCGACGCCGAAGCGAGCGTCGAGCGCATCACCGAGGTAGACGACGTTGGGACTGCCGTCCTCCAGCGCCATGTCGGTCATGCCGTGGTCTGCGACGATGCCGACGGTCGCGCCGAGCGCAATGAGGCGGCCGACGCGGGCGTCGACCTCGGCCATGAAGGCATTCGCCTCCGGCGTGCCGGGCGCATGGCTGTGCTGCACCAGGTCCGACAGCGACAAATAGACCAAGTCGGGCGCGTGCTCCTCCAGGAGCCGGACCCCGGCATCGAGAACGAACAGCGACAGGTCCGGCTGGTACTGGCCCGGCGTCGGCCGGCCGACGAGCCGGGTGGCATCCTCGATCCCGTTCGCCGCCAGGGTGGCCTTGTCGGCCTTCTCCGCGGAGAAGGCGACGCCGTCCAAGTCCTTGGCCAGCGCCTTCAGGAGCTTGTCCTTGGCAGTCACGGTCGCGACCTCGGCACCGCCGCGCGAGAAGCCGGAGAGGATCGTCCGGGCGATCATGCCGGCGTCGTCCAGCATCATCACGGCCTCTCCGCTCTCGACGTCGAGAAAGTAGTTGCCGGAGATGCCGTGCACGCTCGGCGGCGCACCGCAAACGATCGAGACGTTGTTGGGGTTGGTGAAGGTCGGCATCGCCGCCAACGCCACGCCATCGAAGCCGTCCGCCCGCATCCGTGCGAGGTTCGGCACGATGCCATCGCGGCAGGCGGCTTCCACGTAGGCGGGGTCGCACCCGTCGTAGCAGATCACCACGACCGGGCGCCGCGGCCACCGATAGCTGCGGCCGTTGACCTCGACGTTCCACGCCTCGTCGATGATCGGTCGGTGCTGTGCGACGGACATTCTCACTCCCTGTTATCAAAGCGCCATGGGCGTCCTGTATGCTCACTCAATTCAGGCATAGAGGCCGCTTATCTGAGTATTTTCATTATCCTTTTCTGGATCTGATGCTCAATCGAAATAAATTCGGCGCGATGTGAACGGTATTCACATGACAAAACGACGACTACCGCCACTTAAAGCGCTTCTTGCACTGGAAAGCGCAGTACGAACGGGAAGTATTTCTGCTGCCGCGGAGGACCTATCCGTCACGCACGGGGCTGTGAGCAAGCAGATCACGCAACTGGAGCAGTGGCTCGAGCGACCGCTCTTTGCGGAAAAACGGCGCGGCATGATCGCCAATGCCGCAGGCGAGCGATTGGCAACGGCGATGGGAGAGGCCCGTCAGCTCCTGGCGGCCGCCCTCGACGACATCGAAGCGGCGGAACAGGAAAGCGAACTAGCCGTCGTCGCGCCTGCGACCTTCGCGATGCGCTGGCTCATTCCCCGGCTGCCGTCCTTTCAGGCCTCCGGGCCGGGCGTCCGCGTCGCCGTACGGCCGACCCATACGACGGAAGACTGGGACGCGATCCCCTTCGACGTGATGATTCGGCGCGGCCCGGCGCTCGCTGCCCGTTTCGATCCGCAGCCCCTGTTCGTGGAGGAGCTCGGTCTGCTGACGGCCCCGGCACTATCTGGGGCATCCAGCCCGTCGGCACTGCCGCTGGTCGCCGCCGACACGCGCGCCGGCGAGTTGAAGCGCTGGTTCGCACGGGCGACAGGAGCGCCAACGGCGCCCGAGGCGATCCGCTTCCCGCACTTCTACATCGCTCTGGAGGCGGCCCTTTCGGGCATCGGCGCACTAGTCGCGCCGCTATTCCTTGTGGAGGAACTGGTCCGCGCCGGCCATCTGATCGAACCGTGGCCTGAGATCCGTGTCCCGGGGGCGACCTATACGGTTGGCGTCAACCCAGAGGGCAACGCCGCCGCGGCGCGCAAGGTCGCCACATGGTTGTGCGAAACGGCCGCCGACTGCCGGTCTACGGCCATTGCCGACAGCGCGCGACCGGGCGCCGACCAGCCGGGCGAGAAGGCATCGGCTCCGCCGCGCGGCTAACAGCCCGCCCGGAGCGAAATCAAAAAATGCTCGACTGCAGACCGCACGTCCTGACGCCTTTTTCGCGCTAGCGACCGACGGCGTCGCCGTCCAAACGCACCTTCTTTTCGTTCAAACCGCTTCCTTCTGAACGGGAAATACTCAAGAGCGGGTCTCGGCGAAGCGGAAACGGGTTGGCCGTCCGGAAACGCGTTGAAATAAGGAGTTAGAACCGTTCTGCGATTCTGTGAAAGGCTGAACGGTTCTAAGAGACCCAGGCATCATACCAGGTCCGGAACAGCTTGAACTGCGCTTCGGCGAAGGCCCGCTGCGTCTCGGACAGCGCATCGGTCTCGTTGAAATGCAGCCGGTATTCCTCGTTGCCGGTCAGCACCATCAGATGCTTGTAGAACAGCACCAGATCGGGGCCCTCGTCGAAGGTCGACAGCACCAACAACGCCTCTTCCAGCTCGCGCGCCTTAGCCCGCGCCACCATGTTGCCGGCCGCCGCTTGCTCGCACAACGAGACAAGGTGCAGAACCTCCTTGGGCAGCGCGTTGCCGATGCCGGTAATGGCACCCCCTGCCCCGCACTTGACGAAGCCGTGGTAGACCTGGGTGTCGACCCCGACCATCAGCGTCAGGTCGTCGTCGCCCGAGGTGATGGTCTCGGCCGCGTAGCTCAGGTCCGCCGCCCCGCCGAACTCCTTGAACCCGACCAGATTGGGATAGTCGGCGCGCAGGGCGAAGAACAGGTCGGCGCGGGTGGCGAAGCCGTAATAGGGGCTGTTGTAGATCACCGCCGGCAAGCCTTTCGCGGCGTCCAGGACGGCGGAGAAATGCGCCCGTTGCGCGCTTGGCGCGGTGCCGCGCGACAACACTCGGGGAATGACCATCAACCCCTGAGCGCCGAC
Source organism: Amorphus sp. 3PC139-8 (assembly GCF_040750475.1). Taxonomy (NCBI): domain Bacteria; kingdom Pseudomonadati; phylum Pseudomonadota; class Alphaproteobacteria; order Hyphomicrobiales; family Amorphaceae; genus Amorphus; species Amorphus sp. 3PC139-8. The sequence goes on along the minus strand of NZ_JABJVY010000002.1, from coordinate 267,249 downwards.
CTCGGCGGCATGCGCCGCGTGCGCGACGGCCGACTTCGTGTTGATCGCCCCTGTGCCCACGATGGTCGGGACCCCGGCTTCGACCAGATGGCGCACGCCCTCCATGCGCTGCTCGTCGGTTAGAAGCGGCCAATCGCCCATCGACCCGCAATAGACGACCGCGTTCATACCGGCCGCGTGCAATTCGCGCCCTTTGCGCGCCAGCGCCGGAAAATCCGGGGTCCGGTCCGGCTTGCACGGCGTCATGAGCGCGGGAATGCAGCCGCTGAAGATATTCGTCGTCATTGCCTCTATGCCCTTCCCAAAAGTCCTGAACCGAATGAGCGAATAAGGTGTCCGGCATGACCTGCGCCGAACGCCGGATCACGATCGCGGTCACCGGTCACTCTTCCAGGACTTTGAGCCGACGACAAATTCCGAGTGGTTCGAACACTGCCCATGTGATGACATAGGCTTCCGGCCAGCCACCCGCGATCGAGCGAACGCCCTTCAGATCCACCCGCTTCTCCGGGTTCACGCGAATGAGCAACCACACCTTCCAGTGCATCGACGGGCACACCTGCGGCAATCCCGTGCGCTTGGTCGCAGGCGGCGCGCCGCACCTTTCCGGCGCCGACATGACCGAAAAACGCGCCCATTTCCTGGCCGAATTCGATTGGATTCGCACTGGCCTGATGTTCGAACCGCGCGGCCACGACATGATGTCCGGGTCCATCCTCTATCCGCCGACGCGGGACGATTGCGACATCGCCGTGCTCTTCATCGAAACCTCCGGCTGCCTGCCGATGTGCGGCCACGGCACCATCGGCACGGTCACCATGGCGATCGAGAACGGCTTGGTGACGCCGAAAGAGCCCGGCCGTCTGCGTCTCGACACGCCGGCCGGACTTGTGGTGGCCGACTATGTCCGGACCGGCCGCTATGTCGACGAGGTGCGGCTCACAAACGTGCCGGCCTTCCTTCACTCCGAAGGCCTGACGGCGGAGGTGGAGGGCCTCGGGGACGTCACCGTCGACGTTGCCTATGGCGGCAACTTCTACGCCATCGTCGAGCCCCAGCCGACGTTCCGCGACATCTCAGACTTCACCGCAGCCGAACTCGTCGGCTTCAGCCCGAAGCTGCGCGCCGCGCTGAACGCGAAATATTCCTTCGTTCATCCCGAAAATTCCGCCATCGGAGGGCTTTCCCACGTACTGTGGACCGGGGCGCCGCGCGATCCACAGGCCACCGCCCGTAACGCCGTATTCTATGGCGACAAGGCGATCGACCGGTCGCCCTGCGGCACGGGCACCTCCGCCCGGATGGCGCATTGGGCCGCCAAGGGACGGCTGGCGGTGGGGGACGACTTCGTTCACGAGAGCATCATCGGCAGTCTGTTCAGGGGACGCGTGGAGGCGGCGACCACCGTCGGCGAGCACCCGGCAATCGTTCCCTCCGTCGCCGGCTGGGCGCGCCAGACCGGCTTCAACACCATTTTCATCGACGACCGCGACCCCTACGCGCACGGCTTCGTAGTGATCTGAACCGGCCTCAGCCTGCGTGTCCCGTCAGACACCCCGGAGCGTTTGTCATCCGGCTGAACTACGGACGACGAGGAGCTCGAACGTGACGCACACCGGATTGCGGCCGGGCACGAGCCGGCCTTCGGCGATCGTGCCGTCCATGCCGACGAGCGCGATGTCCAGGCTCGTGTGCGGCCCCGTGTCGCCGGGCGTCACGGCGCCTTCGCGGATCAGCAGCTCCGTCGCATAGGAGGCGAGATGCTCCCCGTCCTCGAAATCGGCACCAACCAAGCTGCCGATTCCGTGCAGACTCGCCTGGTCGATCCCATTCTTCCGGCAGATCTCCGCAATCGCCTCTGTGACATCGGTGTTGGGCCGAATGGTGCACAATAGGGCTTCGGCAGTGGATCGCCCGTGCTCCTGGCGCGCGACCGGCTGAAACAGGCGAAACCGGGTCTCCGGATCGTCCTCCACGTCTAGGATGGCCCCGTCGAGGCCAAAGCCCGTCACCTCGACCGCTTTGGCGAGCACGCTGTCGTGAGGCAGAAGATGGCCCATGGCCTGCGTGCCGTCGGGCAGCGACCAGATGCCGTGACAATGCAGGAAGGGCTCGCCATCGCGCCTGCCCACGTGCAGTCCCGCAATCTCGACCGTACAGACGCCGTCGGGGGCGAAGGTCTCGCTGTACCAGGCCGCATGCCCGTCGCCGGGCGCACCGGCCGGGATGACGTAGCGCATCGGATCGAAGCGCGCGCCGGCGAGCGAGAGATACGCCGCTTCGAAGCCTTCCGCCGCAAGCGCGGCAGTGGCCTCCTCCAGAACGCTGCGACCCGGCTCCAGCCGAAGCGTCACCGGCACCGCGCCACAGGGAACGACGCGCGTACGCTCGGCGGCCTCGGGACCGGGATGCGCGATGCGGCGCGGCGACGTCATGACGCCAGCCCCGCGGAGACGAACCCGCCATCGACGGTCAGGATGTGCCCGTTGACGTAACTGGCGTCGTTCGACAGCAAAAATGCGACCGCCATTGCGACCTCCCGGGGGGTGCCATAGCGCGACAGCGGCACGCGCTCGGCCCATTGGCGGCGCACGTCGTCGGTATGCACGGAACGGGCAAGCGGCGTGTCGATCGGTCCAGGCGCCACGGCGTTGACGCGGATGCCGGAGCGGCCGAGCTCATTGGCCATCACAAGGGTCATCAGGTTCACCCCGCCCTTCGACGATCCGTAGGCGACGCGGCCCTTGTTGCCGGTCATGCCGGATACGGAGCTGATATTTACGATCGCGCCCACCATTCCGGCCTCCAGCCAGCGGGAAGCGACAGCACGCGAGACCGCGAACGAGCCGATCAGATTGATGTCGAGCACCCGGCGGAACTCCGCGACGCTGGTCTCCACCGCCGCCTTGTCGGCACCGATGCCGGCGCAGTTCACCACCGCACCAACCCTCTCGCGCGCCCATACCGTCGCCACCGCGTCCTCGACCGCCGCCTCGTCGGAGATATCGCAGACCAAGCCGCGCTCCATCTCCAGTCCCAAGCCGGCGCATGCCGTTTCCAACGCCTCGCGCTTGAGATCAAACAGATAGACGGACCAGCCCCGCTCCTTCAGAACCTCCGCCGTCTCGTAACCGATCCCGGACGCGCCGCCGGTCACGATGACGGTCCCTCCCACCGTTTCGCCCATTGGGTTTCCTCCCTTGTCGTTATCGTCTCAGGCTGAGTGCTGATTACTCCGGCGTGGGCAGATCGCCCCGCCGCTCCAGCTCTTCCCGGATCATTTTCTTGGTGATCTTGCCGTAGGCCGATTTCGGCATCTCGTCCCAGAACAGGACGTGCTTCGGCAGTTTGTAGCGGGCGACCTTGCCCTCCAGCCAACCGCGCACGTCGATCTCCGCGGCAATCGCGCCCGGCCGGACGACACAGACCGCGACGCCCACTTCGCCCCAGACGGGATCAGACACGCCGAGGACGGCGGTCTCGCTGATTTCCGGATGCAGCAGGATCTTCTCTTCGATCTCGCGCGGATAGATATTGGAGCCGCCGGAGATGTACATGTCGGAGGAGCGGCCGGTGATGTAGACGAAGCCATTCTCGTCCATGTGGCCGAGATCACCGGTGCGAAACCAGCCGTCGCGGAACGCCTTGGCATTGGCCTCCGGGTTCTCGTAGTAGCCGACGAAAACCGCCGGACCGATGACACAGATCTCGCCAGTTTCGCCGGGCACCACCTCCGCCCCGTTGTCGTCCTGGATCTGTACCTGCATGCCGGTGCGCTCGAACCCGCAGGTGCCGATGCGGGCATGCGGACCGTCGGAGGGATCATGATAGGCCGGCGGCAGCACGGTGATGTTGCCGGTCACCTCGCCAAGGCCGAAATATTGGACCAGCACTCCGCCGAGCTTATCCAGCGCCCGCACCTGGTCGGCCCGGTACATCGGCGCGCCGGCATAGATCACGTAGCGCAGCGAGGAATGGTCGAAGCGATCGACCGCAGGGTCCTCGATCAGCATCTTCAGGATCGTCGGCACGGTAAAGGCGTTGGTCACACCCCATTTTTCGACAAGCTGCCAGATCGCGGCGACGTCGAGCTTTTCCGCTGCCGGGAGGATGGTCTTGGCGCCATGGGCGACCTGGGTGACCTGGTGGACACCGGCCCCGTGGGAGAGCGGCGCGACCACGATCGACGCATCGTCCGCGCCCGTGCCCGGCATCAAGTCGCACAGATGGTTGGTGACCACGAAGGCCATCTGGCCGTGGGTCAGGACGGCGGCCTTCGGACGCCCGGTCGTCCCGGAGGTGAAAAAGAACCAGCACGGATCGTCGCGGTCGACCGCAGCCACTGCCGGCTTCTCGCCGATATGCCGGGCGACGATCGCGTCGTAGTCCGCGCCGAAACCGCTCTCGCCGATGGAAATCGCAGTGGTGATCGCGTCCGTCGCTTCGCGGCACGCCGCGACGTGGCCGGCGAAGCGAGCGCCGGAGATCATCAACGACGCGCCACTCGCCTTGGCGAGGAAGGCGACTTCGTCCGGCGACTGGCGATAGTTGGTCGGCACCCAGACGGCACCGATGCGGAAGACGGCCCACATCGATTCGAACATCTGGTTGCAGTTGGTCGACTGGACGAGGATCCGATCGCCCTTGGCAACGCCGAACTCGCTCTGTAGGGCGGCGGCAAGGGCGTCGACCCGCGCCTCCATCTCCGCCCACGTCCAAGTCGTCTCGCCCCAGACAAAGCCGACCGCATCGCCCTGTCGGCGGGCCTGCTGGGTTAGAAAATGGGCGAGGTTCATCACCCGTGTGGAAATCGGCGCTACCCCGCCGTGCGGTGCGTCAGTCATGTCCCCGCCCCGCCTGACCGGTTCGATCCCTGATGGCATCAGCGCTCATGCGGCCGTCTTCCTCCCTCGTCGGGACCGCTCCGGTTCCTGCGGTTCGCCTGCCGAGGCGAACATCTTGCCGAGCTTGTCCTCGATGCGTTTCACTTCGTCCTTCAGGCAGGCCGCAATTTCCGCCCGCCGTGGCTCCTGCATGCGGCTGTCGATGGCGGCCACGCTGAGCGCACCCGCCGGCCGGCCGTCGGGAAAGCGGATCACCATGCCGACAGCCCAGGAGTTGGCGACAATCAGCCCCGGATTGACGGAAAATCCGCGTTCGCGCGTGGCCGCCACTTCGGCGCGCAGGCGCTCAGGCGTCAGCATCGGATAGCGCTCGCGCAGCAGCGGCGTGTTCACGTCGATCACCGCCTCGATTTCCGTATCGGGGAGCGCCGCGAGAATGGCGAGCGCTCCAGCTCCACAGCCGAGCGGATGCTCGTCGCCAGCCTGCAGCACATGGGTGCGGATCGGAAAGGTTCCCTCCTCCCTGTGCAGGCACAGCGCATGGGTGTCGCGCCGCACGGAGAGAAAGCTCGTATCCTCGGTGTGCCGGGAGATCCGCGCGAGGCTGTCCATCGACAGTTCCAGGAGACCGAAGCGGCGGGCGGCAAGGCTTCCCAGAACATAGGCCCCCTCCCCCAGATGATAGCGTTTGGTGCCCGCATCCTGCTCCACGAAGCCGGCCCGCATCAGCGCCAGAAGCAACCGGCGCGTGGTCGCCTTGTTCAGCCCCGCGACCTCGACGAGGCTGGCGAGCGAAATGCCCCGGTCGGCATGGCGTCCGACCAGATTCAACAGGGCGAGCGCCCGATCCACGCTCTGCGAGCCGTTCGCTCCGCCTGTCTTCACCACTCTCCTCGTTTCATATTATGAACCAAAAATCGCAACTGAACTGTGCCTAATACACTATGAGCATCGCAGCGTTGCAATCCCCGGTGGTTTCCGTATCCTACCGACCTTCAATACGGGCCAATCAAGGTCCAAAATATGAACTCAGCAGCGCGATTTCGCCGGCACGGTCGGCTCGCACATGCTGATCGAACAAGGGAGGAAGCGACGATGAAGCGTTCCGCGCTCGGAATGGCGGCTTTGGCCGCGCTCATGGTCGGCGTCGCCGCGGCGCCGGTTTCCGCGGAAACCTACCGTCTTTCGCATAACACCAACGACACCACGACCTGGCACAAGGGCGCCGAGAAGTTCAACGAGCTCCTTCAGCAGGCCACCGACGGCGAGATGGAGATCCGCATCTTCCCGAACGCCCAGCTCTCCGGCGGCGACCAGATGAAGCAGGCGGAAATGGTCGGTCGCGGCGCACTCGATTTCGTCGAGACATCGGCGATCAACGTCACGCCGCTGGCTCCCGAGATGGCGGTCTTCTCGCTCCCCTATCTCTATTCCGACTATGCCGACGTCGACGCCACCACCGGCGGCGCCCCCGGCAAGGAAATGGAAAAGATCATGGCAGAGCACGGCATCATCGTGCTGGCCTGGGGCGAGAACGGTTTCCGGGAAGTGACCAACAACGTCCACCCGATCAAGACGCCCGACGACATGAAGGGCCTCAAGATGCGCGTGGCGGGCCCGATGTATATCGACGTCATGAACGCGCTCGGCGCCAACCCGCAGCAGATGCAATGGACGGAGACGTTCCCCGCCCTGCAGCAAGGTGTCGTCGACGGCCAGGAGAACCCGATCGGCGCGGTGATCATCCCACAGCGGGTCTATGAGGTGCAGAAATACCTCACCACCTGGCACTACTCCTACGACCCGATCTTCCTGGGCGTTTCCAAAAAGCTCTGGGACTCCTGGGATGCCGGCACACAGAAGAAGGTGAAGGCCGCCGCCGAGGAGGCGATGGAGTACCAGAAAGAGATCAGCCGCGAGGCGACCGCGAGCGGCATTGAGTTCCTCGAGGGCAAGGGCATGGAGGTCTACCAGCCCTCCGCCGAGGAAATCGACGCCTTCCGCCAGGCGACCAAGCCGGCCTTCGACACCTGGGCGCAGAAGGTGGGACCGGATCTCGTGGAGAACTTCCAGGAGACGATTTCGGACGCCAAGGCGAACTGATCGCCGAAAGGACTGCACCTCGCGCAATGTGGTGCGGGGTGCCATGCTCCTGAGAATGGGACGCCTTGACCGGCGATCGGGAAAGCCCTCCCGTCGCCGATCAGATTGGATCGTTGGGGGGCGGCCTCACGATCGCCCGGCTTTCCTTGAGCAACGTCCCATCGATCGGGTGTGTCCACCCGATCGGAAAAGGCTCCACCCGGTGACGGAGGCTTCATGTCGATCCTTTGGCGCGATCTGGAAAAGATCGTCTGCGCCGTCGTGCTCCTGGCGATGACGGCGCTCGGCTTCGCCAACGTGGTCGTGCGCTACCTCACCCATTATTCGCTGGCGGCCACGGAAGAGTTGCTGACCAACGGCTTCCTCATCCTGACCATCTTCGGCGCGGCGATTGCCGCGCGCAAAGGCGAACATCTCGCAGTCACGATCCTCTACGACCTGGTGCCGTCCCCCGCCCGCAGAGTGATCGCGGTGCTGGCGAGCGGCCTTTCCGTCCTTCTTCTCGCCCTGTCGGTCTGGTTCACTTGGCAGCTCCTCTTGAACCAGTATGCGAGCGGCATCCAGTCCTACGGACTGCAGATCCCGGCCTGGTACTACAGCGTCGGCCTGCCGATCGGCTTCGCCCTGGTGATCGTGCGTTACATTCAGCACACCCTGGAGACGTGGCGCGGCACCGGCGACGGGGTCACGCCGGATGTTTGACCTCGATCCCGGCACGCAGATGCTGATCGTCTTCTTCGCGCTCCTTTTCCTGCGCGTGCCAGTTGCGTTCGCGCTCGGCCTGTCGGCGCTCTACGCCATGTGGATGCTGGGTTTCGGGCTTGATCTCGTCGGCGACCTGATCGCCAGCGGCATCGCCAAATTCTCGCTTCTGGCGATCCCCTTCTTCATTCTCGCCGGCACGCTGATGGGCTCGCTCGGCATCGCCTCGCGCATGATCGCCTTCTTCCGGATCCTGGTCGGCCGACTGCCGGGCGGCATGGGCCTCGTCGGCACCGTCGTCTGCCTGTTCTGGGGCGCCGTCTCCGGCTCCGGGCCCGCCTCCGTTGCCGCCATCGGGCCGCTGATCATCAAAGGCATGGTGGAGGACGGCTATTCGCGCGGCTTCGCGGCCGGGCTGGTGTGCACAGGAGCCGGCCTCTCCATCGTCATTCCGCCCTCGATCGGCCTCGTCATCTACGGCGTCATCGCCGAGACCTCGATCGCCGACCTCTTCATCGCGGCGATCGTGCCGGGCCTGTTCATGGGCCTATTGATGCTCGCGACGCTGCCGTTCGCCACCACGGGGCGTTCGCTGGAAGGTGGTTCCCCGAGCCTCGATCGACTGATGCCGGAGACGGACGACACGCATCGCGCCTATGGCGATCGGCTGTGGCGCTCGTTCGTCCACTCCTTCTGGGGGCTGATGACGCCGATCGTCATTCTCGGCGGCATCTATTCCGGCGTCTTCACCCCGACGGAGGCCGCTGTCGTCGCAACGGTCTACGCGCTGTTCGTCGGCGGCGTGGTTTACCGTACCCTGTCGCTAAAAGTGCTTTATGAGGCGCTCGTCACCGCCAGCGCCTCCTCCGCTGTCGTCATGCTGGTCGTCGCCTATGCGAGCCTGTTCGGCTGGGTCGTCACCGTCGACGACCTGATCGGCAAATATTCCACCGTGCTCCTCGGCCTCAGCGACCAGAGCTGGGTCATCCTCCTCGTGATCATGCTGGTGCTTCTGGTCGCCGGCATGTTCATGGACGCGATCACCATCATGTTCATCTCGCTGCCGATCTTCCTGCCCGTGGTGAACGAGCTCGGCTGGGACCCGGTCTGGTTCGGCGTGCTGGTGATGATCAACCTGGCGATCGGACTGTTCACCCCGCCGGTGGGCATCAACCTCTACGTCGCGGCGAACCTGACCCGGCTGCCTCTTGAGCAAGTGGCACGCGGAGCCTTGCCGTTCCTGCTGACGAGCCTGATCGGGCTCGCCCTCGTGGCGATGTTTCCCGAACTCTCGCACGTGCTCTTGAACGCGATGCGGTGATCCAGGTCTCAGGCAGCTCACAGCATGGGCCGATCGCCATCTGCCAGCTCATGACAGCCTTCCCGCTGACGCCAAAGACATTCGAAAGCCGACATTCGCACGGACGGTCGGATGCGCGCCCTTTCGACTTAGGCCACATGCCGCAAGCGCGGCCACGACCGTCAGTCGAACACGAGGTCGAGCGCCTGTGACACGAGGCGTCTCGCCGCATCCTGCGTCTTGAAGCCGGCGTGGGCCGTCAGGGTGACGTTCGGCAAGGTGGTCCAGACGGAACCCGCCGGTAGCGGCTCTTCATCGAAGACATCAAGCCCCACGTGACCCAGCTTGCCCGCGGCAAGAGCCGCCAACAACGCGTCGGCATCGACGAGACCACCGCGTGCGGTATTGATCAAAATCGCTCCGGACTTCATCCGTTCGATTTCAGCGTCGCCGATCATCCCGCGCGTTTCTTCCGTCAACGCCAAATGCAGGGAAACCACATCGGAGCCAGCCAGAAGCTCATCGAGCGGCATGGCATAGTCCCGCCATTCCGCCGCGACGGGATTGCGGTTCCAAATCGCCACCTTCATCCCCAACGCCTTGGCGATTTCGGCGAAGCTCCGGCCGATCCCCCCGAACCCGATGATCCCGAGCTGACGACCCAGGAGTTCGGCACCCTCCAACGGTTCCCAGTGGCCGGCGCGCAGATCGCGGTCCATCGCCGCCACCTTGCGAGCAGCCGCAAACATCAGGGCCGCCGCATGCTCGGCGACGGATCGATCCCCGTAGCCGGAAATCGTCTCCACTTTGATGCCGCGCTCGGCTGCCGCGCGAACATCGATATAGCTGCTCGCCCCACTGCCGAGAAATATGATCCGACGAAGCTGCGGCAAACGCCCCAGCAGCTCGTCATCCATCATCGTATGGCCATTCAGAATGACTTCAGCATGAGCCGCCAGATCCACCACGGCATCCGGTCCCGGATCTCCGATATGGACCAGCATACGCTGCCGCCAATCCGGCATCGCCTCTTCCAAGAGACGGCCCATGAAAGGCGAACAGTCGATGTAAACGACGTCCCCGCTCATACCGACGCTCCGATCAACTTGGCCAGGCTCCCCTGAGAGGCAAGCAGCGTTCGTGTGTAGCTGTGCGTCGGACTGTCGAACACCTGCTCCGTCGGGCCGATCTCGAGCAGCTTTCCATGGAATAGAATGGCGATTCGATCGCAGATAAAGCGCGCCGCATCCAGATCATGGGTGATAAAGACCATCGCCATTCCCGTTTCGGCCTGGATGTCCTCGAAGAGATCCAAGATGCCGGCGCGGACGGAAACATCGAGCTTGGAGACCGCTTCATCGGCGACGATCATGCTGGGCTTGAGAGCGATGGCCCGCGCGATCGCCGCACGCTGCAACTGCCCCCCGGATAGCTCGTGGGCGTAACGGCCGGCATGGGTCGCCGTCAGCCCCACACGCTCCAGCAACGCCACGGTCTGATCGTGGACTTGCGCGTCCGGACACCCCACCACCCGCAACGCCTCCGCAAGCGACGCTCCCATGGTCTTGCGTGGATTGAACGAACCGCCCGGGTCTTGGAAAACCATCTGCAGTTCATGACGCAATGGCCGAAGCTGTCGCTCGGGCAGATGCGCAATGTCACGGTCGCGATAGATGATCTCGCCCGTGGCAGGCTCGTAGAGCCTCAGCAGCGTCCGCCCGAGGGTGGTTTTTCCGGAGCCGGACTCGCCGACCAATCCGAGGATTTCACCGGAGCGGATCTCGAAATTGACCCCCTCCAAGGCCGTGAAGGCCGCCCGCATACGGGAGCCCGGAAAGGTCACGGACAAATCGCGGACACGAAACAGAGGCTCGGCGGCTGAGCCGTTGGCTGCCGCGCGGGTCTCGCGTTCCGAAGCGCGATGAGCATGGCCATTCTTGGGGCTGGACAGCTCGATCGCGGTATCGACAAGCCGGCGCGTGTAGGAATGCTTCGGCGCGGTAAACACCTCCCGCGCGGTGCCGGTCTCGACGACGTCTCCCGCCTTCATCACCACGATGCGCTCGCAGAGCGACGCGGCGACCGCCATATCGTGCGTAACGAAGATGATCGCCGCGTTCAGCTTGCGACGGAGCTCCAGGAACAGCTCGAGGATCTGTGCCTCGACGACCTTGTCGAGGTTGGTTGTCGGTTCATCGGCGACGATCAGCGTTGGACGCAGGGCGAGCACCATCGCGATCAACGCACGCTGCAGCATCCCCCCACTCAACTGGTGAGGATAGAGATCCACCGTTTCGGCGGCACGTTTGACGCCGACATCCTCCAACAAATGGATCGTACGCTCACGCCCGTGCGGCACACCTGCCTGGCGCATCACATGCTCGAAATGCCAGCCGATGCGCTTGGATGGATTGAACGAGCCGACCGGGTCCTGAAAGATCATCCCCATCTGGACGCCGCGCAGGTCAAAGAATTGCGTATCGCTGAGCGGCAAGAGATCCATGCCGTCGAAGCGCATTTCTTCGGCCTTGACCTCGGCATTGTCCGGCAGAAGGCGCAGCAGCGACAAACCGGTCATGGTCTTGCCCGAGCCCGACTCGCCGATGACGCCCAGGATCTCGCCCTTGTTCACGCTCATGTCGACGCCGTGGAGAACCTCGACCTCGCGCGATCCGCTACGGAAGGCGACGCGAAGGCCGCGGATGCTAACGATCGGCTGAGACATGCCTCAAATCCGCTCCTTGAGACGTGGGTCCGTCATGTCGCGAATGCCGTCTCCCAACAGATTGATCCCGAGCAGCGCAAAGGCGATCGCGCTGCCGCTCAACGTCAGGACCCAAGGTGCACGGCCGAAATATTCCCGCCCATCCGCCATGATCCCGCCGAGCGATGGAGTCGGCGGCTGGACGCCCAGGCCGATGAAGCTCAGCCCGGCCTCCAGAATGATGGCGAAGGCCAGCGCAACGCTCGCCTGCACCATGATGGGCGCGGTGATATTCGGCAGGATCTGCGTGAACATGATCGCCAAAGGCCGCCGCCCCATCAGGCGCGATGCCTGCACGAACGGTTCTTCGCGGATCAGCATTGTCGTGTTGCGCGAGATGCGCGCGAAAATCGGCAGATAGACGAGCGCAAGCGCCAAAACGATGTTCAGCGTCGAAAAGCCGAACAACACCATCAGCAACATGGCGAGAATGAAGGCGGGAAACGCGAACAGCAGGTCGACGATCCGCATCAGGGAAGCGTCGGCCCATCCGCCATGATAGCCCGCCACAATGCCCATCGTGCACCCCACGGAGGTCGCCAGAATCACGGAGGCGGCACTGATGAAGATCGAGACCTGACCGCCAGCCAGGACTCTCGCCAACACGTCCCGGCCAAAGCTGTCGGTGCCGAACCAATGGGACAAGCTCGGCGGCGCCAAAGTGGCCATGAAGTCCATGTCCTCCGGTCCGAACGGAAGAAGCGAAGGACCGATGAAGACAGCGGCCAGCACGAAAAGGGTGATGAACAACCCCGCCGCGCCGGTGCGATGACGCAGGAAGCCGGAAAGAAGCCGCGGCATCAGCTCGTCCTCCGCGGATCAAGCAGCATGCAGACAAGGTCCGTCAGCATGTTCACGACGAGAACGATGGCAAGAAAGACCACGGTGCATGTCTGGAGAACGGGGAAGTCGCGTGCGAAGGCGCCGTCGACCATCAACGAACCGACGCCGGGAATGCCAAAGATTCTCTCCACCACCACCACGCCTCCGAGGATATAGCGGATCTGGAGCCCGACGACCGTCAGATAAGGCACTAAGGCGTTGCGCAGCACGAAGTGGATGAAGATGAAGCCTTCTCGCAGGCCGAAGGAGCGGGCCGCCGTCGCATAGGAGCGGCTCATCGTCTCGATCAAAACGGCACGCAGGGTGCGCGAAAACACGGCGGCCATGGGCGCGGCAATGGCCAGCGCCGGCAGGAAGCCGGCATAGAGCGCGGCGGGCAAATCCACCACCGGCGAAACATATCCATAGGTCGGGAAGAGCTGGAGGCTCAGGCCGAGACCAAAGATCAGCACATAGCTCAGCCAGAAGTCGGGCATGGAAATACCGAAGACCGCCAGCGAGGTTGCCAGCATGTCGACCGTGCCGCCGCGATTGCGCGCGGCCACGCTGCCGAGCACCAGCGAAATGACGATCGCCAGGGTCAGCGCATAAAGCCCGATGAACACCGTGGCCAACAGCTTGGAAGGAAGAAGATCTCCGACCGGCATTCCGGACGCGACGGCCAATGACGTGCCGAAATCGCCCTGAACGATCCCTCCGAGCCAGGAGAGATATTGGGCATATACGGGGGCGTCCAAACCATGTTGCACGCGAAAAGCCGCCACCGCCTGCGGCGTCGCCTGTTCGCCGAGGGCCGCAAGAGCCGGATCGCCGGGCGCCGCTTTCATCGTGAGAAAAATCACGAGGGTCCCGACGATCAGCACGGCGACCGCCCCAATCAGTTTGGTGGCGAGCCCTGCCGCGAGAGCGGCAAGGCTTTTTCGTCCGGCCTGACGTACGGTCGCTTGGTCGGCCGTTTCGGTCACCGCAACCATGCGTCAGCTAACTTTCATGTTCGCAAACTGATCGCCGAAGTTGGAATAGGGCTTCTGCACGAAGCCGTCGACCCCATCCCGAACAAGGTTGTGAATGTTGGAACAGAAGCAGGGAATAACAGGCATATCATTCATGATGATATCTTCCGCCTGGTGATAGTACTCCGCGCGCTTGTCGGTATCCAGCGTCGTCCGAGCGGCTTCAAGCTGCTTGTCGACTTCCGGATTCGAGTATTTTCCGAAATTCCGCCAGCCGTCGGTCGAGAAGATGTCGCCCATATACTCGTCCGGATCGATCATGCCGAGCCAACCCCAGACCCCGATCTGGAAGTCGCCGGATTTTTCCCGCGCATAGGCGGCATTGGCATCGGTGACCTCGACCGCGAAGCGCGTGCCGAGCACCTGGTTTACCTGCGCGACGAAAATCTCGGCGTATCGCTTCCACCAGCTCCCGCCCCAGGTGATCACCTTCACCTCGTGCTCGTCGGCCTTGTACGCCGACTTGGCGAGCTCTTCCTTGGCAGCCTGGGGATCGAACTTCGCATAGGTGCGCTCGCCCGGCACATAGTACTTGCCCAGAAGCGGTGGGATGGTGCCATAGAGCGGTACGCCCTCTCCGAAGATGACGGCGGAGACCATCGCCTCACGCTGGAACGCCATGGAGACCGCACGCCGGAAATGCACGTCGTCAAACGGTGGCTTCTGGAGATTGAGCGATAGGAACCGCACGTTCAGCCCAGGCTGACGCAGCACCTTGACCGACGGGTTCTTCAACAACTGCGGAACGTCTGCCGCAGGAGCCGTCGACGTGATGTCGGCAAGTCCGCCCAGAAGCGCGGTAACGCCAGACGCCTCCTCCGAGATCAGAGGGATATCGACCGACTTGATCGTCGGGGCGCCCTCGAAATAGCCATCGTGAGCGACGAGTTTCAATCCCTCGCCCACGTCCCAGGACACGAGCTTGTAGGGGCCGGTGCCGACGGGAGCCCGGCCAAACGCCTCGTTTCCGGCCGCTTCGACGGATTTGCGCGACACGATCTGCGTACCCGTGCGCGCGTTGGTCAGAAATGTCAGCAACGGCGCAAACGGCTTCTTGGTGTAGATGCGGAAGGTCAGGTCGTCGACGATCTCGATCTTGTCGATGTCCGACACCTTGGACCGGTTCGGAGAAGCGAACGATTCATCCAGCAACCGCTCCAGCGTGAACTTGACGTCGTCGGACGTCAGGGCGGAGCCATCGTGGAAGGTCACGCCCTTGCGCAACGTGAATTCCAAAGAGCCGTCATCGCGGGTCGTATAGGATTCCGCGAGATCCGGTACGATCTGCATGTCCTTGTCGAACTTGAGCAGGCCGTTATAGAGCGACCAGATCACATAGAACTCGGGAATGAGCGACGCCTTGCCCGGATCGAACGTATTGATGGCGTTGTAACCGGTGATTGCCGCCCGCAACTTATCCGTGGCAGCCAGCGTTTCTCCCGGC
The DNA here is from genome assembly GCF_040750475.1 of Amorphus sp. 3PC139-8. Classification (NCBI taxonomy): domain Bacteria; kingdom Pseudomonadati; phylum Pseudomonadota; class Alphaproteobacteria; order Hyphomicrobiales; family Amorphaceae; genus Amorphus; species Amorphus sp. 3PC139-8. Next base: position 252,236 of record NZ_JABJVY010000002.1, on the reverse strand, counting down.
CGAATCCCCAACCCCGCGAGGACCGTCAAAGCCCCTGCCCCCTGGAGCAAAGTCCGCCGTTTGACCTGCAATTGCGACATCGTAGTTCACTCCTGTTCTTCAGGACCGTCTGGAAGGTTTATTGATTGTGGACGCGCCTCTTCAGGCGAGCCCGAGATTTTCCCGGAGGGTGTGCCCCCCATATTCGTTGCGGAACAGGCCGCGCCGACGCAGTTCCGGCAAAATGAAACGCGATAGATCGTCCATCCCCTGCGGCAGCATCGGCGGACAGATATTGAAGCCGTCGGCGGCCCCGCTCTCCAACCAATGCTGCATATCGTCGACGATCTCTTCGGCCGTTCCGACGAAATAGCGCCCCGTAAAGCCGGCCGCGGCACGTTCGTACATCTGGCGGATGGTCGTCTTTTCGCGCTTGGCCTTCTCAACCATCGAGCCGGAAATGCTGATCTTGTCGCTGGAGAAGTCGTCGGGGAGCGGCTGATCGAGATCGTAGCCGGATAGATCGCCGCAGAAATTGTACAGCATCGCCAGTCCGGCAAGCGGATCGATCAGGGACTGAAGCTCATCGAATTTCGCCTGCGCTTCCTCGCGCGTCGCTCCGACATAGAGCGTGATCCCCGGCATGATCAGCGGTGCATTGTTCGGGCGGCCATAGTGAGCCGCCCTCGCCTTCAGGTCGGCATAGAAGGCGCGCGCCTCCTCCACATCGAGCGCGACGGTGTAGACCACATCGGCATACCGCGCCGCGATATCCCGTCCCTTGTCGGAGGCTCCCGCCTGCACGATGAGCGGCCGGCCCTGGGGCGTGTGCGCAGAGGTCAACGGGCCGCGCACTTGAAAAAAGCGGCCCGAATGATTGAGCACATGCAATTTCTCAGGGTCGTAGAACTGCCCGGTGGCCTTGTCGTGCGTGAAGGCATCGGGCTCGAAACTGTTCCATAGGCCGCAAACCACTTCGACGAACTCCAAGGCCCGATCGTAGCGCTCATCTCGCGGAAGATTGCCAACGCGGTTGAAGTTCAAAGCCTCCTGATCGGACCAGGAGGTGACGACGTTCCAGCCGGCGCGCCCGTTGCTGATGTGGTCGAGCGACGCGTATTTGCGCGCCACATGGTAGGGCTCGTTATATGTCGTGGAAGCCGTCGCCACGAGGCCAATGTGCTGCGTCACAGCCGCGATCGCCGAGAGCAACGTCAAGGGCTCCAGTTCGGCATTGCGCATGTCATGCGACAGCGCGCCTTCCGGAACATCCGCGCCGCGGACAGCCAGCCCATCGGCGAAGAAGATCATGTCCAGCTTTTCGGCTTCCGCCTTTTGGGCGATCTCCCGATAGACATCGAAGCGCGTCAGGGAAGATGGGTCGAAATCCGGATGGCGCCATGCCGCCACATGGTAGCCCAAATAGCGCATGGACAAGCCGAGTTTCATTTCCCGCATGGTCATTCTTCTCCGGGCGCATCGCGTGCAGCGCGGCCTTTCACATTTCAGTATACCCAATGATCACACCCATCCTCGGATGGCGCAATTCATTTTTTTCAGGAACACGCTGACCTTCGTCAATTTGCCAAAAAAATTATCTGAAAAATATATATTTGTGCAGATTCAGGCCGCGCGAGATCATAATTCGCGCAGCAAATTCAGCCTCATTGCCAAGCAACCCACCATGCGCCCGATTGTGCCCTCTCAAAATCTGAGTATACTGAAATCGACTGCGCCGCACTCGATGGCCGCTTAGCCCTTGGATCTTGTGAGAGAAAGGAACGCCCCTCGTGGAGGCGGAGGACACCCAACGCGGAAGCGCGGTTTATGCCGGCTTGAAGGGCCAGATCCTTCGCCACGAATTCCTCATGGGCACGCCGCTGCGGGAGGAAGATGTGGCGGGGTGGTTCGGCACCAGCCGCGTTCCCGCACGCGACGCGCTGCGCCGTCTCGAACAGGAAGGACTCGTCGAGCGCGTCGGCCGCAAATACACGATCCGCAGCTATAGCTACGACGAGATCGTCATCATTTATCGGTTGAGATCGGCGCTCGAACATCTGGCCGTGGAACACGCGGTCGCCCGCCTCGGCTCGGGGGAAAATGACGAGCTGGAGAAAGTGGCGACGATCCTCGACCAGCAGCACGAGGCGATCGAGCAAACCAGTCGCGGCGAATTCAGCGAACTCGATGTCGCCTTTCACCTCGCCATCGCCGACATCAGCGGTCTGCCGCTTCTGTCGCGCGAACTGGAGTTGTCGCTCAACCGCGCCCGCCTCATCCGCAGCAACGAGATCAGCCGAGATTCCGGGCCGCGCGGCGCCTACGAGGACCATTGCCGTATCTTCGCCGCCTTGCAGCGCGGCGACGCGGCGACCGCCAAGGCCGAGCTCGACTATCACTATATGACGACGCTGCGCCTGCACGCCGGCGCAAGCGCGAATTCCCACCCCCAGGACGCTTCCTGATGAATTACATGGCAGACTGCCTGAACCAATTCCCCTCGCTCTGGCTGCGCACCGCCGCAGAGGCCGATCCGTCCGAACCGCTTGAGGGCGACGCACGCTGCGATGTCGTGATCATCGGCGGCGGTTATACTGGGCTTTCGGCAGCCATCACTCTTGCGAAGGGTGGCGCCTCGGTTCGGGTGCTGGAAGGAAAATTCCCAGGCTGGGGCGGCTCGGGCCGAAACAGCGGCGCGGCAATCCGCGGGTTCAAGAACAGCCGCACGGCCTTGATCAAGGAATATGGAGAGACGCACGGCCGCGCCATGGCGGATTTCGGTTCGCATACGACCGATGTCGTCTTCGATATGATTTCTACCTACGGCATCGATTGCGACCTGAAGCGCACCGGCTGGATATTGCCGGCGCACAATGAAGCCGGCATGCGCCGAGTCGAGGAACGTGTGCGCACCTGGACGGATGACGGCATCGGCGGGCTCGATCTCCTTTCGCGCACAGAGTTGAGCCGAATGCTCGGATCCGACGCCTATGTCGGCGGGATGATCGATCGCGAAGGGGCCTCCCTCAACCCTTTGAGCTATGCCCGCGGCCTGGCCCGTGCCGCAATCGAGCTCGGCGCCGCCGTCCATGGAGAAACGCCGGCGACCGCCATCATTCCCTCCGGAAGCGACTGGAAGGTCGAAACGCCGCGCGGCACGCTTACGGCACCAACGGTCATTCTAGCCACGGACGCCTATTCGGACGGCCTCAGCCAGGAAGTGGATCGAAGCTATGTGGCGATCCACACCTATATCATCGCAACGGAGATCCTGCCTGAAGCGATCGCGGCGACCATCCTGCCGGGGGAACAGGCCGTCTCCGACAGCCGGCGCATTCTCAATTACTGGCACAAGACTCCCGACGGCCGCGTCCTCTTCGGCACGCGCGGAACCCTGAACGGTCCCCGCCACCCGCAAGACTTCTCCCATGTGGAAGCGGCAATGCTGTCCGTCTATCCGCAGCTTCGCGGACAGCCGATCGCGTTTCGATGGGCCGGTAAGGTCGGGATGACGCGGGATTTCATGCCCCACATCCATCAGCCGAAACCCGGCCTCTGGACGGCGCACGGCTACTGCGGGCGCGGCGTCGCGATGGCGAGCGCCTACGGCAAGCTTCTCGGCGAAACCGTGCTGAACGACCTGCCGCTGGAGAACCTCCCGGTCCCCAACACACAAGCTCCCCGAATGCCGCCGTCCGCTGTGCGAAATGCCGGCATCGTGGCGGTCACGCACCTCTATCGGGCGCTGGATGTCTATTTCTAGAACCATTTTCGCTCGGGCCACTCCGTCACATTCAGATCCAACCGACCCGACCAGGAAAAGCTCCAGCACCACGTCAAGGTCAGGAGACCCGGGGCCTCACATGAGCCACAATGACATTCCTCGCGATGATCATCGCCTGACGGCCGCGCCTGTTCCGGCCGCTTCGTCCGTCACGGCCTCCACCTATCGATCGGCCATGGCTCAGGTGGCAGCGCCGGTTCACATCATCACCACGCTGTGCGGCGACGGACGCTATGGAATGACGGCAACGGCCGTCTGCAGCGTGACGGACACGCCTCCCCGGCTCCTGGTCTGCATCAACCGCTCCTCGCAATCCTACGAACGCTTTCTCGAAAGCCGTATCCTGGCCGTCAACACGGTCGCAGCCAACCAGCAAGAGCTGGCGGCCACGTTTGCCGGGGCCGGTGGAGTAAAGGACATGACGGAGCGCTTTGGTCAGGGCCGTTGGGACGCGTTGGAGACCGGCGCTCCGATCCTTGCCGATGCAATCGCCTCATTCGATTGCCGTCTCGTCGATTCAACGCGGCAATCCAGCCACGATGTGCTGTTCTGCGAAGTCATCGCCTTGAAGACGACGGCAAATGTTCCGCCCCTTCTCTATTTCGATCGGCGCTTCACGTCGCTGACGTCATAGAGGCTGACGCGTTTCCGTGCTGGAGATAGCTCTCGTCGAGCTCGGAGATGGATGGACATCCAATCTGCGAAAGCGCGAGTTCGATCTCTCGGCCCAAGATAGCGAGAGCGCGGTCGGCACCAGCCCGACCGAACGCCGCCACTCCGTAGAGTGTGGCGCGACCGACGAAGGTCATGCGCGCGCCGAGACAAAACGCGGCGACCACGTCTGAGCCGCGCGTGATGCCGCTGTCGAGCATCAACGTCGTGGCCTCGCCCACCGCCTTGTGAATGGCGGGGAACACCTCCACCGGCGCGGGACTGCGATCGAATTGTCGGCCGCCATGGTTGGAGACGATGATGCCGTCGCAACCGGCTGCGACCGCATCGAGGGCGTCCTGAGGGTGCAGAATCCCCTTCACCACCAGCTTGCCTGGCCACTGCTCCCGAATCCGCTTCAGCCGATCCCAGGTTTGGATCGCGGGGACCTCCCGCGCGAAGATGCCGGTGACGTCCATGGCCGAAGCCCCAGTTTCCGCATACGCCTGCCAATTTTCCAGATAGGGCAGGCCGTCGCGCAGATAGCGCACGACCCAGGCGGGATGCAGCGCTGCCTCCAGCGTTGCGGCGAGCGTCGGTTTATAGGGCCGCACCCACCCCGCGCGGATCGACCGCTCCCGCTTCGAATGGGCCGGAACGTCGACCGTGACGACCAGGGTGGAAAGACCGGCTACCTCCATCCGCTTCAAGAGATCTTCCGCGATGTGCTCCGATTTCGGCAGATAGATCTGATACCAAGCGCCAGGATGAACGGCCGCGATCTTCTCGATCGATGAATTGCTCGCCCCCGACAGGATGAACGGAGCGCCCGCCGACGCAGCCGCCTTGGCAAGATGAAGGTCGGCATCCGCATATGCGATCGCCGCCATGCCCGTCGGAGCGATCCCGAACGGTCGCGCGAACGACTGCCCAAGGATCTCCACTCCTTGGGCAGGCGTCGAAACGTCCCGCAAATAGCGTGGGACCAGCAGGATGTCCCGAAGCCGCTGTTCATTGCGAACGATGCCGGCCTCGTCCTCCGCCCCACCCTCGATATAGTCGAAGATGATCTTCGGCAGCCGCCGCCGCGCGACCCGCTTCAAGTCCCCGATGCTGATTGCCTTGTCCGGCGTCATGGACAGCCTCCCCCTCTCCTCGATTCGTTCCGGCGTCAGCCGCGCAGGGCAGCGGACTGCTGATCGTAGCCGGACGGATCGATGGGAACGTCGATCAGGCTCGGCCCCCGTCGGGTCATCGCCTGCGCCACGGCATCGGAGAGCGCCTCGAGGGTTGTGGCGCGCTGGCCGTGAACTCCGGCACCGGCGGCCATCTGTGCAAAATCCACCCCCGACCAGCGCAGATTGCCCTGAGGCAACTGACGGGCGCGCTGCTTCAATTCGATCAGCGACAACCCACTATCGTTGAAGACGACGACCACGATCCATGCGCCGACATCGGCTGCGGTGGCAAGTTCGCCCGCGCACATCAAGAGCCCGCCATCACCGGTAAAGGCGATGACCGGACGGTCCGGATCCGCCAGCGACGCGGCGATGGCGGCGGGAAGCGAGTACCCCATCGTCGCCAGACCGTTGGAGATGAAGATCTCGTTCGGCGCCGTCACCTCCCAATAGGCCATGGCGGAAAACATATGCGCGCCGGCATCGACGGCTGCCCGCGGACGGTGCGCGCCCGACGCCGCTTGTACGGTCTTCACCACGTCGACCGGAGAAAGGCCGCTGTTGCCGGCCACCTCGTCGGCAAGACGCGCCGCCATCGCTGCCTTGTGGACCGCAATGTCTTCCGCCGGCCAGCCGGAGAGCGCCGCCCCGCCCCGAAGCTTGCCAAGCGCTGCGGCAAGATCGCCCCGACACACCGCCTTCGGCTCGACATAGTGCGGATCGTAGGCGAGGGATCCGACATCGAGCACCGGTGCCGCATAGGGCCAAGGCTTGCCGATGAGCTCCACCGGATCGAAGCCGACGAGAACGATCAGATCGGCCTCGGAGACGCAAGGCGCCTCCAGTGCCCCACCCGTAAAGAGGCCGACAAACAGGTCGTGGCTCGACGGGATCGCCCCTTTGGCCTTGTAGGTCGTCAGCACCGGGCACCGCAGCACCTCAGCCAAGTCCTGCAGGGCAGCCGCGACACCGGGATGCCTTGCCTCGAGACCGGCCACGATCACCGGGCGCTTTGCCCCAGCCAATAGTGCAAGGGCATCGGCACACTCGCCCGCGGCTTCCGTTTCGATGGCTGGGACCGGGCCGGCTGCATCGGCTTGCCGGCGCGCAACCTCCCCGGTCAACTCGACATAGACGGGCCCCATCGGCGCGGTCTTGGCAGTTGCGGTCAGCCCCGCGAACTCACCAGCCGGATCCGGCCCATCGAGCGTACTGCTGCCCTTTACGAGGCCGGAGAGAAGGGCGGGTTGATCGTAGCGCTGATGGGTATCGAAGCGCGCCCGTTCGCCGCTCCATCCGTCGGTGAACAGCACCAAGGGGGATTTGTCGAGCCAGGCCTGAGCAACGCCATTCACAGCACTGGCCGTCCCCGGGCCCTGGGTGGCGAGCGCAACGCCAATTGACCCGCTCAGATCGGCCATGGTGGCAGCCATGAAGGCAGCCCCTGTCTCCGTGCGCGTCAGGACGAAGTGAAGCCCCTTTCGACTTGCCGCATCGATAAGATCGAGGCTGGAACCGCCACCCGGAACGCCGAAGAGATGGGTCACGCCGTCCCGAGCCAGGACATCGATCACCGTTTCTGCCACCTTCATCGGCTTTCTCCCAGGGCTTTTCTAAATTTGTACTTACAAGATAGACCCTGCTCAATAGAGCCCGACGGCGCATTGGTCAATCCAGATATCCGCCACGAATATCGCGGAATCAGATCGGATTGACCCCTGACATCCCGAGCGCTACCGTACCTGTTCGAACAAATTAGAACCCATTCGGAAACGAGAGCCCAAGCGTGTACGCAGCCCCGCCTTCACGCCACCTCGCCGTGGCGACCACGATCCCGTCAGAGCACCACCGATCCGAGAAGAATGTCTGGATCGACGTCCAATTTCACGGAAAGCCCGCCCCGGTCTTTCTGGAGGGCCCCTCCTTCGACCGAGAGGGCAATCTATGGCTCGTGGACATCCCTTGGGGCCGACTCTTCAAAATAACGCCCGAAGGGCACATCCACTGCGAGCTCGACTATGACGGCCAGCCAAATGGCCTTGCGATCCACAAGGACGGTCGCATCTTCATCGCCGACTGCAAGAACGGGATCCTGGTCTTCGATCCGGCCTCGAAGCAACTTGAGACCTTTCTGGATCGCATCCTGCTGCAGCCCTTCAAGGGGCCGAACGATCTCACCTTTGCCTCGAACGGCGATCTCTATTTCACCGATCAGGGCCAGACCGGCCTGCACGACCCGACGGGCCGCGTGTTCCGTGTCCGCGCCTCAGGCCATGTCGAATGCCTGATCGACAACGTCCCAAGCCCGAACGGCCTCGTCCTCAATGCTGCAGAGGATACGCTCTTTCTGGCGGTCACACGCGACAACGCCATCTGGCGCGTGCCGCTCGTCCACGACGGCTTGACCACGAAAGTCGGCGTCTTCATCCAAATGTCCGGGGGCGGCGGGCCGGATGGCCTTGCCATGGATTCCGCCGGCAACCTGCTCGTTTGCCACGTGGGCCTTGGATCGATCTGGGTGTTCAATTCGATCGGCGAGCCGATTGAGCGACTGAAGACGCCGGACGGCGGCCTGATGACGACCAACTGCGCCTTTGGCGGACCCGACAATCGGCACCTTTACGTTACCGAGGGCCTCAACGTGCTGACGACCGAAATGGCTCAGCCGGGCCGTCGCCTCTACTCCCACGCCTGACCGCGAAGCCACCGGGCGGATCCAATCGACTTGTCACAATAGGAGCGCGAAGGCCGGCTCGAATTCGTCGGCCTATACTTCGCAAATTATGGGAATTTCCAAGTTGACAGATTTCCGCTCCCCTATATTGTACGTACAAGTTTTGGATCCGCCCAACGGTCAGGAGGCCGTCCAAGGATCCGGCGCGCCGCTCGTCAAAACCAACAAGATGCCGCGCTGACAGAAACGAGACACCGGCAAGGGAGGAACTCATGGGGAAAATGCTCAATTCGGCGCTCATCGCGCTCGCGATTACGGCCGCGACGGCGGCACCCGCTACCGCCGCCGACGTCAGGCTCGACCTGGCCAATGAATATGGCGCGTCGTCCTTCGTCGCACTGGCCGACAAGGACTTTGTCGACACCGTCGCTGAAAAGTCGAACGGATCGATCGACATCACCGCGCATTTCGGCGGCGCCCTCGGCTTCAAGTCGAAGGACCAGTTCGACGCCGTCGGCTCCGGAATCGTTCCGATCGCCGGCTCCTATGCGGGCGCCTTCGTCGGCATCAATCCGCTGTTCGCGCTGTCGTCGATGCCGTTCCTGACCCCGACCGTGGACGACGCCAAACGTCTTTTCGAGATCGCTCGCCCGGACTACGAACGCATCTTCGAGAAGAACAATCAGAAGCTCCTCTACGCCTCGCCCTACACCCCAGTCGGAATCTGGGCGAAGATCCCGGTCAAGAGCGTCGAAGACCTGGAGCAGCTCAAACTCCGGACCTATGACGCGGCGGGAACGGAGACCTTCAAGGCGGCCGGCGCCTCGCCCCTGCAGGTGAGCTGGGCTGACGTGGTGCCGCTGCTCAGCGCCGGGGGCATCAACGCCGTACTCACCTCCGACGAGATCGGCATCAGTGCCAGCTTTTGGGACTACATGCAGAATTTCAATGCGCTGCCCTACTCGATCGCCGTCAATATGACGCACATGAATCTGGACGCCTTCGACGCGCTTTCGCCCGAGCAGCAGCAGATCATTCTGGATGCCGCCGCCGAAGTTCAAGAGCGCAACTGGGGCCGCGTCGACGACCGCGTCAAGCGCAACAAGGGCATCCTGACCGAGCACAACGTCACCGTTGTCCCGGCCGATCCGGCCCTGGTCGCCGATCTTCAGGAAGCCTCGAAGAGCGTCATTGACGGCTGGCTTGCCCAGACCGGCGAAGTCGGTCAGGCCATTCTCGACGAATATAGAAAGTAGGCTCCTCCTTCTGGAGAGTCCTCCCGATCGCGATGATTTCGGGTCTTAACGGCCCGAAATCACGAGCCGCGATCGGTCCTTTTCGCTGCGAATAGGCGTCCCATGACTGCGATCTTTCGAGCAATCGACCGCCTGAGCGACCTGTCCGCGGTCCTGGCCAAGATTTTAATCGTGTTTATCTTCGCCCATATTCTCGTCGAGATCGCCGCCCGAAACCTGTTCAGCACGTCAACCTTCGTGCTCGATGAGTTTGTCGGCTATTCCGTCGCCGCGGCAACATTCCTCGCCGCCGGCGCGACCTTCAAGGCCGGCGAATTCATTCGGGTGGGCTTCCTGGGCGAGCTTCTCAACAACCGCGATCGCGCCCGCGCCGCTCTTGAGGCCGCCTGCACGCTGGTGACGCTGGCCGTCGTCCTGATGCTTGCCCGCTACTTCATCCTGAACGCGATCAAGCATTTCGAGCGTGGCGTCGTCAGCGACACCATCGCCAAGACGCCGCTTTGGGTGCCGGAAGCTCTGGTCTGCTTCGGGCTCGTCATGTTCGCGCTGCAGCTTCTTTCCCACCTGCTTCAACTGCCGGCGCGCCTCGCCCAAAGCAAATAGCAACGGCCGGATGCCTTCGCCGCATCGCCCCCGGTAGAACAGCGAGACGACAATGTCGCCGATCGAGCTTGGTCTCTTCCTACTGGCTCTGCTTGCCGTGACGCTGGGATCCGGCGTGTGGATTTTCGCCGCCCTGATCCTCGTCAGTATCGTCTGTCAGTATTTCGTACTCGGCTTTCCGCTGGAGCGCATCGGCATCTTCCTCCAGTCGATCGCCTGGCGCGCCGCCAATTCCTGGGAACTCTCGGCGATCCCACTCTTCCTCGTGATGGGCGAGATCATCTCCCGAACCGATATTGCCGACAGGCTGTTTCGCGGACTGACCCCCTGGCTGGAGCCCGTGCCGGGACGCCTGCTCCACGTCAACATCGCCGGCTCGACGATCTTCGCGGCTGTCAGCGGCTCAAGCACCGCGACGACCTCGGCGGTCGGTCGCGTCACGCTGCCGGTTCTGCTGGAGCGCGGCTATTCGCCTTCGCTTGCGCTCGGTTCGCTGGCAGGCGCCGGCAGCCTCGGTCTGCTGATACCGCCATCGATCATCATGATCATCTACGGCGTGCTGGCGGAGGTCTCCATCGCCAAGCTGTTCATCGGCGGCGTGCTGCCCGGTCTTCTGATCGCCGCACTCTATTCCGCCTATATCATGGCGCGCTGCCTGCAACACCCCGAGCGCAGCCCCCGGGCCAACCGCACATTCGCCCCTAGAGAATATTGGGGGGCCCTGATCGAGATCGCCCCCTTCTTCATACTGATTACGGTCGTCCTAGGCGGGATCTACGCCGGCTTCGTCACCCCGTCGGAAGCGGCGGCCATTGGCGTCGCCGCCACGCTTGTCATTGCCGGCGTGACCGGGCAACTGAGCTTCCGCCTGCTCTCGAACGCGCTCCACGCGGCCGTGAAGACGTCGTGCATGATCTGCTTCATCGTGGTTTCCGCCGCGATCCTGTCGTCCACGCTGGGCTTTCTCCACCTTCCCCTCGATGTCGCAACCGCGATCGCCAGCCTCGACTTGTCGCCCTATGCGCTGATCCTTTTCATCGGCCTTTTGTACATCGTGCTCGGCCTCTTTCTCGATGGCATCTCGATCGCGGTCATGACCCTGCCGATCACCCTGCCCCTGGTTCTGGCCGCCGGCTACGACCCGCTCTGGTTCGGGATCTTCCTGGTCATCAACATCGAGCTCGGACTGATCACCCCGCCCGTCGGCCTCAACCTGTTCGTTCTGCAGGGGCTGACCCGGGAACCGCTCGGCAAGGTCGCGGCGGCGGCAATGCCGTTCTTCTGCCTGCTGATCGTCGCCGTTGTTCTGATCACGCTGTTCCCAGGCCTTGCGCTTTGGCTGCCCAATCTCGTCTCCGGTTGATGCCGCCCGCCGCGATCCGATCAAGGAAACATTCCCAATGAAGCTCGAGGGTATCCGCGTTCTCGACTTGTCGAGCTTTCTGCCCGGCCCCTATCTGACGCTCGCGCTTGCCGACCACGGCGCCGAGGTGATCAAGATCGAGGCACCCGGCGAAGGAGATCCAAGCCGCCACATCGGTCCACGCGATGGCCCACACACCGTCTTCTTCCGCAGCGTCAATCGCGGCAAGAAGAGCGTCGCGCTGAACCTGAAGGACGAGAGCGACCGAGCGGCCTTTCTGCGCCTCGCCGACACCGCCGACGTCGTCGTGGAGTCCAACCGGCCCGGCGTCGCGAAACGCCTCGGCGTCGATTACGACACCATCGCCGCCCGCAATCCGTCGATTGTCTACTGCTCCCTGAGCGCCTTCGGCCAGGACGGCCCCTATGCCGGGCGCGCCGCCCACGATCTGGCGCTGGAAGCCTTGAGCGGCGTGCTGTCGCTCACACTCGGCGACGACGGCCGCCCGGCCATTCCCGGCATCCCGATCGCCGACGTGCTGGCCGGCCTGCAGGGTCTCTCCGGCGTCATGATGGCGCTTTACGCCCGCGAACGGACCGGCAAGGGCGACTTCGTGGACATCGCCATGCACGAAGCCCTGCTCGGCGCGACCGTGAACATGCTCGGTCCGGCCGTAGCCGACGGCGTGCAGCCGGACGTCAAGAATGGCCGGACCACGGGCGGGGCGGCTTTCTACGCTATCTACGACACGGCCGACGGGCGGCAAATCGCGCTGGCCGGCCAAGAACCGAAGTTCATCCGCGCCCTCCTCGACAAGCTCGGACGGCCCGACCTCGTGGAGCCCTGCACGCGCGGGCCAGGCCCGCACCAAGCGCCTGTCCGCGCATTTTTGGCTGACACCTTCAAGGCGATGACGCTGGCGGAGGCCGAGGCATTCCTGAACGCGATCGACGTGTGCTGGGGACCGGTCAACACCCTGCCCGAAGCTTTGGCGGATCCACACCTCAGCACCCGAGGCTTTGTCCTGACGGACGCCGAGGACCAGCGTCATCTCGCGTCGCCAATCCGGTTCCGGAACGAGCCTGCGCGGCCGGATTGGCGCGCGCACGACCTCGACGAAGATTCAGACCTTGCCCGCACCGCGGCGGACCCGCCCTCGGCCGCCGCCGAAGATACTCGCTAACCTATACGCATAGGTTCGATCCGGCCCAATGACCACCCAGAAAGCCCCGACTCCGCTCGCCGGAATAAATGCCGAATTATCGGAATTTATCGAGACTTCTAAATTTCACAACCGCCCTTTGAAAGGGTCGACACCGACTGGAATAGCGCGTATAACTTGTACGTATAAGTTGATCGGAGAGTAAAATGCGCGAGATCGCACCGCGGCGATTCAGGGGACAGATCGGCCTCTACTTCGACGATTTCGAGGTCGGTGACGTCTACGAGCACCGGCCGGGACGCACGCTAACCGACGCCGACAACATCCAGTTTTCGCTGATGACCATGAACTACCACCCGCTTCACTGCGACGCGCATTTCGCGTCGCAAACGGAGTTCGGGCGCATGCTGGTCAACAGCGGCCTGACCATTGCCATGGTGCTCGGAATGACGGTGCCGGAGGTGTCCGGCCAGGCGATCGCCAATCTCGGCTTTCAGGAGATCAAGCTGACCGCACCGGTCTTCTCCGGCGACACGATCTACGCGGAGAGCGAGGTGCTGGCGAAGCGGGAATCGAAGTCGCGCCCCGGCCAAGGCGTCGTCACGGTACGCACCCGGGGACTCAAGCAGGATGGCACCGAATTCATGACGTTCGAGCGCAGCGCCCTGATCCGCAGCCGCGCCGACGCGGAAGCCAACCCGACGAACTACTGAGCAACGCGCGAACGGAGCGGACCATGGCACTCCCCCTGGCCGGCGTTCGGATCGTCGCCGTCGAGCAATACGGCGCCGGCCCGTTCGGCACCCAGCATCTCGCCGACCTCGGAGCCGAGGTCATCAAGGTCGAAAACCCCGAAGGCGGCGGCGACGTCGGCCGCTCTGTGGGGCCCTACTTTTTCGGCCCCGGCGACAGCCACTTCCACCAGTCGTTCAATCGCAACAAGAAGAGCGTGACACTGGACCTGAAGTCCCCCGAAGGCCGAGCGGACTTCGAGGCTCTCGTCAGCAACGCCGATGCCGTCTTCGATAACTTGCGCGGCGACCTGCCGGCCAAGCTCGGTCTGACCTACGAAGCCCTGAAACATATCAACGCTTCGCTCGTCTGCTGCCATTTGTCGGCCTACGGCCGCGAGGGAGAGCGAGCCGCCTGGCCCGGCTACGACTATCTGATGCAGGCGGAGGCCGGCTATCTGTCACTGACCGGAGAGCCGGACGGGCCACCCGCCCGCTTCGGCATCTCCATCATCGACATGATGACAGGAACGATGTCCGCGCTGGCGCTGACCTCCGCCTTGATTGGCGCCCGCGCAAGCGGGATGGGACGGGACGTCGACGTCTCGCTGTTCGACGTGGCGATGCACAACCTCAACTATCTGGCGACCTGGTATCTGAACGAAGGCATCGTCTCCGGGCGCGCGCCGCGCTCCGCCCATCCTTCGCTGACCCCGTCGCAACTCTACAAGACCGCGGACGGCTGGATCTTCGTGATGTGCAACAAGGAGAAGTTCTGGGGCATTCTGTGTGACCGTCTTGGCCGGCCGGATCTTGCCAACGACGCTCGGTTCGCAACGTTCCAGGATCGGCTCGCCCATCGCGATCTTCTGACCGGCCTTCTGGACGAGGCCTTCTCGACCGACACCACCGCCAACTGGATGAAGGCGTTCGGAGGGACCGTTCCCGCCGCTCCCGTCAACGACCTCTCCGAGGCGCTTGAGACCCCGTTCGTGCGCGAGATCGGCCTGATCACGGAGATGGCGCATCCGGCCCGCGGCACGATCGAGACCATGGCCTGCCCGATCCGGGTTCCTGGCGAAGATCTGCCGCGCGAGCGCGCTCCGCTGCTCGGCGAGCACAACGACGCCCTGCTCCCGAGCCGTCGCCTGGCACAACCGACCTGACGGCGCCCGAGAGGCCGCGACGATGACCGCCCTTCCCCGTTCCTATCTTTTCGTGCCGGGAGACCGGCCCGAGCGCTTCGCCAAAGCCGTTGCGTCGGGCGCCGACCGCGTCATCCTCGATCTGGAAGACGCCGTCCTGCCGGAGGCCAAGGACAGCGCCCGCGAGGCGATCCGAACCTGGCTCGCCGACGGTGGACACGCGGCGATCCGCATCAATGGGCTCGGCACGCCATGGCATGCGGACGACCTGGCGCTAGCGGCATCCGGCGCAAGCGAGATCATGCTGCCCAAGGCGGAGCAGGGAGAGGCCCTTTCGGCACTCGTCGGCAGCCTTCCGGTCCCACTGATCCCGCTCGTGGAGACAGGGCAAGGGATACTCGATGCCCGGTGGATCGCGAGCCTTCCGGGTGTCCAACGCCTGGCCTTTGGCTCGGTCGACTTCGCCAACGATGTCGCCGTCGCACCGGACGACGATTGGGCGCTCTATTTCGCCCGCTCCGCAATCGTGACCGCGTCAGCAGCCGCCGGGATTGCCGGCCCGATCGACGGCGTGACCCTGACGCTTACCGATCCAAAACGGTTATCCGCCGATTGCGGTCTCGCCCGTCGCATCGGCATGGCCGGAAAGCTTTGCATTCACCCAACCCAGGTGACAGCCGTCAACGAGACGTTCCGCCCAACACCCGCCGAGATCGATACCGCTCGCCGGATCGTCGCCGCAGCGAACGAAAGCGGCGGCCGGGGCGGAGTCCGCGTCGACAACAAGCTGGTCGACAAACCGATCGTCGACAGGGCCGAACGGCTGCTTGCGGGCCTGCACGAAGCCCCGTCCGACCGACGGTGAAACGAACGGGACAAACATATTCGTATATGTTTGCTCAGAAACCGCGACAACGGTGGGCGACACGGCGGTCAAAAACTCACTTTAACAGACATGTTGTGGCCTCCTATCCCATTTGCGAGCCACCTCGACGGTCTCAACTTGTTCGTATAAGCATTGATATCAGGATGGTTGCGGCAACGGCCGCACCAAACGGGAGGAACAAACCGATGGGTCATCTGGATCACAAGGTCTATGGCAACTTCGTCGGCGGCGCGGAAGTCGCCGCAACCTCCGGCGAGACGTTCCCGTCCATCAACCCCACTACGGGGGAACAGTGGTGCGACTTCGCCCTCTCCTCCGATGCCGACGTGAACCGGGCCGTGCGCGACGCCCATGCCGCTTTCGTCGGCCCGTGGGGAAGGATGTCGCCGACGGAGCGCGGCAAGCGCGTGGCGAAATGGGGCGAGTTGATCGCCGCCAACGCGGACCGGATCGCAACCATCGAGTCCACCCAGAACGGCAAGCTCTTCACCGAGATGAAGCTTCAAGCGACCATCTCGGAAGACTGGTTGCGCTACTATGGCGGGCTTGCGGATAAGATTGAGGGCTCCGTCATCCCCCTCGCCCGCCAGAGCGTGTTCAACTACACGCTGCGCGAACCCATTGGCGTGGTCGCGGTAATCACGGCCTGGAATTCGCCGACCTTCCTCAACATCATGGCGGCGGCGCCGGCGCTCGCTGCCGGCAACGCCATCGTGCTCAAGCCGTCGGAGATCACCTCCGCCTCGGCCGTGGAGATCGCGCGCCTCGCCGTCGAGGCCGGCATCCCGGAAGGTGTGGTCAACATCGTCACCGGCCTGCGTGAAGCCGGCGAGGCGCTGATCGATCATCCGCTGGTGCGCAAGGTCTCCTTCGTCGGCAGCGTCGCCGCCGGGCGCGAAATCGGAGCGCGCGCCGGACGCCGCCTGATCACCAGCACGCTCGAACTCGGCGGGAAGAGCCCGAACATCGTGTTTGGCGACGCCGATCTCGACCTTGCCGAGATCGGCGTACTCGCCGGCATCTTCGCAGCCGCCGGTCAGACCTGCGTCGCCGGCAGCCGCGCCTATATTCACGCCTCGGTCTATGACGAGCTCCTGTCCCGCCTGGTGTCCCGCGCCCAGGCCATCAAGCTCGGCGATCCGCTGAAAAGCGACACCCAGATGGGGCCCGTGGCGACCCGAGCCCAATGGGACAAGGACGAACGGATGGTGGCCCAGGCCGTCGACAGTGGCGCGGAGCTTCTCGCCGGCGGTCGAAAGACCCAGCTCGACGGCTTTCCAAACGGCCAGTTCTTCGAACCGACGGTTCTCGGCGTCTCCGATCGCGCCAACCCGATCCTGAAGGACGAGGTGTTCGGCCCCGTGCTGGCCGTCTCGCGCTTCGAAAACGACGAGGAGGTCGTCGACCTCGCCAACGACACCGAGTTCGGGCTTGCCGCCGGGGTTTGGACCCGCGATCTGCGCCGGGCCCACTCCATGGCCCGCGCGCTCCAGGCTGGCACGATTTGGATCAACACCTACCGCGCGATGGCTTTCAACTCGCCGTTCGGCGGCTACAAGAGCAGCGGAACCGGACGCAACAACGGCATCGAAGCGATCAACCAGTACCTTCAGACCAAAAGCGTCTGGTGCGAGCTTGCGAGCGAAGCGCAAGACCCGTTCGTCCTGCGCGCCTGATATGATGCGCGGAGCAAAAAGCCGAAAGGGTAAGTCGATCGGTCTTTAAGTGAGAGCGGGATGCGGACGGAAAACCGGTCGGCCGTCCGGAAACGCATCGAAACAAGAACTTAGCCCCGCTCTGCGATTCCGAGAAAAGCGGAGCGGGGCTAGCGCCCGAAGCTCGGCTGTGAAACATGAGCAAGGGAACGGGACAACGTCTCCGAAACTTAAGATAGAGAGAGCATGGCTCGCGGACACGACGCCAACGGAAATAAAAACGACCCGCTCTACATGACGGTCTTTCGCGAGCTCCAAGCGGAAATCGCCAGAGGCGTGTTCCCGGTCGGCACACCCCTGCCCTCGGAAGCAGCCTTGGTCGAGCGCTTCGGCGTCAGCCGGCAAACCGTTCGGCAGGCGTTGCGAAACCTCAAGGAGTCCGGCCTCGTCACCTCGCACCAAGGTCTCGGGACGATCGTCGAGCGCCCGGGCCTGTCGCGGGGCTATGTGCATCAGGTCGACACGATCAGCGATCTGTTTCCCGTCGATGTCGACACCCGCTATCAGCCCACCGACGGAAAGCTCGCACCCCTACCCGGCTGGGCCGCAGACCGATTCCCCGCCGAGGCCGAAGGGACCAAATGGCTTCATGTGCGGGCCTTCCGCTTCCGACCGCCGGAAACCGCGCCCTTCAACCAGCTCGATGCGTTCGTGGCCGCGCCGTTCGCCGGCCTCTCCCGGGTGATCGAGACCCATCGCGGCCCGATCTACGGCCTCGTCGAGGCCATGTATGGCGAGCTCATTGACGAGGTCCGCCAAACGATCGGCAGCTTCATCGCAAACGATCAAATCGGCCCTGAGATCGGACTGAAAGTCGGCGAACCCGGTATTGCCGTCGACCGCGTCTACAAGGTCAAATCCAGCGGCAGCGTCGCAATCCTGAGCGTTAACCTCTATCCGGTCGAGAAATTCACCTTCTCGATGACGCTGCGCAGGCTTCAATCCTGATCTGTTGAGGCGGACCGCACTTCCACTGCCGTCAACGACGGCCCAGCGCTCAGGATCCGAGAATATCGTCGTTGTCCGCACCCAGGGCCGAGCCCGCCTTCTGGGTCGGCCGCTCGCCGTTGAAGCGAAGCGGATTCGACAACAGTCGCATGCTCGGCAACTCGGGATGGGGCACGTCGGAGATCATCCCGATCCGCTCGACGAAGGGGCTGTCCAGCGCCCGATCCACATCATAAACAGGCCCGATCGGGATCAGACCGCCAAGCCGCTCGACCCAGTGCTCCATGGTCCGGGTCTCGAACACAGCGTCGAGCAGTTCGGTCAACTCGGCGCGATGCTCGGTGCGCAGCCGCATCGTCGCAAAGCGTGAATCCTGCAAAAGGTCCGGCCGCCCGATCTCCTCCGCCATGGCGCGCCAGAACTTCTCCGTCATACACATAACGAAGATCCAGCCGTCCTTGGCGCGATAGGTCTGGCTCGGCGTCGCGGAGAGATGCGAACTCCGCTTCTGGCGCGTCGCCTTGAATCCGGTGTTGAGATACCAGGTCGCCGAATAGTTGAGCTGGTGCAGAGCGACCTCGAACAGCGAGGTATCCACATCGCCGCCGACACCGGTCTCCCGCGCCCTCAGGACCGCCGACAACAAGCCAACCGTCAGCGTCATGCCGGTCATGAAGTCGATGATCGAGGGACCGAAGCGCGCCGGATCGCCGTCGGGATCGCCGGTCATGCTCATCAGGCCCGCTTCCGCCTGCATCAGAAAGTCGTAACCAGGCCGGCCAGCGCGTTCGTTGTCGCGGCCGTAGGCGGAAATATGTCCGCACACGACACACGGATTCACATCTTTGAGCGCCGCATATTCGAGCCCGAGCTTGGCGGCCTGATCTCCGCGCAAATTGTTGACGACCGCGTCGGCATCCCGAACGAGCTTGCGGAACGCCATCTGCCCGTCTTCGGACTTGAGATCCAGCGTGACGCTCTTCTTGTTGGTGTGCCACCCCTGGAAATAGAGGCTGTCATTGTCGCCGAGCAGATAGGGGCCACCGTGGCGAGCCGCATCGCCGCCGGCCTCGCCGTGTTCCACCTTGATCACCTCTGCACCCAGGTCGGCCAGATACAGCGTCCCGTAAGGCCCGGCACCGAACTGCTCGATCGTCAGGATGCGCAGGCCCAAGAGCGGCTTTGCCGCGGAGGCATCCGGCGCCGCCATCACGCCTGGCTCCGCTTGACCAGCTGGCGCGCGATGATGATCCGCTGGATCTCGTTGGTGCCCTCGCCGATGCAGGTCAGCGGGGCATCCCGGTAGAGCCGTTCGATGTCGTATTCTTTCGAGTAGCCATAGCCGCCATGGATGCGCAGCCCTTCGATGGAATTCTCCAGCGCGGCT
The DNA here is from genome assembly GCF_040750475.1 of Amorphus sp. 3PC139-8. Classification (NCBI taxonomy): domain Bacteria; kingdom Pseudomonadati; phylum Pseudomonadota; class Alphaproteobacteria; order Hyphomicrobiales; family Amorphaceae; genus Amorphus; species Amorphus sp. 3PC139-8. The sequence continues at coordinate 232,774 of NZ_JABJVY010000002.1, read as the reverse complement.
TCGGACGAATAGTATTTCGCCATTCCCGCCTCCAGATCGGCGCGCTCTCCGGCGTCGAACTTGTGGGCTGCGTCCAGCGTTAGAAGCCGGGCTGCCCGCGCGCGGGTCGCCATTTCGCCAAGCTTGAGCTGAATCGCTTGGTGTTCGGCGATCGGCTTACCGAACGTCTTGCGGGTCTGAGCGTAGTCCAGCGCGAGCGCAAGCGCGCCCTCGGCGATCCCGACCCCGCGCGCGGCCACATTGATGCGTCCGAGTTCGAGCCCGCCGGTGGCCTGATAAAACCCCTTGCCTTCTTCTTCCCCAATCAACTGGTTGAAGGGCAGATAGTAGTTGTCGAACACCAGTTCGGCTGAATCGATGGACTTGTATCCGAGCTTGTCGAGCTTGCGCGAAACCGTGAACCCCTCGCGCTTGTCGGCGATCACGAGGCTCATGCCCTTGTGCCGGGGATCGGCGTTCGGATCGGTCTTGACCAGCATCGCGAACACAGAGCCGTGGATGCCGTTGGAAATCCAGGTCTTGGTGCCGTCGATCACGTAGCCGGTGTCGGTGCGCTTGGCGACCATGCGGATCGCTTGCAGGTCCGTCCCCGCATCCGGCTCCGTCAAGGCCAGCCCACCCCGTAGCTCGCCGGACGCCAGACGCGGAAGCCAGGTCCGCTTCTGCTCCTCGGTGCCAAACTTCTCGATCGCCAAGCACAGCATGAGATGGGAATTGAAGATGCCGGTGATCGACATCCACGCCGCCGAGATCTTCATGACGATCTTGGCATAGGTCGTCGCGGGAAGGCCGAGACCGCCATAGTCCTGCCCGACGGTCGCGCCGAACAACCCGAACTCCGCCATCTGATCGACGATCTTCTCGGGCCACTCGTCAGCATGATCGTACGCCTTCGCGACCGGACGCACGTCCTTCTCTACCCAGCGCTCGATCGCCTCAATCAGGGCCTGTTCGTCAGCTTGATCGATCATTTTTCCTCCCGAGAGAACGACCCAATATTCGGGCCTTAGCCAAGTTCGGCCCTTTCAAACCAAACATATACGTACAAGTTAGGGAGTCAATCGGGCTATTGCGAAATGGACGTCCGGCCTTCGTGGTCGGCAGCCGTGCTCTCTCTATTGGTAAAGGAGGCCTTGGCGCCGACGTCTCTCCGACGTCCGCCATCGCCGGGCCTGGACAGCACGGGCTCGAATTCGATGTCGGTGAAATGGAGATCGGGCGCAAGTTTGGCCGAGACAGCGTCAGCGGTCGCGATCGATCCGACCGCTGCCCGCAGGGGCCCCTTAGGTCATGGACACAGAGCGACCCTCTACAGAACGCCGCAGTACTTTTCCTCGTAGAAGGCGCGCGCCGGCTGCATGTGGTCGATACAGAGCCGGCCAAGCGTGTCGAGATCGCCGGCTTTGACCGCATCCACCATCGCGAAGTGCTCGGCCTTGGCCTTTTCCAGCAGAGAGGGCATGCCAAGCCCATGCGAGCGAATGCCATGGGTTTTGGCGTTGGAGGTCTCGATCGCTTCGGAAAGATAGTGGTTCCCGGTTCCCTCGAAGAGCTTGCGATGGAAGAGCGTGTTGGTTTGGAACACCAGCCCGAGATCGCGGGCGGCGACCGCCTCGGCATGGGCGTCCCGTGCGGCCTCAAGCTCCGACAGCCATTGCGAATCGGCCGGGAGCTGGATCCGTCTCGCAGCCGCCTCGTGCAGGATCACCCGCAAATCGTAGAGTGCGGCAACTTCGGAGCGCGAGAAATAGCGCACCGCCGCGCCTCGGTTGGGCTGACGCTCGACAATGCCCTTGCGCTCCAACTCTTGCAGAGCCGCCCGCACAATGTGCCGCTTCGTCGAGAAACGGACGATGAACTCGTCCTCATACAGGCGCTGCTTGGGCAGGAATCGGCCGAAAATGATGTCCTGCTCCAAGACGGCGACGATCTCGGAGACCGCCGTCTCAGTCATGGTTCCGTGTCTGAGCATGGTTCATAGCTCGATTATCGATAATTTCATCAAGGAATATATCGCCATGTGCGGCAGCGCAAATGCCGCCCCAAAACTGCTTGCCGCCCTTTCGCTCGGTCGTATCGTTCGGCCGTTCCACTCAATGGGCCGCCAAAAGACCGGCCGCATCGATCACGGGAGGATATATCTTGCTTAGAAAGCTCATGACCGCCGCTGCGGCGATCGCCATCTCCGCCGGCCCCGCCTTCGCAGAGTGGCCGGAAAAGCCGATCGAACTTCTTGTCGCCTATGGTGCCGGCGGCGGCACCGACGTCACCGCGCGCACGCTCCAGCCGCTGCTGGAAAAGGAGCTCGGCCAGTCGATCGTCGTCGTCAACCGTCCCGGTGCAGCGGGCGAAGTTGGCCACGCGGCTCTCGCCGATGCCGATACCGACGGCTACACCATCGGCATCGTCAATCTGCCGCCGATGCTGACCATTCCGATCACCAAGGACGCCGCCTTCAAGCCGGAGCAGATCGTTCCGGTTGCCGGCCTCGTCCGCGACCCTTCGGCGATTTCGGTTCCGGGCAACAGCCCGTTCAATTCGCTCAAGGACCTGATCGACTACGCCAAAGCGAATCCGGGCGCCGTGACCATCGGAACCACGGGTGTCGGCACCGACGATCATCTCGCTATGCGCTATCTGGCCAAGGCGACCGGCGCCGAGTTCACCCATGTTCCCTTCGCATCCGCCGGTGCGGCCCGCACGGCAGTGATGGGCGGCCATGTTTCCGCCGCCGCGCTTAATCTGGGCGAGGCCATGCCGAACGCCCAGGAAGGCAAGGTCAAGATTCTCGCCCAATTCGGTCCCGAGACCTCGCCGCTCGCCCCCGACGTGCCTACCGCCCAGTCGCTCGGCTACGATGTCACCATGCTCTCCGAGCGTGGCGTGGGCGTCCCGGCCGGCACGGACCCGGAGATCGTCGCGAAGCTTGCGGCTGCTATCGAGGCCGTGGCCAAGGATCCGGCCTTCATCGAGCGCAACAAGGAGCTCTTCACCGAGGTCAACTACATGCCGACGGAAGAATTCCAGAAGCATGTCGAGCAGTTGCGCGAAGACTACCAGGCCATGTGGGACGAGTCCCCGTGGCAATAGAGCCTGCTGAAGAGCTCGTGGGAAACCCCGTTCGGCCGCTCGAGCGGCTGGCGGCGGCTCTCGCGGTCGCGCTTGCCGGCGGTGTCGTCGTCTGGGACGGCACCAGGCAGGCCGGAGCAAGCGCCTACTTTCCCATTGCAGTCGGCAGCGCGATGATCGCGCTGTCGGCCGTTACCGTCATCAGGCTCGATCGCAAAACGCGTATGACGGAAGAGGCGCCGCTCCTCAGGGGCTTCGCGGGCCTTGCGATGCTCGCCGCCTTTATCGGCCTGGCCGGTTACATCGGCTTCCTGTCGGCCTCGGTCGCCTTCATTCCCGCCATGGCGGTGCTTGGCGGAGACCGCAACATCGTCCGCATCGCCGTTGGAACGGTCGCCTTTGTCATTTTGGCCTATGTCGTTTTCAATCTCGCCTTCGCACAGCCGTTCCCAGCGGAACTGATCCTGGGAGGCTGACATGATGGACGTTCTCTCCGGTCTTCCGCACGCCCTCGTCGTGGACAGCCTCTTGGCCATGGTCGTGGGCACCGCCGCCGGCATTCTCGTTGGCGCGATCCCCGGGCTCACGGCCACCCTGGCCATGGCTCTGCTTTTGCCCTTCACCTACACCATGTCGCCGCTCGTCGCGCTCGGCATGATGGCCGGTATCTACAACGGCTCCATGTATGGCGGCGCGATTCCGGCAATCCTGATGCGGATTCCCGGCACACCGTCCGCGGTTGCCACCACCTTCGACGGCTATCCGCTGGCACAGGCGGGGCGCGCGAAATATGCGCTCCACGTCGCGCTGGTATCCTCCACCGCCGGATCGATCATCAGCGCCCTCGCACTGATGATCATCGCTCCGCCGCTGGTGTCTCTCGCCCTCCAGTTCGGCCCGACCGAATATTTTTGGGTTGCGGTCTTCGGCCTCGCCAGCGTCTCGCTGCTTCTTGCCGGAGCGCCGGCCAAGGGGCTCGCCTCAGCCATGATTGGCGTCGCGGTCGGCCTCGTCGGCATGGACATGATGACCGGATCCGAACGACTGGTCTTCGGGGTCAGGCATGTCGCCGGCGGCATCGATCTCGCCGTGATGCTGACAGGGCTCTTTGCGGTTCCACCGGCGCTGGCGATGCTCGCCTCCCCGGCAGGAGGGAGCAGTCGCGCGGACCTCACCGCCGTGGGACTGCGTCTCGGCGAAGCCTTCACCTTCGTCCGGACCTGGATCCGCTCCGGTGTCATAGGTGTGGTGATCGGCATCATGCCCGGCGCGGGCGGCAATCTGGCGGGGATCGTCAGCTATTCGGAGGCCAAGCGGGCGGCCAAGGATGCCTCCCTGTTCGGCAAGGGCGACCCTCGCGGCATCGCAGCGTCGGAATGCGCCAACAATGCCGACAACGCCTCGTCTCTCATCCCCACGCTCGCGCTCGGCGTTCCCGGAAACTCGGTTGCCGCGCTGATGATGGGAGCCATGCTGATCCAGGGGCTGAACCCCGGTCCGGCGCTCTTCAGCCAGCATGCGGACGTGGTCTACGGCTTCATGTGGCAGATGCTGCTGACGGCATTCATGATGCTCGCCCTCGGGCTGGTCGGAGCGAAACTGTTCGTGAACATGCTGCGCATTCCCGCGGCACTGCTCGCACCGATGATCCTGATCATCTGTTCGCTCGGCACCTACGCCTCCACCAACGCGATGGCCGATGTCTGGCTGATGCTCGGCTTTGGCGTGCTGGGATACGTCCTGGCCCGCACCGGATACCCCATCGCACCCATCGTGCTGGGAGCGATCCTGGGCCCGATGGCTGAGTCCTCCTTCCGCCAGGCACTCCTGATCTCGCGCGGCGACCCTCTCTCCTTCGTCTCGTCGCCGATCTCGATCGTGCTCGTCCTTGCGATCCTTGCGCTTCCGCTGATGCAGCTCCGCAGCCGGAAGAAGGACACCACCTCCGGCTGACGACCGAACACCGAAAAGACAGGACACAAGCACAGGCATGGATATGCGCACGACAATCGACGAGCTCGTCAGCATCAACCCCGCCGATGGCAGCGAAGTCGCCCGCGTGGCGGCGACCACTCCTGAGGAGCTGGACACCATCGTGGCACGCGCGCAGGAGGCCTTCCGCCACTCCGGTTGGAAAGAACTGCTGCCGCACAAGCGGGCAGAAATTCTGCATGCCATCGCCAACGGCCTTCTGGCCGAAAAAGAGGCGCTCGCCACGCTGCAGATGCGTGATAACGGCAAGCCGATCGCGGAATGCCGGGGAATGGTCGACTACGCGGTCGGAACGTTCCGCTATTACGCCTCCGTTTGCGAGACGCTGGAAACCGACGTCACGCCCCGGCGTGGTGACTACGTGTCTTTCACCGTGCTCGAACCCTACGGCGTCGTGGCTGCCATCACGCCTTGGAATTCGCCGATCATGAACGATGCCGCGAAAGTGGCGCCGGCCCTTGCCGCGGGCAATGCGGTCATCTTGAAACCGTCCGAGGTGGCGCCGCTGCTCGCGCCGGAGCTTGCGCGCATTGCCGCCGCCGCCGGTCTGCCGGATGGGCTTCTGCAGGTCGTGCAGGGCCACGGCGCGGAAATCGGTGCGGCCCTGGTCTCGCACACGGGCGTCGGCATGATCTCGTTCACGGGCGGCACGACGACAGGCCGATCGATCGGCCGCGTCGCCGGCGAACGCATCGTGCCGGTGGCGCTGGAGCTTGGCGGCAAGTCTCCGCATATCGTGTTCGCGGACGCGGACATGGACCATGCGGTGGCCGCAGTCGCCGCAGGCATCTTCGGGTCCTCCGGACAGTCCTGCGTGGCCGGATCCCGGCTCCTTGTCGAGGAGAGCGTCTATGATGACGTCGTGGCGCGCCTCGTCGAGCGTGCGAAGCGCATCGTTGTTGCCGCTCCCGACGCCAAGGGTGTCGAAGTGGGGCCGCTTGCCTCGTTCCATCACCGAGACAGCGTACATGCCTTTGTCGAGCGGGCCCGTGCGGAAGGAGGACGCATTCTCTGCGGCGGCTCCGTCCCCGAAGGTCCGCAATACGAGGCGGGGGCTTACTATCTGCCCACCGTGATCGACGGGCTGCCTCATGACGCCGTCTCCTGCCAGGAGGAAGCTTTCGGTCCCGTGTTGGTGGTGCTGCCGTTCAAGGACGAGGCCGATCTCGTCGAGAAGGCCAACGGCACGGACTTCGGGCTCGCCTGCGGCATCTGGACGGAGAACTTCAAGAAGGCGTGGCGCATCGGTCGCGCGCTGGAGGCGGGATCCGTCTGGATCAACACCTACAAGCAGTCCGTCACGAGCACGCCCTTCGGCGGCTTCAAGGACAGCGGCATTGGCCGGGAAAAGGGCATCGATGGCCTGCGCCTCTACGCGCAGGTGAAGAGCATGTTCTTCGGCCTGCACGAAAAGCCGCTGCCGATCGCGAAGTAATCCGACCCGACAACGCGGAAGAACTCCTGGAGCATCAATGACCGATATCTCAAAGGTTGCCGTCTACGGTCTCGGCAACATGGGCTTTCCCCTCGCCCGGCGTATCGCCGATCGCTTTCCGGTGCAGGTGTTCGACCTGAACCAGGACATGCTGGCAAAGGCGAAGACGGAGCTGGGCGCCGAGGAGATCGCCGACCCGAAGGCGCTTTCGGCCACGCCCGTCGTGGTGCTGTGCCTGCCGAGCCCCAAGGCATCCCTTGCAGTGCTCCGCCAAATCGCCCCTCACCTGCCCAAGAGCGCAGTCGTGGTGGAAACCTCGACCGTCAATCCGGACGACGTGTTGGCCTGCCGCGATGTCCTCGCGCCGCATGACATTCGCCTGATCGATGCATCGCTGATGGCTGGCGTGAGCCAGATGGAAGCCGGCACTGCCTCGCTCCTGATCGGCGGTGAGCCCTCGGCGATCGCGGACTGTCAGGCGGTGCTCGACGCAATCGCCGAAAAGCAGACAGTGTTCGGCCCCCTTGGAACGGGCGCGGCCGCCAAGGTCATCAACAACGCGGTGGCGCACGCCGTCATGGTGGTGGTCGCCGAGGCGGGATCGATGGCCACGGCGACGGGCGTTTCGATCGAGAAGCTCGTCGACCTTCTCTCGGACCCGCAGATGGGGCTGCATCGCCCCTTGACCTACCGCTTCGCGAAACGCGTGGTGGAGGGGGACTATGCCGGCGGAATGCCGCTGGACGCCGCCCGCAAGGATTCCCGCCTGGCGCTCGACCTGGCGCAGACGGAAGGTGTCCCGCTGTTCGCGATCCAGGCGGCCCATTCCGTCTACGAGATGGCATTCCGCTCCGGCTATGCGCGCGACGACTACGCAGCAATCGCGAAGCTGTGGGACGATTGGCAGGTGCCGGCTGTTCCCAAGCAAGGCTGAACCGGACAGGAGGCCCGCCATCTGGATTTTGCGATCCGAGATGCGGGCCTCTTCCAGCCGGGATCGCCTTTCACCCGGCCATGACGCTGACATGCGCGGCAACCACCTTCCAGCCGCTCGGGGTCCGCATCCAGGTCTGGCTCTGCCGACCGGTCCCGCTTGCTCCCTGACGCTCGAACAGCGTCATCGCCGTCGCCATATCGCGTCCGTAGGTGGTGATAACGGTCCGATGCAGGGTGCGGTCCAGGTTCTTGCTGCTGCGCCCTGCGCGAAACGCCCTGATCTCTTCGTAGCCGTAGAGGTTCTCGCCGGCGCCGTATCGGATGGTGTGCGGACTTTCCCAGAAGAGCTCGTCGAGAACCGCCACATCATTCGTCACGAGTGCCGTCTCGTAGCGCGCGAAGGCAGCCTCGACCTCCGCCTTCACGTCGGGAAGGTTGATTTCCACGATCGGAACTCCTCTTCAAAAGGCCGCGACGCAGCCGTCGCTGCGGGGATCGGCGGCCCCTTCAAGCAGCCCGTCCGGATGACGCACGATGGCGCCGGCATGGCCCATCATGTCTGAGAACTCCTCCACGAGCTCGACATCGTGACCGGCGCGGCGAAGGGCCTCAACGATCTCCGGCGCGAAACGCGCTTCGAGTTTCAAGTTGGTGCTGTCGGCGCCCCAGGTGCGGCCAAGCAGCCAGCGCGGTTCCGTCACCGCCTGCTGAAGGCCCATGCCACCCCAGGCGTAGCGGGCAAAAATCGCGGCCTGAGTCTGCGGCTGCCCCTCCCCGCCCATCGTGCCGTAAGTCAGCGTGCGACCATCCTCGAAAAGGGCCATCGCAGGATTGAGCGTGTGGAACGGCAGGCGGCTGGGCGCCAGGCAGTTGGCGTGCTTGGGATCGAGCGAGAAGCTCATGCCACGGTTTTGCCAGAGCACACCCGTCGAGGGCGAAACCACGCCGGAGCCGAACTCCCAGTAGATGCTTTGGATGAACGACACCGCGCGCCCTGCACCGTCCACGGCCCCCATCCAGATCGTGTCGCCAGGCGCGGCCGGCTGCGGCCAGGGCGCCGCCCGGTCACGGTTCGCCGACGCTGCCATGCGGGCGATTTCCCCGTCACTCAGGAGGTCGGCGGGATCGACCTCCATGTAGGCCGGATCGAACACCTTCGCATTGCGCACGAGAAAGGCCTGTTTGGTCGCTTCGACGGCACCGTGGACGAAGGCTGCGCCGGACGTGTCGCGCTGCCCCAAACGATCGAGAATGCCGAGAATGGCAAGCGACGAGACGCCTTGCGTCGGGGGTGGCATGTTGAACAGGCGCGCCCCTGCGATCGGAAGCGACAGCGGCGCAACGCGACGCGCCCGATAGCTCTCCAGATCTTCCAGACGCACCGGGCTTCCGGCTGCCTCCAGATCCGCAGCAATCGCCCGCGCGAGATCGCCCCGATAGAAATCGTCAAGCCCGGCGTCAGCAAGGCGTTGAAGGGTTGCGGCAAGAGGCAGGAACCTCTGGCGCGCGCTCTCCCGTGGGGCCGCACCATCGGCGAGAAATGCCTCCGCGAAGCCGGGGACGTCTCTCAGTTCCGCCAGTTTGGCCGCAGTGAGGTGAGACTGGCTGGCGCAAATCGCGGCACCGTCGCGCGCGTAGCCAATGGCGTCGGCTAAAAGGTCCCCCAACGGCAGTTTGCCGCCCCAGTCACGCGACAGAGACAGGGCTTCCTGCCACCCGCCGATCGTCCCGGCGACGGTGAGAGCGGCAGGGCCTCCGCGGCCGGGAATGGCGTCGACGAAACCGAGCTCTGCATAGTGCTCCCGCGTCGCCAGCCTTGCCGCCGGCCCGCAGGCCTGGATCCCGATGGGCCCCGCGCCCGGCGCGTGGGCGATCCAAAATCCATCGCCGCCGATCGCGTTCATGTGCGGATAGACGACTGCAATGGTCGCAGCCATAGCCACCATCGCCTCGAGAGCATTCCCGCCCTGCTCCATCACCCGGATACCGGTCCGGCTTGCGAGATGGTGCGGCGCGGTCGTCATACCGCCATAGGCGCGGAGGGTGTTCAGCACGTGGCTCAGCCTTGTGAGTGTTCGTCGAGCGGACCGGCAGCTTGGGTCCATGACCTAGTTGCCACCAATCCCCTGGTAGACCTGGGTGGGTAGCCAGAGGCTGACTTCCGGTACGTAGGTGATCACGGCCAGCGCAACGAGGGCGACCAGGATGAAGGGGGCCGAGCCGATTACCGCTTGCCGGTAGGTGATACCGAGCGTACTCGCCACGAAGAGATTGAGGCCAAAGGGCGGGGTGAACATGCCGATTGCCGCATTGACCGAGAGAACGACGCCAAGATGCACGGGATCGATGCCGGCACTCGTTGCAAGGACGAAGAGGAACGGCACAAGGATGATGATGATCGAGTTCGGATCGAGGAACATACCCGCAATCAACACGACGATGTTGATCACCAGCAGCACTTTCACCGGGTTCTCGCCGATATCAGCAAGCATCGCTTGAACGGTGACGGCAAAGCCTGACGTCGTGAGATACCACGCGAAAGCCGAGGCCGCGGCGACGACGATCATCACTTGCGCTGTGGTGACAGCCGATTCCAGCAGGACGGCAACAAGCCCCTTCAAGTCGAGCTCACGGTAGACGGCCATCGTCACGAAGGCCGCGTACGCCACGGTCACCGCAGCCGCCTCCGTCGGGGTGAACACCCCGCCATAGATGCCGCCGAGCACGATAAAGGGGATAGCGAGCCCCCAGGCGGACGCCTTGAGATTGCGCAGGATCTCGCGGCCCGACCAGGATGCGCCGCGGGCAAGGCCATCCCGCCACGCGTAGAGCATCGACATCACCATGAAGACCGCGCCGTAGATCAGCCCCGCCCCCAAACCGGCCAGGAAAAGCGCACCAATGGAAACGCCGGTGACGGCACCGTAGACGATCATGAAGATCGACGGCGGAATGACGATGCCGAGCGAGCCCGCTCCCATGAGCAGGCCAATCGAGAACGGCTTGCGGTATCCCGCTTCGCTCATCGCCGGCAACATGATCTTGCCGACCGCGACCACGGTGGCGGGGCTGGATCCGGAGATCGCGCTGAAGAACATCGAACTCGCAACCGAGGTCATCGCGAGACCGCCCGGCAGTGCTCCAACCAGAGAAACGGCAAGATCCGTGAGGCGGCGCGACAGCCCGCCGCTGGCCATGAGGTTACCCGCCAGAATGAAGAACGGGATCGCCATTAGCGGAAACTTGTCGACCCCGGAGAAGAGCCGCTGGATCACCAGCTCCGGCGGCGTCGCGGTGGTCATCGCAAGGAAGGCAATGACGGGCAGGCAGAGCGCGACGAAGATCGGAACGCTTAGTGCCAGCAAGCCCGAAATGGCGGCGGCAAAGCCGATGGACATCCGGCAAACTCCAGGCGGATCAGGCGGCCGAGCCTGCGTGGTGGGCGGGAGGCCGGACGGCGGCCTGCGCGAAACGCACCGTCATCAGCGCAAAGCCGATGGGAAGTGCGAGATAGATCCACCACATCGGGATCTCCAGCGACGGGGAAAGCTGACGGAACATCATCATTTTCTTGACAAGGCTCACACCGAACCAAGCGAGCAGCGCGCAGGCGACGGACGACACGGCGAATGCCGTCCGCGTGACGACACGTGCTGCGCTCGGTGGCAGAAACTCCGGCAGTGCGTCGATCGTGATGTGGGCACCGAGACGGGTCGCGCGGCTGCCGCCGATGAAGACGAGCCAGACGATTGCGTAGCGGGTTGCCTCCGACGCCCACGGAAGCGCGGTATTGGAAACGGTCCGCAAGAAGATATCGACCACGAGGAAGGTCACGGACGCGGCAAGGGCACTAACGAGCAGCACACCCTCAAATGCTGTCAGGGCTTTGTCCGCCAGGCGCATGAGCGTCCGGACGCCGCCGCTGGTGGCGGCGCCCAGATTGCTTACGTCCTTCTCGGCCGACGCGCCCGTCATTGGGCACTGAGCTCGTCGATCTTGGCATAGGTGCGCTCGAGCAAGTCCGGACCGATCTTGTCGGCAAACTGGGCGTGCACCGGCTTCATCGCCTCGGAGAAGGCGGAAATCTGCTCCGGCGTCAGCTCGACGATCTCCGTCGTGCCGGCGCTCGCGATCTCTTGCAGATAGCCTTCCTGGAGTTCCGCCGACTTCTCGCGCTGATAGGCACCGGCTTCCCGTGCCGCCTGCATCAGAATGTCCTGAGTCTCTTTGTCGAGCCCGTCGAACCAGACCTTGGAGAAGATCATGGCGGTGCCGAGATAGCCGTGGTTCGACAGCATCATGTAATCCTGAACCTCGTAGAATTTCATCTTGAGGATCGAGACGATCGGGTTTTCCTGACACTCCACGACGCCCTGCTGCAGGGCGGAGTAGGTTTCAGAGAAAGCGATCGGAATGGCGGTCGCGCCGAGTTCTTCGAACTGCGCAATGAGGAGCGGACTCTCCATTACCCGGGCCTTGTGACCGTCGAGGTCTGACGGAGACGTCACCTCGTGATTGCAGGTGAGCTGCTTAAACCCCGACTCCCAGAACATCGCACCGACGAAGCCTGAATCCTCAAGGTCGGAAAGGACTTCCATCCCGACCTCGGAATCGAGGAACTGGTAGGTGACCTCGGGGCTGGGAAACAGAAACGGGAGGTCGATCAACTGCAGGCTCGGCGCGAAGTTGGAAAGCTTCGCCGTGGGAATCGGAGCGGCCTGGACCGCACCGAACTGCATCTGTTGAGCGACTTCGACGTCGTCGCCAAGCGCGTTGTTGGCGAAAATCTGAACGTCGATTGCACCATTTGTACGGTCCTCCACGAGTTCCTCGAACCGCACAGCCGCCATGTGCTGCGCGGAGTCCTCCGGAAGGTCGTGATGGAATTTGAGAACCTCCTGCGCCTGAGCCGACGTGCCGACCATCAGCGTGGCGGCCAGAGCGAGGCCGACAGGCGTTGTGCCTCGGCCTTCGGCGAAGAATTGACGGAGCATGACGATATTCCTCTCGTTCGGGCACACCGCGCGTGCGGTTCATCGCTAGGCTAAATGCAAGTAAATGCTTACATGCAAAGGCAACGTGATCAACTGATTTGCAGGATCAAAATTTATGCAATCTGCTTCATCCGCAGACAGGCAGGCGCCCCGTCAGCGGTCACAGACGGCCTCTGCCAGCGCCAAAAGATCGACATCGCTGCCTCGCGATCCGACGATGGACAGCCCCAATGGCAGGTGGCCGTGCCGCGCAAGCGGCAGCGAGATCTGCGGAAGTCCGGCGAGACCGGCAACGCTCAGGAGGTTCATCGCCTTGTTGCGATAGCTCACCTCAATCTCGGCAACGTCGCCCCCTCGTTCCGGTGCGCCGCGCGGGACAGTCGGAAGAACCAGGACTGAACCGGGTCTCAGCAACGCGTCGAGACCCGCCACGATCGTCCGACGGTGCGCCTTCGCCCGGTCCAGGCTGTCCGGATCGACCGTCTTCGCCGCCTCGAAGCGCTCTTTCACGCCTGGGCCGAACTGCGGCTCCACCTCGTTCAGCCAGCCGCCCATCGACTGCCAGATCTCACCGGCCTGAAGGGTCCGAAACGTTGCCGACCAGGTATCCAGGCCGTCCTTTGCCAGGACGATCTGCTCGACCGGCGAGACAAGCGTGGCGACCCGCTCTACGGCTTGGTCGAGCGACGCTCGTGACTCGGCCTCCAACATTGCGAAGGCATCGACGGGAAACAGAAGCCGCGTCAGCGGACGGGCCGGAGTGTCGTCCGACAGAAGGACCCGCCCCACCCTCATGAAAATGTCGGTATCGCGCGCGAACCATCCCGCGCAGTCGAAGCTCGGAGCAAAGGGCACCGCGCCTTGAAGCGAGATGCGACCGTGCGTCGGCCGCATGCCAAGGATGCCGCAGTAGCTCGCCGGCACACGAACCGAACCTCCGCAATCGGACCCTAGCGCGAAGTCAACCACTCCTGCCGCCACAACCGAGGCCGAGCCGCTCGACGAGCCACCCGGCACGCGCGAGGGATCGGCCGGATTGAGCGGCGTGCCATAGTGGAAGTTCTCGCCGGTAAGCGAATAGGCCAGCTCGTCGCTGATCGTCTTGCCCACGAGGTCTGCGCCGGCCGCCAGCAGGCGCTCGACCACATCGGCCGAGCGCGCCGCCGGGGCGTGGGTCCTCAGCCAGTCCGGATGCCCGTTTCCGGTAACGGCTCCGGCGATGTCGAAGACGTCTTTGGCGGCGAAGGAGAGACCCGCCAGGGGCCCCTCCCCGGAGCCGTTCAGCGCAATCTGGTTATCAGGACAGAAGGCGCCGAGGGTGTCATCGGCGGGCGTTGCGGCAACGTGCGCTTTCAAGCTCATGCGTGGTCTCGGTTGGGAAAATGAAGCTGCGCGGGCTGGCGGGTCAGGGTCCGGCGTCCGCGTTTGAAGGCATGGAGAACAGGTGCCAGCTCCGCGACTGCCGCCTGGGTCGTCGGCCCGTCGATCACCACCAGATCCGCCGACTTACCGACCTCCAGCCCATAGTCTGGCAAATTCGACAACCTTGCCGAGCGCGTGGTGATCATGTTGAAGCATTCGGCGATGTCGTCCGCCGCGCCGATATGGCAGATGTTGGCGTTGAGATTGGCCATCCGCAGCAGCGAACAATCGCCGAACGGCGTGAACGGGTTCAGAACGTTGTTCGTCGAAAGCGAGCAGTTCACGCCATGGTGCAACAGCGCGTGGGCGTGCGTGACGCCACGCGTTTGCGCATGGTCGCGGTCGCGGCCCATCAAAAAGAGATCGGTGGACGGAAGCACCGTCAGGGCGACGCCGGCATCGCGAAGCCGGCCCGCGATCTCCGTCAGCCTGTTTGGCTCGACATAGGCAAGCTTGGTGACGTGGCCAATCGCGGTGCGTCCTCCCCGCCCATGGCGCTCGGCCAGCTCGCAGACATAATCCAGATCGAGGCTCGAGCTATCGGCCCCAAAATCGAGATGCATGTCGATGTCGGCATCGAAGTCCCGCGCGATCTCGAAAACCCGGTCGATCTGACCGTGCGGATCGCTGTCGGTGTAAGGCGCGGCGCCCACGACCTTGGCACCACGTTTCATGGCCTCGACCATCAGTTCGTCGGTGCCGGGATAGTTCAGCAGCCCTTCCTGCGGGAACACGCAGATTTCGATGTCGATCGCCCAGGAATAGTCCTCGACCAGCTTCATCACGCCTTCGAAACTGCGAAGTCCGATGGCCGGGTCCACTTCGAGATGCGTGCGCATGTGCGTGGTGCCATGAAGCAGGCACTTTTCGACCGTCCGCCGGCCCCGCTCGTAGACGTCTTCCGCGGTGAAATCCTTCTTGGCCTTCGCAACCTCGCTGATCGCCTCGTCGATATCTCCGCGCCGCGACGAGCAGCGATCTAGGATGCACGACTTGTCGAGATGGATGTGGGTTTCCACAAATCCCGGCGAGACCAGTCGACCTCCGAGCTCGATCGTTTCGCCCTCGGCCGCCAAATTCGTCTCAATCGCAGCGATCCGGCCGTCCTGAATGCCGATGTCCACGCTGCGTTCCGCGTCGCCCGGCAGACGCGCGTCCTTCAAGATGAGATCCATAGTCCGTTCCTCAACGCTTCCGATGTTCTCGCGCAATCGCTCAGGACACCGCGGCCGACGCGCTGCCCAAATAGGCCTCCTCAAGAAGCCGGCTATCGCGGATTTCCGTCGGCGTTCCGCCGGCGACGATGGTGCCGGACGAGAGCACATAGGCGCGGTCCGCGATGGCGAGTGCCATCTCCGCCATCTGGTCGACCAGAAGGATGGTCGCACCTGCATCCCGTAGCTCGGCGAGGATTGTGTAGAGTTCCTGGATCAGGGCCGGCGCCAGACCGAGCGACGGTTCGTCGAGAAGAAGCACCTCGGGTCTGGCAACGAGACCGCGCGCGATCGCCAGCATCTGCTGCTCGCCGCCCGAAAGCAGCCCCGCGCGCTGACCCTGGCGTTCGCGCAAGCGCGGAAAACGGTCGAGCATCCGTTCGACCTGCTCATCCAGGTCGGCCGGTTGGCGACCATAGGCACCAAGGCGGATATTCTGGACGACGGTGAGCTCCGGGAAGACCTGCCGCCCCTCCGGCACCAGCACCAGCCCCCGACGCGCGATCCGGTTCGCAGGCACAGCCTGGATGTCCTCGCCCTGAAACACGATCCGGCCCCCGACGGGCCTGTGCAGCCCGCTAACGGCCCGCATCAGAGTCGACTTTCCGGCTCCGTTGGCACCCAGAACCGCCACGAGCTCGCCGGTAGAGACGCTCAGATCGAGGCCGTGAAGGACTTCGCTCGCGCCATAGGAGGCGGTCAGCCCCTCGACAGCAAAAGCAACCTTGCCCCGACGTTCCGACACAGCGCGGACCGGCATCGCCTCCACGCCTTCGCCGAGATAGGCCGCAAGCACCATCGGGTCCTTGCGCACGAGGTCCGGCTTGCCCTCGGAGATCTTACGCCCTGAATCGAGCACGAGCACATGATCTGAGATTCCCATCACGAGACTCATGTCATGCTCGATCAGGATGACCGTGATGCCGGCTTCGGCAAGCTGCTGCAAAAGCCTCGCGACATGGGCGGTGTCCTCCTCGCCCAGACCGGCCGCCGGCTCGTCGAGCAGCACGATTTCGGGATCGAAGGACAACGCCCGGGCGATCTCGACGAGACGCTTGTCGATATGGGCGAGCGCACCGGCGAGCGCGCGGATATCGCCGCGATAGCCGACGAAGGCCAGCAGGCTTTCCGCCTTGCGACGTCGCTCAGACGTTTCCAGCGACACGCCGAGATCGCTCGCCGTAACGCGCCCGCGCACCATCGCCATCAGGAGGTTGTCGAGCACGCTCATATGCTCGAAAAGCTGCGTCGTCTGGTATGTCCGCGCGACACCCGCACGAGCCACCTGATGCGATGGAAGCCCGGTCAGGTTCTCGTCACCCAGCATCACCCGACCACTGTCCGGCGTGTAATACCCCGCAATCAGGTTGAGCGCGGTCGTCTTGCCCGCCCCGTTGGGGCCGATGATGCTCGTTATGCGTCCCGGCTCCGCGGAGAGGCTCAGCCCCTGCACCGCCTTCACGCCACCGAAAGAAATCGAGACATCCTCGACGTCGAGCCGCCGCCCGCGCCCATTGCGCCCCGGGAAAGCCGGCTCGCCGGCGACTTTGGAACCGCCATCGGGCCGGTAGCGGCGCCAACGGGCAAGCACGCTGCCGACAATGCCGCGCGGCGCCAGGCGCAACACGACCAACAGCAGGATGCCGACGAAAAGCAGGCGATACTCGGCAAGCGAGGAGAAGACCTCCGGAAGCAGCACCACGATCACCGCGCCGATCACCGGTCCGAGGATCGTGTCGGCGCCACCGATCATCACCACCAGCAGGAAGAGGATGGATTCGAAAAACGGAAAGCTCTCCGGACTGATGAAGCCGCTCATAGTCCCGTAGACGCCGCCCGCGATGCCGGCGAAGACGGCTGACAGCGCGAAGGCGACGCAACGCAGCCGGATCGGATTGAGGCCGATCGACTGCGCGGCGACTTCGGAATCGCGGAGAGCCCTGAGCGCCTTGCCCCAAGGGCTCTTGCTGATGAGCGCGTAGACAAAGAGCGAGATCAGCATCAGTACCAGCACCAGGATCGCAATCTCGCGCTGGCTGAAACCAAGGCCGAAAAGCTGAGGCGGACGGATGCCCATGATGCCATTCCAGCCGCCGGTGAGCTCGTCCAGCTCCGCCGCGCTCTGCTCGACGATGAAGCCGAAGGCGATGGTGATCATCGCCAGATACGGCCCCCGAACCCGCAGCGCCGGCACCGAGAGCAGGCCACCCGCCAGGCCCGCGAGCAGCCCCGCGATTGGCAGCGCGACCCAAAAGCTGACGCCGTGATCGACCGTCAGGATCGCGACCGTGTACGAACCGATCGCATAGAAGGCGACGTGGCCGAGCGAGATCTGGCCCGACATGCCGACAAGAATATTGAGACCAATGCCGACGACCGCCGTCAGCCCCACCAGCGAGAGGATGTAGAGTTGATATCCGTTGCCGCTGAAGATCGCGACCAGCGCCAGCGCGACGAGACCACCGCCGGAGATGAAAGAGGAGAGCTTCATACCTTCTTGACGCTCGCTCGTCCGAACAGCCCTTCCGGCCGCAGCGCGAGCGCCACGATCACCAGCGAGAAGGCCGTAATCTGGGTGTAGGTCGAGCCGAAAGTCGCCGTGATCAGTGCTTCGGCGACGCCGTAGAGCAATCCCGCGCACATCACGCCCCAGGGATTTGTGATTCCACCGAGAATCGCGACGGCGAAGGCCTTGATGCCAAACAAGGTCCCCATGGTCGACGAAATGGTGAATAGGGGCGCAATCAGGATGCCGGCCACACCCGCGAAGAAGCCCGACATGGCGAACGCGGCCGAGACCGCGACCCCCACGTTGATCCCCATCAGCCGGGCCGCCCCCTCGTTCTGAACGACGGCCAGCATGGCAAGCCCGTGGCGTGTCCGCCTGGAGAACACGCTGAACACGATGGCGAGCCCAACCCCCACCAGCGGAATGAGCACCTGTTGAGGCTGAACCCGGACCCCTGCGATCAGAAACGAGTCGGTGACGAGAGGCGTCGGCGGCATGCCGCGCGGATCGCGGCCGAATGTGAACAGAACGATGTTGTCGAGCACGATGCCGAGCGCGACCGTTGCCATCAGCCAGGCTTCGGACCGACGTCGCACGAAGGGCCGCACAGCGATGCGCTCGACCGCGACCCCCCAAAGGGCGCAGCCGATCAGGGCGATCGCGATGGCAAGCGGCGCGGGCCAGCCGAACGTCACCCAAAAGGTGAAACACAACACCGCGCCGAGCATCATGGTGGAGCCCTGCGCGAAGTTGACCGTCTTTGAGACGACGTAGGTCACATAGAAGCCCAGCGCGAGCAGACCATACATGCTGCCAAGCCCGAGGCCCGTGATCAGTGCCGAGAGGAAAAGCATGAGGGTTCCATTTGACGCCTGACGGGTCGCGAAGACGGACGGCGGCCGGGCGCTGACTGTCGCCCGGCCAAGTCTCGCATCACTCGGTCGGAACGACCTTGTCGCCCTCGTAGTGGACCATGACGTAGTCGTTCGGTCCGAGCGCGTCGTGATTGTCGGCGGAGAACGGGCTCTCGTAGGTCTTGATCAGACCGGGATAGGAGCCTTGGAGGTCTTCCAGCGCCTGACGTATGGCATCGCCATCGGTAGAGCCGGCCTGCTCGATCGCCATTGCGAGGAGATGCATCGCATCATAGGCGTTGGCGGTGCCAACCGGCGAGAACACGTCCTCGGGCCCTTTGATCTCCGGATATTTCGCCTTGAGCTTCTCAAGCACCGAAGTGCCAACCTCGCCCTGGTCTCCGAAGAAGGAGTAGGTCTGCACGAAGTGCGCGTCTCCAGCCGTCGGTCCGGCCAGCTCGGGAAAGCGGCCGCCGGAGATCCCCCAATGGGACACCACCGGAACGTCCCATCCCATGCGCTCGCGCGATTTCATCATCTGCGCGCCGGGCGGGGCATTGACCACGAGAATGATCGCCTCGGCACCCGCCTCCTTGAGGCGAGTCAGCTGCGGCGTCATATCGACGTCGGCTCCCTCGAACTTCTCGATGCCGACGATCTCGACGGCGTCGTTCTCCTCATCAGCCGCCGTCAGACCCTTTTCGTTCGACTCCCCCCAAGGATTGTTGATCAGCATCAGACCGACCTTGGAAGCACCGAACTTCTTATCGGCATAGTCCAGGAGCTTGACGTCGACGAGGGTATCGATCGCGGAAACCCGGAAGACGTAGTTCGGGTCCGCCCCATTGCGGGTAATGCCGGTCGCAGCGGCCCATACGCCTATAAAGGGTGTCTTTTCCTGGTTGGCGAGCGGTGCGATGGCGAGCGACACGGGGGAGTCGATACCGCCGAAGAACGCCGCGACATCCTCGTTGAAGATAAGCTCGCGCGCGGCAATCAGGCCTTTCGGGGGCTTGGATTCATCGTCGCGCTGGATGAGCTCGATCATGCGGCCATCGAGAAGACCGCCGGACTCATTGATTTCATCGATGGCGATCTGCAGGCCTCGGGTGATCGCCTCACCCGACTGTGCCGATGCGCCCGAGAGAGCAGCGACATGACCCAACTTGATTGGGTCGGCGGCCTGCACCGTGCCTGCCGCCCCGGCGAGGCCGAGTGCGGCGATGGACATGCCGACTGCGGCCGGCAACATTCTGAGCCTCAAGAGTGTCTTCATGTCTGCTCTCCCCTTTCGGATTGATGCCCACAGGCGCAATCGCACCTGCCAGCCAGAGAGACGTGTGCAACGGCCGGGCCAAAATGCGCGCCGTACCTGGATCGAAGATGCTCGACAGGGAAGAAAGCCAGCGTGTAAGCAAATTTTTACATACGTATTTGCACGGTCGTGTTTCTATCGGCGGCGGGCGGAAACCGTCGTACGCAAATCAGCGATGTTCAATCAGACGCCACGTGCCTCAATTGCAGGCATCGGCGGGCGCCAGAAGGCGCAAAAGGCTATGGGCTCACGAAGACGAACGCTCCGGCGCCTGAAACGGCAAAGACTTGCCAGCAGAGTCGTGACGGGCGAGGTCTCTCTCCGCCCGAGCGCGCAGCCCCTGTGGACCAAAGCCGACTCGGCGTCCGGAAACGCGTCAAAACAAAGACTTAGCCCCATTCCGCGATTCAATGAAAAGCGGAATAAAGCTAAGAGTAGTGTCGACCACGAAGGATACGGATTACGTGACGACCCAAAAGACCAAGCCGTCCCGGCGGGCGCCTCACAAGCGAGATGCCGAAGCGACGCGCCGGCGCATTCTCGACGCGGCTCGCCACGCCTTTGCAGAGCATGGGCTGAGCGGCGCCAGGATCGATCAGATCTCGCGCGCTTCGGAAGCCAATGTGCAGATGATCTACCGCTATTTCGGCGGCAAGGAAGAGCTCTATCTTGCGGCGCTAGAGGACACCTACGCCGGGATCCGGGCGATGGAGCAGCAGCTCGACCTGACCACCCTATTGCCCGAAGAGGGAATCCGGCGGCTCGTCGAGTTTACCTTCGACTATCTCCGCGACAATCCGGACTTCGTGGCGATCATCCGCAATGAGAACATGGCGTGCGGCCGGTTCGCGCGAAAGCTCCCCATGGTCTCCGACACGACGCTGCCGCTGGTGGAAGCCATCGACGACCTTCTCGCCCGCGGCCTGAAAAGCGGCGTGTTCAAAATCTATATCGATCCGGCTCAGATGTACGTGACGATTCTATCGCTGTGCATCACGCATCTTGCCCAGCGCCACACGCTGTCCGCGATGTTCCAACGCGATCTCGGCGAGGCCGAATGGCTGGCGCAACGCCGCGCCCATGCGGTCGATGTCGTGATGACCTATCTCACGGCCCCGCGCTCCACCGCATAGAGCGTTTCGCCGGCAAATAGATCCAACCCCTGATCGAAGGGTGCCGCCGGCCTTGCCGACCCAGATCAGGCGCTTTGGGGCGCCGTGCGCAAGCCGGCCGAACCGACCATATGACGTAGAGACGGCGGGCTCGGCGCACCCGGCGACGACACGGACGATCAATCTCGCGGCGTGTTCGACCAGTCGTGGATAAAACGCACCAGCACCTTGGTGTAGCTCTTCAACTGCTCGATCGAGACCTGCTCGTTGACCGAATGGGCATGCTGGAGTTCGCCCGGTCCGTAGATCGCTGCCGGAATGCCAGCATCCCCCATCCAGCCGCCATCGGTTACCGAGGGCGAGACGTCCAGCTCCGGCGGCGTCCCGAACACGCCTTCATGGGTGGCGGACAGAAGCTTGATGCCGGGATGGTCGGGATCGACGTTCAGCGACGGAAAGATTTCGCCCCGATCCTCGATCATCGAAGTGCCGCCCCATTCGAAGGTCGGCGGGTTGTCGCGCAGCCAGATATCGGCGGCCGCCACTGCGCGAATGTGGGTCTCGATCTCCTCCACGACCTGCTGATGGGTCTCATCGGGATAGAAATGCACGGTGATCCACAACCGGCACTCGTCGGCGATGAAAGCGGCGTGGCGGCCGCCCTCGATCACCGCCGGGTTGATCGTTGTGGTGCCGGGCGGACAACCTGGAAAGCTCTTGGTGATGGCCCAGTGACGCTCCAGCTCCTGGAGACCCGCGATGATCTTCATCATCTTCTCGATGGCGCTCGCCCCGACAAGCCCACCGCCGGCGTGGATCATGTTGCGCCGGGTGCCGTCGTGGAAGGTCTGCGGGCTTTTCACCGTGATCCAACCGGTGATCACGCCGCCCTGCCCCTGGATGTGCAGATCGGAGGTGTCGACGACGAGGGCGAGATCGGCAGTGTAACCGCGCTTGCAGCATTGCAACGTGCCGGCCTCGCCGACCTCTTCGCCGATCACCGATTCAAAGATGACGTCGCCGGGAAACGCAACGCCAGCGTCGCGCAGGAGTTTGAGGGCAAAGAGCGCACCGGCGACGCCACCCTTCATATCCGCCGCGCCGCGGCCGATCACGGCCCCATCCTTCACGAATGGCTGGAACGGCCCGGTCGCCCAGGCCTCCTCCGGGCTCACCTCGGCGACGTCAACATGACCGTTGATGATCAAGCTCTTGTGGCTGTCGCCGTGCGCGCCCTTAAGCGTGCCGACGACGTTGGGGTCGTTCGGGTAGACATCCCACATGTCGATCGCAAAGCCCATCGCCGCCAAGCGATCGGCGACAAAGCGCTGAACGCCGGCGGTGTTGCGCGCAGGCGGCGCAGGCGTCTCGAACGCAATCAGCTTACAGAGGAGGTCGACCAGCTCACCTTCCCGCGCATCGACCTCGGCGAGCACTCTGTTCAGGTCCATGGTGTCTGCTCCTCCTTTGCTCATGCTGTTTCGGACGCCTCGCTTGCCGCGTCGAGTCGCATGCCGAGCTCGTGCGTCGACAAATAGCCGTTTCAAGGAATAGCAGCAGGGACAATGCTGCAGAGCGACCCAGGCGGATTACATTCCACCGGTCTTTTTGGCGGCCTCGCGCCTTCGAAGCCCCACCGACTGCCGACCTTGCTCCAAGAGGAGCCGAGAGGGCGGCCCTATCCGAACGCCCTCGCAGCCCCAAGATCCGGGCCGCTCGAGGCGAATTGCGGGAACGGCGTGCGCAGGAACGCCGCCTCCGTGCGGCGCGGAGGGCCACCGATCATTTCCAGCAGATTGGCCCGCAGCAGAAACAGGTGGGCATCGCATTCATCGCTGAAGCCGATGCCGCCGTGGACCTGGATCGTCGCGGACGCATTGGCGATCGCGTGACGCGCGGCGAGCTGACATGCAGCCCCGGACTGGAACGGCGCGTCCTCCCAGCCGTCGCGTTCGGCAATCGCCGCGAACAGGAGCTGCGCCGACAGGACTTCCGCATTGATCGCCATGTTGGCGCAATGGTGCTTGACCGCCTGGAAGGCCCCGATCGGCTGGCCGAACTGGGTGCGCACCTTGGCATAGTCGACCGCCATGTCGCGGGTCGCCTCGCAGATGCCCAGAAGCTGGGCGGAGACCAGCAATTGCGCCAGGCGAGCGACCGGCACATCCTTCGCCGAGACGCCCGCCAGGACGGCATCTCCGACGAGGACGGCACGGCCCGCGCTCACGGTCCGGTCGGTCGCGGAACAGGGCGAAATCTCCAGCTTTCGCGGGTCGAGCAGAAGCGCGCCCGCCTCGGTCCACACCACGGCCGCGTCGCAGTCCTGCCAATCGAACAAGAGAAGGGCCGCCCCTTCGGGCGCGTCCATGTCGAGCGCCCCGACCGCGTTGGCAAGACAAGCGCGCCGGCTCCCCTCCGACAGGGTGTCCGCCAGGTCGGGAAGCCCCGCAGCCGAGGCGATCCGGACCGCTACGCCGGCAGCGAGCGCCCCTGGAGAGACCAGCGCGCGGCCGAGCTCCACATGAACCAACACCTCCTCCACGATGGAGAGGCCGAGCCCGCCCTCCTCATCAGGACGCGCCAGCCCAATCGCGCCGAATTCGGCGACGGCGGCCAGCGCGAAGCGGTCCTGCTGAGTATGGCGCGCGGTGTCGCGCAGCCGCGCCACCGGGAACCGGTCCGCCAGCATCTCGCGGAGCGATCCGACGATCTGGCGCTGCTCTTCGGCAAGGTTGAGGTCGATCGTCACCGGTTTCCTCCACGCGGCAGGCCGAGGATACGCTCGCCGATGATGTTGCGCTGGATCTCCGCCGTGCCGCCGGCGATCGTCTCGCTGAAGGCCTCCAGATAGGCGTAAACCCAGCCGGAAAGCCGGTCGCAGTCGGCATTTTCCGGGCCGTAAAGCTGCATGCCCAGCCGGTGGATGCGCTGGGCGAGCTCGGCGAAGAAGAGCCGAACCATCGACCCGTCGAACGGCGTCGTCGGATCTTTGAAGAGCGTGCGGTAGGTTAGCGCGCGCAACGCCGCCGCCTCTGCGCGCGCAGAGGCAAGCTCGTGCGCAAAGCCGCCATCGCCCTGCACCTCGGCAAATCTGAGAAGCGCTTCCACTTTCGCCGAAAGCTCGATTTGCAGTGCTGTCGCGGCCGTTGCGCGCTCGAAACCGAGCGTCGTCATCGCCGTCTTCCAGCCGTTGTTGAGACCGCCGACGACGTTGGAGAGGGGAATGCGCACATCGTCGTAGAAGACCTGCGCGAAATGGTGCGCACCGGCGATGTTGCCGATCGGTTGCACCGTGATGCCCGGCGCGGACATATCGCAGATGACCCAGCTCAGACCGGCCTGGCGCTCCGATCCCGGCTCGGTGCGAATGAGCAATTCCTGATAGTCGGCGATGTCGGCGTAGGTCGACCAGATCTTCTGCCCGTTGACGATGAGATGATCGCCCTCGACCCGGCCGAACGTCCGCAGACTTGCCAGATCCGAACCGGAATCCGGTTCGGAAAAGCCCTGGCACCAGACCACCTCGCCCGAAAGGATCTTCGGCAGGTGAAATGCCTTCTGCTCCTCGGTACCACAGGCAATCAGGGTGGGACCGGCATGATTGACGCTGACGAAGGTCGGATCGAGCGGGCTCGGGGCACCGGCGATCACGCTCTCTTCATGCCAGGCGATCTGACGCTCATAGGAAAGACCGAGCCCGCCATAGGCCTTCGGCCAGGCGATCCCGGACCAACCGGCCGCATGCCGGCGCCGCAACCAGGACAGGGCAAACTCCCGAGCCGGCTGGCCGTCATGAGGCGCCGGTTCGGACGGCACGTTCTCCACCAGCCACGCCCGAGCGGCGGCCCGAAACGCATGATCCTCGTCGCTCAGCTCGAATTTCACGTGGGCATCCCCCGACGACTCTTGTGACGACCGCCCCGCGCGAACGTTCCATCGGACGGCCTGAGCCTTTCCACCACCCCTACCACATTGAGGATCGATGTCCATATTTCAGGACATTAATCCGGAGCAGATGCGCGCCCCTATCGCATCAAGACGGACTGAAAATTCCCAGTTTTCCGATATTGTTTCGGGAAAACCCCGCTCTCCGCCGAAACGCGCCCATCCGCCCAACCAAGGCTGAAATTCAGAAACTCTCATATTATGGGAGACGCATCCCGATCGCCCAGAACTACTCTCCAGTGAAGTTAGGACGGCGCTTTTCCAAAAACGCGTCCACCGCCTCGCCATGGTCCTTGGAGTGAACGCTCAGCGCCTCGTAGGCGAGACCGGCATCGAGGGCGGCGCCGGCGATCCGCTTCAGTTCGGCGTTGGCGACCGTCTTGGTCCAACGGATGGCACGGGTCGCGCCCGCGGCCAGCCGATCGCAGAAGGCATCGACATGCTGGTCGAGCTCGCCGGCCGGCACGCAGTGATTGACGAGCCCGATCTTCTCCGCCGTCGATCCATCCAGAAGATCGCCGGTCATGAGATATTCCTTCGCGCGCGCGAAACCGACGAGCTGCGGCCAAATCGCAGCACCCCCGTCGCCGGCGACGAGCCCGGCCGCCACGTGCGGATCGCCGATCTTCGCCGTGTCGGCCATGAAGGAGACGTCGCAGCAAAGCGCCAGCGTGGCGCCAAGGCCGACGGCGGGGCCGTTGATCCGGGCGACGATCGGCTTTTCAAGATCGAGCAGCGAGAAAATGACCCGCTTGGCCGACGGCAGATCGGAAAGGAAGGTCGCCGGCGCGCGCGCCACCTCCTTCATCCGCACAAGATCGCCACCGGCGGAAAAGGCCCGGCCCGCACCGGTCAGGACGATAATGTCGCTGCCGGCATCGTCGGCCGCATCGAGGAAGACCCGCGCCAACTCGTGATGCATCGCCGGGTTTACGGCATTCAGCCGCTCCGGATCGTCGAGAACGATGGTCAATATCCGGCCACGGCGCTCAAACCGCAGCATGGTGTAGGCGTCTTCCCAGGCTTCCTTCATGAAGCTGCCCCTTATCAGTGATTTGCGCGTGTTCCGGGCAACTGCGTCTGGCGAACGCCGCCCTTAGAGGTCGTTATGAACGTCGACGGCGCCTTCCTGGTGCGGGGTACGGGCCGCCTCCAGAAGCAGCCGCTTCCACACCGCCGTGCGCTCGGGAACCGCAAGCGAGCGATGCGCCGCAAGGCTCAGCGCCAGCGTTCCTGCGCCCTGCCCCGACGGAATCGCAACGCCCAAGCCGTAGGCTTCCGACACCACCTGGCCGAGGCTCTCGGCAACGCCGGTGCGGCGCGCCTTCGCAATATCCGCCCGGATCGTCTCCGCCGTGATGGATGGATAGGCTCCGAGCTCCGGCGCGATCGCCGCCAGGATCCGATCCACCTCATCGTCGGGCGCCCCCGCAAGCAGCGCCGTCGCGCCAGCCCCCACCCCAAGCGGACGGCGCTGGCCGACTTCCACGGGGAACACCCGGACCACCCCCGTGCCGTCCGCCTTGTAGAGGCAGACGGAGTCCAAACCCGTCCGCCCCATCAGGTACATCGTCGCCCCGGTCTCTCGGCCCAAACGGTCGACCGTGTCGCGCCAACGCAGCACCTCCAGACGGCGGCCGCTCGCCGCCAGCCCCAGCTCGTAGGTCAGCGCGCCGACCCGGTAGCGCCGGCCGGTCTCATCGGTCTCCAGGAGCCCCTCTTCCACCAGGCATTTCAGGATGCGATGCGCGGTGGATCGCGACAGCTCCATCGCCTTGGAGACGTCGTTCAGGCTGACGCCGGCGCCCGATCCGCTCGCCACGAAGCGCAGCATTCCCGCCGCACGCCGGATCGCCTGCGTCCCGTGAGCCTTTCCATCCGTCTCAACCATCACACCTTCCGCCAAACGAAGACCCCACTTTCACCCCGGGCGCCACAACAAACACGCAAAGGAACGAACGCTTATGCCCGCTGCCGCCCCTCACGAGAGGTGAAGGCACCCGGCACGTCCTCCTCCGCCAGCCGCTTCAAATCAAGCTTCATGACCTTCCCGACAGAGTTGGTCGGCAGCCGCTCCAGCACACAGAGTTCTTCCGGAAACTTCTGCTTGGCGAGGCCATAGGCCTGGAGATAGGCCTGCATGTCGGCAAAACCGAGCCGATGACCGGGATGCAGCTCAACGAACGCGACCGCCCGCTCGCCCGTGCGCGGATCGGATAGTCCGACCACCGCCACCCGTTTCACCGCTTCACATTGCAGAAGCGCCGTCTCGATTTCGAGCGGGCTGATATTCTCGCCCAGCCGAATGATCAGCTCCTTCCGCCGGCCGGTGATCTTCAGATAGGCGTCGTCGACGACCACGCCCATGTCCCCCATCCGGAAATAGCCGTCGTCGGTGAATTGCCCCGCCTCGTCCTCACTCTCCAGATAGCCAATGAACGCGCTCGGCGAACGGACGACGATATCGCCCTCCTGCCCCGACGGCTGCGGCTTTCCGGCACCATCGAGAATCAAGACGTCGGCATCGATCTCGCCATCGGTCGTCCGACCATGGGCAGCATCCGCGCGATCGCGAACGCCGGGACAGACCAGCGGCACTTCGGACGAGCCATAGGCGCGGGAGACCACCGCCGCCTCAAACACCGCGCACGCCTCCTCCACCAACCCTTCCGGCACGCTCGCGCCGCCACAGATGAAGCGGCGCAGCGTCGGCAAAGTGCTGTTCCGACTGCGCGCTTCCTGCACCAGCCCCTGCAGAAAGGGCGTGGCGCCCGCACAGAACGTGCCTCCGTGCCGTTCGATCAGCTCGGCCGCATGCGCGGCATCCCAGGCCTCCATCAACCGCGCGGACGCGCCCGTGAACCAGGGAAGCTCAAAAGCGTAGAGCGAGCCGCCGACATGGCCGACGGGCGACGGCACAAGCAGATGGTCGCTCGCGTCCAGCCCCCAAAAACGCGCGCTCCGCAACACGGTCGCATGGGCCGTATAGTGGCTGTGGAGCACCCCTTTCGGCCGACCGGTGGTTCCGGAAGTGAAGACCACGAACTTGATGCTCTCCGGATCCACGTCGGGAAGCGGCGCCCCCACCCCCGGCTCGGCGAGCAGACGCTCATAGGAAGCCTGCGGACGCTCCGGATCGCGGACGGAAAAGACCTGGGGACCCGCCACCAGCCCGGACGCGACCCGATCGTACAGGCCTCGATAGTCGAACCCGCGAAAGGCGCCCGGCAAAAACAGGGCATCGCAACCGGTTTCGGCGAGGACGAAACCGAGCTCGCGTTCGCGATACATCATCAGCAGAGGGCACAGCACAAATCCGTAAAGCGCCGATGCCGTGCTGATGACGCAGGCCTCGTGCCAGTTCGGAAGCTGGAACGCCACCACTGAGCCCGGCCCCAGCCCTCGGGCGCTCAAGGCCTCGCCAAGACGCACCGCTTGCTCATAAAGCTCGCGCCGAGACAGCTTGACAGTATCGTCGGCAATGATGAGCCGATCCGGCGCCTCGGCCACACGGGCACGCGCAACGTCGGCGACCGTCTCCCGCGTCCATATCCCCGACGTGAGATAGTCCGGCGCGGCGGCATCCAGCGGCGGCAGAACCCAACCGTCCGCTGACCTACGCCGCACGACCGAACCCGCCATCGCGCGGCCCCTTCGACGACATCCGCCCCATCGCGACCTCCCCTTCTTGACCCTGCCTCGCTGTGATAGCCGGCATTTTCTTTGACCTACCACATGCCTACATAATGGCAATAATCGAGAGGCCGCCGGCGCCAAAGATCCCTGTTTTCTGAAGAAAACCAGACGAAACAGGTGGGAACGGCAATCAAATCGATCATATTATGGAATGTTTGAGGCTATTACGAACCGAACCTGGCCAGCTTCCAACTCCGCCTTGTCGCATCGCCCGCACCGGGCAATAAATATTCCACAATACGGTATACGTGATCCCCGCTTGCAAGGCACTCAAAGGCACTGCTATTGCTTTTTACGAGAAAGCGTCGGCGGGAACGCTTTAAAAATTCCATAATATAGGAATCTTTGAAGCGACCATACCGTGGCCGTGCGCCAAAACAAGACCAGCGGGGAGGCCCGAACGTGCAACTGCGGTGGACCGACGAACAACAGGCGTTTCGTGGGCGCGTAAGGGACTTCCTGGCGCGCGAGTTGCCGGAGAATTTCGAAGAGCTGGCCCACAAGGGGCCCGCTTCCCGGGAAATTCACGAGTTCTCCATCGATTTCTGCGGCAAGCTCTCCGCCGAGGGCCTGCTCGTCCCACACTGGCCGGAGGAATGGGGCGGCAGCGGCGCCACGGCCTACGAGCACTTCATTCTGGGCGAAGAGATGTGGATCGCCGGCGAACCGCGCGGCGGCCAGTACATGAACGTCAATTGGATCGGCGTGACGCTGATCAAATACGGCACGCAGGAGCAGAAGGAGCGCTACGTGCCGCCGATGGCGGAGGGGCGAACGCTCTGGTGCCAGGGCTTCTC
This sequence comes from Amorphus sp. 3PC139-8, assembly GCF_040750475.1. NCBI lineage: Bacteria > Pseudomonadati > Pseudomonadota > Alphaproteobacteria > Hyphomicrobiales > Amorphaceae > Amorphus > Amorphus sp. 3PC139-8. Next base: position 203,484 of record NZ_JABJVY010000002.1, on the reverse strand, counting down.
CGAGCCGGGCGCGGGGTCGGACCTCGCCTCCCTGCGCACCCGCGCGGAGCGGCGCGGCGACGGCTACCGTATCAACGGCCAGAAGATCTGGACCTCCTACGCGACCTTCGCCGACACCTGCTTTCTGCTCGCCCGCACCGGCGAAGGCAAAGCGGGAATTGCCGTTTTCCTGGTGCCGATGGACACGCCCGGCATCACGGTGCGGCCGATTCCGAGCCTGATTGGGGAGGGCGACATCCATGAAGTCTTCTTCGACGATGTCGACATTCCCGAAACCGCCCGGCTGGGCGAGGAAGGCGCTGCCTGGGAAATCATCACCTTCGCGCTCAGCAACGAGCGCGTCGGCATCCCGCGCTACGCGCTTGCCCTAAGGGTGATCGAACGCGCGGTGGAGCGGCTGAAGGCACAAGGCGACTTTACGTCCGAGCTGGTGCGCGGGCGCGCGGCGCGGGCCGTTCGGGCGTGCGAGGCGGCGCGCATGATGGTCTACAAGGTTCTAGACGACCGGGCACGGGGCCAACCCCCCTCGCCGGAATCGAGCGTGGCACGCCGCGCGGTGATTACGGCGGAGCGGCTGACCGCGGAATTCGTGGTCGAGTTCGTGCCGGAATGCCTGGCCGACGATAAGCTGATCGAGGCCCATCACCAGCGCGCCATCGTGGCCGGGATCGCCTCCGGCGCGCTGGAAATCCAGCTCAACCTGATCGCAAACCACCTGCTCTCACTGCCACGCTAGAGCATTTCCAGGCGAAGCGGACACCGGTTCGCCGTTCGGAAATGCGTCAAAACAATGGGTCAGAGTGGTTCAGCGATTACTTGAAAAGCTGATCGGCTCCCGAGCAACTCCAGCAAAGTGACACGCCCGTGGAATACCAGCTCTCCGACTATCAGACGACCGTGGAAACCGCGGTTCTCGGCCTTGCCGAGCGCTTCAGGACGCCGCCGATGCTGCACGACGAGAGCTTCGTCTACAGTGAGACGCTCGACGCGGAACTGGCGGAATCCGGCTTTCACGAAGTCAGCACCGATCCCGAGCTCGGACTGCAGACGGCCGCCCTGGTCACGATGGAGATCGCCAAGCTTCCGGTGTGCGTGGAGGTTGCCGCGTCGACGATGGTGCGGCCTCAGTTCTTTCCGGAGGTCCCGCGCCCGATCGCGCTTGCCGACCGCACAAACCGGCCGATCCGGTTCCTGCCGCAGGCCAAGACGCTGGTCCTGATCGAGGATGGTGCGGTCAAGACGTTGGAGCTTGCGCCCAGCGACGTCACCCCGATCGCCTCGCTGTTCGCCTACCCTTATGGCCGGCTGTCCTCAGAAGCACTCGACCGGGCCGTCGCACGCGACGTCGACGCGAATGCGCTGCGGCGGCAATGGCAGGTGGCGATCGCGGCGGAAATCTGGGCGGCGCTCGACGGCGGCCTCGCGCTCACCATCGACTACGTCACCCAGCGCAAGCAATTCGGGCAACCGATCGGCGCCTTCCAGGCGGTGAAGCACCGGTTGGCGGAAGTCGCCGTTCTCAGCCACACATTGAAGTGGCTGACCCTCCGGGCGGCCTCGAACGACGCACCGGAAGACGCGCTGATTGCCTGCGGCTACGCCCAGGACGCGGCGACCCAAGCCGCCCACGAGCTGCACCAGTTCCACGGCGCGACCGGAATGACGCTGGAATATCCGCTCCATCTGTGGAGCTACCGGCTCAAGGCGCTGGTCTCGGAACTCGGTGGCGCGGACACCCAGACCGCCGCACTTGCCGACGCGCTCTGGGGCGCGGCGGCCTGAGGTTTAAGCGCGGACGGAGAAACGGCCGGCCCCGGCGATCAGCCCGCTTTCCCGCCCGCCGTGCGCACCAGGCCGTCGACGGCGACGATCCGGTCCGGCAGGCAGATGACCGGGTTCACGTCCAGCTCTTCGATCTCCGGAAAATCGGCCGCGATCTGCGACACCGCCGCGACACACTCTGACAGCATGCGGACCGGGAGCGGCGCGGAGCCGCGGTAGCCCTGGAAAAGCCGGGCGCCGCGAAGCCGGCGGATCATGGCTTCCGCCTCCTCCGGCGAAATCGGGGCGAGGTCCGTCGCGGCGTCGGAAAGCAGCTCGGTCAACACCCCGCCCATGCCGACGGTCACGGTCGGGCCGAAGCCCGGAACGTTGCGGCATCCGACGATCACCTCGAGCCCGGCCGGCACCATTTCCTGCACCAGCACCCCGTCGATCCGCGCGCTCGGCTCCGCCGCGCCGCACCGGGCAAGGATCTGCTCAAATCCGACCCGCGCCGCCGCCGCGCTGTCGACACCCAGAAGGACGCCGCCGGCATCGGTCTTATGCGGGATATCCGGGCTCTCGACCTTCAAGACAACCGGGAAGCCGATCTCCGCGGCCGCTTGCGCCGCATCATCGGCGCTCGTTACCAGGCGCTCCGCCGGCACGGCGAGCCCATAAGCCGCAAGCAGCTCCTTGGAGGCCCGCTCCGCCAGCACCGGACCGGCCTCCCGCGCGAGGATCGCGGCCGCCGCTTCGCGCGCGCTTTCGGGACGGGCCGGAGGTGCGGTCGCAACCGTACTCTGCGGCCGGGACGCTCGATCGCTCCAGGCTTTGAGGGCGAAAAAGGCACGGCGGATGGAGCGGAAGACGGCGACGTTCGGATCGCGCTCGGCCTCGATCGTCCCCGGCCCTTCCAGAAGCTGCGTCAGCCAGAGATAGATCAGCGGTTTGCCGTGCTTGGCCGCGATCGCGCTGAGCTTGGGCTGGCGCGCCGTGGCGGTCTCGTAGGCATAGGCATAGCCAAAGATCAGAGCACCGAAATTCGGATCGCCCATCAGCGTGTCGGCCGAGGCGAGCAGCGTGTCCACGTCGTTGATCACGCCGGCGGTGACGTCGCACGGGTTCTGGGCGGGCACGAACGGCGGCAACAGCTCCTTCAGACGACTCAGCGCGTCCGGCGACGGCTGCGGCAACGGCAGACCGGTGGCCTCGCTGGCGTCGGCCGCCATGATCGCCGCTCCGCCCGAGCCGGTCAGCACCGCGACGCCCGGCGCCGTCGGCGGCGGCGCCTTGGCAAAGAACCAGGCCGCCTCGATCAGCGCCTCGAAATCCTCCACGACGATGGCGCCCGCCCGCTCAAACAGCGCGTTCCAAAGCGCGGACGAGCCGGCAAGCGAGCCGGTGTGCGACATCGCCACCGCCGATCCGCGCTCGCCCGTCGCCATCTTCATCACGATCAACGGCTTGTCTTGCGCGCGCGCCACCTCCGCCGCGCGCAAGAATTTCAAGGGCTCCGCGACACCCTCGAAGACGCAGGCGATCGCCGTGCACGACGGGTCCTCAGCAAGGGCCGCGACCCAGTCCGCCACGTCCACATCCGCAGAGTTTCCGCAGCTCAGAACGTGGCTGAAGCCGACGCCGCGATCCATCGCTTGGGCGAGCGCGAAGCCGAGCGCGCCGGACTGGCTGATCAGCCCGATTGCCGGACCGCCTTGGTGGCGCCCTTCCGGCACGCCGGCAAAGCTGATCCGCGCGCCGCTGGTGTAGTTCAGGAGGCCCACGCAGTTCGGGCCGAGCAAGCGGATTCCGGCCTCACGCGCGCGGCGAGCGATCCGCTCCTGAACAGCGACGCTGTCACGATCCCCGAGCTCGGCAAAGCCGGAGGCATAGACCAGAACCGCCGGCACCCGGGCAGCGATGCACTCCTCCAGCAGGCCCTCCACGCTGGCGGCCGGTGTCGTGAGAACCGCCAGATCCGGCACCTCGGGCAAATCGGCGAGGGAGGGGTAGCAGATCGTGCCGTCGATCTCCGGATATTTGGCGTTCACGAGATAGAGCGCGCCATCGAACCCCGCCATATTCTCCGCGGTCCGCCCGCCAAAGGAGCCCTGGCGCGGCGACGCCCCGACGACGGCAACGCTTTTGGGCGCAATAAGCGGCCGCAACGCTTCCGCCGTATACGGCGGCCGGCGAAGTTCGACTGTCATATCCATCCTTCCTTCGAAGCGCTTCGGCGCCTCACGTCATTTCCGGTGAAAGGCGTCGACCGCCGCCGCGTGCTCGCGCGACAGGATGAAGCGGCCCTGCAACTCCGCCTCGTTGTCGAGCATCTGTTGATGGGAGCGGGTCTCCGCCCGTCGCAGAAGACCTTTCATCGCGGCCCGCGCATCGCCCGGCCAGTCGGCGATCTTTGCGGCGATCGCGACCGCCCTCGGTTGAAGGTCCTCGACGGCGAGCATCTCCGAAATCAGACCGAGTGCCTGAGCCCGATCGGCATCGAGCACCTCGTCCAGGAACACGATCCGACGCGCCGCGGCCGGCCCCGCCAACCGGGTGAGCTGATAGGACAGGCCGAAATCGCTCACCAACCCCTGCTTGAGAAAAGCGGTCCCGAAGCGGGCCGTCCGTGCCGCCAGAACCAGGTCGCAGCTCAGCGCCAGGGCAAAGCCGGCGCCGTAGGCGAACCCGTTCACCGCCGCCACGACCACTTGCGGCATCTCGGCGATACAGGCCGGAATGCGATGCATGAGAGCCAGATCGGCATGGCGCTGGGCCAGCGTCTTGCCCCGGTTCAACATCATCTCCTTGACGTCGCCGCCGGCGCAGAAGCCCCGCCCCTCCCCCGTCAGCACGACGGTGGCGATCGTTGGATCGTTCCGGATCTCCTCCAACACGGAAAGCAGTTGCTCGGAGAGCGCCATGGACAGCGCGTTCATGCGATCAGGGCGGGCAAGCCGCACCAGCGCGATGCCCGGCGCCGGCGCCTCCACCACAACGAAGTCTCGGGATTCCACGCGCCTCACTCCATTAACTGCGGCAGCCAGGTGATCGTCGCCGGAAAGGCGATGAAGATCGCCACGGCGATGGCGTCGGCGAGCAGGAACAGGAAGATCCCCCGGAAGATCGTAGTCAGCGACACCGACGGGCCGATCACCCCTTTGAGCACGAACACGTTCAGCCCGATCGGCGGCGTGATCATCCCGATCTCAAGGAACTTCACCAGGAACACGCCGAACCAGATCAGGTCGATGCCGGAGCCATCGAGGATCGGCAGCACCACCGGCAGCGTCAGCAGCATGGCGCCGAGCGGATCGAGGAACATGCCCATCAACAGGTAGATCAGGCACAGGCCCAGCAGCAGCGCCAACGGACTCGCGTTCATCGCGATGATGCCGTCGGCGATGAAATCGCCGGCGCCGGACAGCGTCAGAAAGCGCGTGAGAAGGGTCGCGCCGACGGCAATCAGAAACAGCGACGCGGTCGCGACGATGGTCTCCTTCAGCGCCTCCCAAAAGCCTTTCCAGCCGAGAGAGCGCCGCCCCATCGCGATCAGGATCGCCGCCAGCGCGCCCACGGCTCCCGCTTCGGTGGCGGTGAACAGGCCGAAGAACATGCCCCCTATGACGATGAGGAGCAGAAGCACGACCGGCCAAGTTTGCCGCAAAAGGCGAATGCGTTCGCTGAAGGAATCCGTCGTATCGGATCGCGGCGCGAAATCGGGGCGAACCGTAGCGACGATGATGATCACGCTCATATAGAGCAGCGCCGTGATCAGCCCGGCACCGACGCCGCCCAGGAACAGCTTGGAGATCGGCACTTCGGCGAAGATGCCGAACAGGATCATCAGGATCGAAGGCGGGATCAGCGCGCCGAGAGTGCCGGCCGCCGCGACCGTGCCGGTGGCAAGCGCCGGGCTGTACTTGGCCCGTAGCATTTCCGGCACGGCGATCCGCCCCATCGCCGCCGCGCAGGCAATCGACGAGCCCGTCACCGCCGCGAACCCCGCAGCTCCCCAGACCGAGGCGACCGCCAAGCCGCCCGGCAACCAGGCGAGCAGACTGCGCGCCGCCTCGAACAGCCCGCGCGTGAGGCCGGCGTGGTAGCAGACGAAACCCATCAGCAGGAACATCGGCACCGAGGACAGCGTCCACTTGGCCGCGAAATCGTAAGGCAGCGTCGCCAGCATGCCCAAGGCGGGGCGCGGACCAAGCAGGATATAAATGCCGGTGAAGCTGACCGCGATCAGGCTGATCCCGATCGGCGTGCGCAGCACCAGAAGCAACAGAACGACGGCAAGGCCGATAAGGCCGATGAGTTCACCGCTCACGGATCAGATGCCTTCCTCAATCGGATCGACGGTCTGATCGGCATCCGCATCGATCGGCGTCTCTCCCATTCCGCTCGCAAAGCCGCCCCAGAGCACGGCGACCCGGTAGGCGAGCACCGCCCCGAACACGGCGAAACCGACCGGCAGGAAGAAGTAGGTCTCCCAGACGGAGAGGTGGCGCCCGTTTTCGACGATGAAGCTGCCGGCCTCCATCCGCTCCACCGCCTCGTCCCACAGCGGCACGACCATGATGCAGACCGTCGCGACCGCGAGCAGGCAAACCGCGCCGCCGACAATGCGACGCCATCTGCGGGAAAAGTGCTGGTAGACGATCTCGACGGAGATATTCCGGTCGAGCATTTCGACGAGGCCGAGTGGCAGGAACGCCGCAGCAACCATGTACCACTTGGTGACGAGCGTCGCGGTCAGCGGGACATGAAGATTGAACAGGTTCTTCAACGTCACATCGACGGCGATCTGCAGCATCATCAAGACGACCGCCGCCGCCGCCACGAATGCGCAGCCCTGGGCGAGCCAGCGCAGCGCCTTGCCGATTATGATCATCGCGACAGATCTCTCCCGAGCGCTCTAGAGGTAGCCTCGTTCAAATTGAATAAATCTGAACGAGGCTACCTCAATTTATTGAATATCGAGCGCCTTTAAATTAGAGCGAATCCGGATTGATCTTATCGAACACTTCCCGCTTCAGAAGCGTTGCCACCGCGTCGGGATCTTCGGTGTCGAGACCTTCCGTCAGACCTTCCCACTTGGTCACGAGCTCGCGGACCGTCTCCACGCGCGCGTTGGCGTCGTCGATCCCATAGTCGGCGATCGCTTTCTCCGCGACTGTGTTGAGATCCTCATGCTGGAACTTCGCCGACGCTTCGGCGAGCGCCTCGTCCGGCTCGACCAGCTCCACCCCGCCGCTCGCCGGATCATCCAGGAAAACGGCGTTTTCGGCGTAGTAGTTGATCACGGTCCAGGCGAGACCTTCCGCAGCCGCATCGATAAAGGCGCGCTTGTGCTCTTCGCTCAGGTCGTTCCAGGTGTCGCGATTGACGTCGTACATCGCCGACCCGAGATAGAGCCCGATCGGCACATCCAGGACATAGTCGACGATCTCGCCGAAGGATTGGCTCTTCAGGGTGTCGAGGCCCTGGGTGTTGCCGTCGATCTGGCCCTGGTTGAGCGCTTCATAGACGTCCGCCGCCGTTACCACGACCGACTTGCCGCCCATCGCCTCGACCCAGCGGCCGAACGGACCGACGCCCCGGATCGTCTTACCGGAGAAGTCCTCCAAGGTCTGAATCTTGTCGAGGCTCATCAAATAGTACGGCCCGAGCGGCGCAAAGCCCAGGAACACATGGTTCATTGCGTCGAATTCCTTGAGACAAGGCTCGCAATTGAACATGTACTCGTTGACAACGCCGAGCATGACGACCGGATCGGCCGACGCCGTCGACATATCGCTCAGAAAATTCGTCTGAGGGAATTCGGCGCGCGCATAGGCGGGAATGTTGAACCCGACATCGACGATGCCGTCGCGCACACCGTTCAGCATCTCCGCGAAGGTCAACAGCGTGCCCGGGTAGACCTTTCCGGTATATTCCCCGTCGGTCTTCTGCTCGATCAGTTCCGCGAACTTGTCCATACCGCCGTTGAGCGCGTTCTTGCTGACGGTACCGCTGGCGATCCGCAGCTCGTCGGCAGACGCCGTCCCGATCGACAGCGCGAGCGCGAGCCCGCCGATGACCATCGCAGCAGAACGAATGGGTGTCTCAATTCGCATCTTGCGTCCTCCCGTGGCCCGCCCTTTCGGCTGCATATCTGCAGACCCCACGGACCGTTTTCATATTATGGAATATTTTTAGCCTGCCGCTCGACCGCGCCAGCGCCTTCAGAACATTAGCGAACTTGCCAATTTTCGCAACATATCTCTTTTAGAAGACGAAGCCACGGCGGGATGACATCCCATCCGTCAGGTCAAGCCCCAATCCTCACGCCCAATTTATCCCATATAATGGGCAATACCCCCCCCTCGTGCCGATCGCGCCGGCAACCGTCAAGGCAACCAGCCCGCCGAAAGGGGGTGCAGATCCGCTATTGCGCGTCAGCTCCCGGTGAACGGCATCGAGGAAAAGGCGCGTTCGGCGTCAAGCGCCTCGTCGATCGGCAATCGGGACGTCCGGTCGTAAAGATGCCGAATAGCGGCGACCGACGATGGGTCGCTCGCGGCACAGCGCTCCGCCAGAGCGAACGCGAATGCCTCCAACTCGGCCCGCGGCACGACATAGTCGCACAAGCCCAGCCGCAGCGCCTCGTGAGCATCGAGCACTTCGCAGGTGGTCGAAATCCGTATCGCAACCGCCAGACCGACGCGGCGCGGCAGACGCACGGACATGCCCCAGCGCGGCACGATCCCCAATTGCGCATGGGTGTCGCGAAACCGCGTATCATCGGCAGCAACGATGACGTCCGCCGCCAAGGCCAGCTCAAGCCCGCCGGTGTAGCAATGGCCGTGCACCGCCGCGATGGTCACCGGCGCCAGCTCGCCCAGAAGCTGGACGGTCTTGGAGCGGAATTCCGGATCATCCGTTACGACACCCGCCTTCAAGGCTTCGATGTCGGCACCGGCGCAGAACGAACGGCCATTGGCTTTCAGGACCAACGAGCGGATCGCCGCGCCTTCGCCGGCGATCGCCGTCAAGTGGCCCCGCAGGTCCCCCAGAAGCGCCGGCGACAAGGCGTTCAGCTTCTCCGGACGGTTCAGCGTGAGCACGACGCACGATCCCCGATTTTCCCGCGCTACGAGCCCGTCTCCGCCGTCGCCCCCTGCCCCGCGCGACATCGCTACCCGCCCACCGGATCCAGCGACGCGGTTGGCGCACCCGCCCGCCGGCGCGGCGGCCCGGCCACATACTCCCGCTCGATCCGATCGATCAGATCGGCCACCTTCGGCGTGTCGTCGATGAGCGCCACGCCCTGGCCGGCCGCCCAGACATCCCGCCACGGCCTGGCGTCGTCACGCGGCCGCTCGGCACCATAGGCCGGCAAGGCGTCGGGATCGTATCCCACCTCACGGATCGATTTTTTCAAGAGATTGGCCGGAATTCCATGGGTGAAGAACGGCGTGAAGACGAGATCGTCCGCCCCGCTCTCCACCAGGATCTCCTTATATCGCGGCGCCACCCGCGCCTCTTCGGTGGCGATGAAGCGGGTGCCCATATAGCAAAGGTCGGCCCCGAGCGCCTCGGCGGCACGCAAATGCGCGCCCGTCGAAATGCCGCCCGCGAGCACGATCACGCCGTCGAAAAAGGACCGCACCGCAGAGACGAAGACGAACGGATTCATCTGGCCCGAATGTCCGCCACCGCCGGCGCAGATCAGGATCATGCCGTCGACCCCGGCCTTGGCCGCCTTTTCGGCGTGGCGGATCGATGTCACGTCGTGGAAGACCATGCCGCCCCAGCCGTGCACCTCCTGCACGATCTCGTCGGGGGCGCCGTTGATGGTGATGAGCAGCGGCATCTTCCGCGCCTTGCAGACATCGACTTCCTGAGCGAAGCGATCCGCCGCGCCGACCTTGCCGGAACGCAGGCTGATGTTGGCGACATAGGGCGCGGTCGGCCGACCGGTCTCCTTGCGAAACGCCGCCAGTTCGGCCTCGAACTTGTCGAGCCATTCGGCATACTCGGCCGGCGCGCGCGCCGTCGCAGAAGAGCAAGCGGCCGCGACGTTGGCCTTGCAGGTCGCCAGGATCAGCTCCGGATAGGAGACCAAGAACATCGGTGCGCAGATCAACGGCAACCGCGTCTCGCCAAAGAGCGAGTCAAAACCCGGCAAAGCGCTCCTCCCTTGCGATTTTTTCGTATCAAAATATGGGACGCCAAATCCAACCCTAGCCCCACACTCTTATGATCGTCGAGAATTTTTGTCGTCTATTGAGGGGTCACCCTCGAAATATCCTTTTTGAAACTTCCATATAGTGAACGTCACTGTCATGCTTCGGCTTGAGGCCGGATGGGCGGCTGCAACGCGGCACCGCGTGCCGGCCCCTCGAAGCGGGCACACATCCAACCGGAATGAGGCCACCGTCATCATGAAAACCGCACTCGTTACCGGCGCCGGGACCGGCATCGGTCTCGCCACCGCCAAGCGTTTTCTGGAGTCCGGCGTCGCCGTGGTCGGCATCGGGCGGCGGGCGGAGAAACTTGCGGCTGTGCACGCCCTTCCCGGCGCCGACGAGATCGGGGTCGAAACCCTGACGCTCGACGTTCGCGACGACGATGCACCGGCGCGCGCGGTCGAAGCGGCCCTGACGCGCTTCGGTCGGCTCGACTATCTGGTGAACAATGCCGGGACCGGCTCGCCGAAGCCGGTTCACGAAGCCGAGGACGCCGATCTCGACGACAGCCTCGCCATAATGTTGCGCGCGCCGTTCCGCTTCACGCGTGCCGCCCTGGAAGCGATGCCGGAAGGCGGCGCGATCGTCTATGTCTCATCCACCTTCGCCTTGGTTGGCGGCTTGCGCGGCGGCGCCTACTCCGCGGCGAAGGCCGGACTGATCGGCCTGTCCAACCATGTGGCATGTCAGTATGGCAGCAGCGGCATCCGCTCCAATGTCGTCGCTCCGGGCGTCATCCCCACGGAGATGACGAAAGAGCGGCTCGACGACGAGCGCTTCCGGCGGATGAACGACGACATGACGCCGGCGAAAGGGCACGGACAGCCGGAAGACGTGGCCAATCTGATCGTCTTCCTGTGCTCCGACGCGGCACGCTGGATCAACGGTCAGACCGTCGCCGTCGACGGTGGCTGGTCGACGACCAAGTTTCTGAGCGAGACGGCCCTAACGTCCGAGCGCACCGAGGTCGACCCGGACTTCCACCACGCCGGCAAGCAGCGCCGGTAGCCGACGGCCGGTTTCGCGAAATTAAACGCCCGCTACGACTAGATCAAAAACGAAAGCGTGAAGATCGGCTTGTCGTTGTTGGCGAGCACGACCTTTTTCTTCTTCATTTTGAAGCCGTCGGCCACCCGGCGCAGCTCGTATTCGTTGCGGGTCGCCCATACCGTTTCGCCGCGCCCGCAATATTCGTAGACCATTGCGTTGGTCGCGACCCGGACATCGTCACCCTCCTGGTCGAGCAGCTCGATATTGGAGACGACCCGCGCGAGCTGGGACGGCGGCGTCTGGGTGTAGCGCTTACCGGTCTTGAGCTGCTTGATCCTCAGCGCGATCCGGGAGCGGTTGTCGTAGATGAACGACATTTCCCGCTCCGGGTCCGGATTCGCGCCATTGGCAGGAACCCAGTAGATTGCCTCATCGTCCCACAGCGCTTCCCAGTCATCGTAGGCGTGGGTATCCTGCAGCCGGGCCTCGCGATAGATGAACTGGCTGACGTCGCGGTAGAGTTCTTCGGAGACCGCTCCCATCACTCCGCCTCCATCAACGATTTGTAGTGGCGCCAGATGCCGCGCGACGGCAAGTCGTCGGTGGAATGACCGATCGTGTAACCGTCGGCGTCGTGGCCTTCCCGGTGCATGCCGCGCTCCAGGAACAGCCATTCCGGATCGTTCATGGCGAGGCCGCGCTGGTTGCGCTCGTACATTTCCGTATCGTCGGCCAGCAGGAAGCCCGCCGGCCCGACGGACCCCATGGTCTGCTGGCGCAGGCGCCGATTGAAGTCCGAAGCACCTTTGAACTGCAGCGCCGTCACATGCTGGATGGTCTCGTCCACGGCCTTCGGCTGGATCACGAAAAGCTGGATTTCGGCGATAAAGAGGTTCGGGAAGATCATGATGTGCGGCGTGCCGTCGATCATGATCTCGCGAGCCTTCTCCGCGCCATAGGCCGCTTCCATCTTGGAAACATAGTCGGGAAGCTTTCCAGCCGTGGTCCCGAACCAGCTCAACACTTCGTCGCGCTTGCGGAACTCCGGCCTGAGGTCGACTTCGGTATGGCCATTGCCGAAATCGCGCGAGACCGCGGAGGAGTCCGGACCGTAGAGCTCGCCGATCTTGCTGTCGGCCACCGAGAAGATCGACGCGTGGACGAAGCCGGGATGATAGCCGTCGCACTCATTTTCCAGGATGAACTTCCAGTTCGCCTTGGTGCGATGGTGCAGGAAGCCGGCGGTGACTTCGATTTCGCCTTCCGGAGAGTTCTCGCAAAGGCGGTCGATCGCATCGGCAGCGCCGCCCAGGTGCTCCTCCAGCGACGGCCCCTCGGGCGCCATGCTGCCGAACACGAACCCCTTGTAGATCGCCACCCGCGGCACCTGGCCGAGGCCGAGCTTGGACTTGTCCGCCCCTTGGTAGCCTTCGGGGAACGCATAGCCCATCAGCCGGCCATCGTTGGCGAAGGTCCAGGAATGGTAGGGGCAGGTGAAGGAGGAGCGGTTGCCCTTTTCGGTCACGCAGACGGTGTTGCCGCGATGGGGGCAGCGGTTCTGCAACAGCCGGATTTCCCCCTTTCGGTCGCGCACCATGATGACCGGCAGCGGGCCAATCGACTTGATGATGAAGTCGTTGCGATTGGGGATCTCGCTGACGTGACCGACATAGACCCAGGTCCGAAACCAGATCTTTTCCAGCTCGGCCTTGAAGATCTCAGAGTCGGCGTAAAGCGACCCATGCACCCGTCCCGGCTCGATCAGATGCGACCAGGTGGAGCTTGGTGTGGCGATGTTCATTGGCTTGCTACCCGCGGTTTGGGTTTAGGGGCAAAAGGCGAACCGATCGCCTTAAATTATAATCCGGCTGTACGTCTTAAATTTGATCTAGATCATGCCGCAGCGTTGGCAAGAAGCTGGCGCAGGTCGAAATCCGTGTCCGCCAACAGCGCGTCGTCGATCTTCGGCCCGTCCCGGCCAATGATCCGCTTGGCCACATTGAAGGCGGCGGCGCTGTTGATGGCATCGACCGCGACCAGCCGATCGCCGACGAGATAGAACACCGCGAACCGGCCGGAGTCCGGTTCGCCACGCAGCACCTCGCGGTGTCCGGTGCCACGAGGGACAAGACCTGCCGTCTGGAGCTTCAGGTCGTACTGGTCGGACCAGAACCACGGCACGGCCGGCGCCGGCAGTGCCTTCTCGCAAAGGCTGGCCGCGGCGATCTTGGCCTGTTCGATGGCATTGGCGACGGATTCCAATCGGATGACACCATCGGCGAAGGGATTCGGCGCGCGCGCGCAGTCGCCGATCGCATACACGTCCGGATCGCTGGTGCGCATCCTGGCATCCACGTCGATGCCGTCACCAACTGTGATCTCGAGGCCGGCATACATCGCGACTTCTTCGTTCGGCACAACACCGATCCCGACCACGGCGAGGTCGCAGTCGATTTCGCTGCCGTCGGTCAAAATCACCGAGCGGACGTGTTGTTCGCCCTTGAATTCCAGCACGCCGGCCGAGGTGCGGATGTCGACGCCCTTGGCACGGTGGAATCGCTCATAGAAGGCGGAGACAAGCGGACAGGTAACCCGCGCCAACACCCGCTTGGCCGCCTCCGCAACAACCACCGACTTGCCGAGCTTTGCCGCGACGGCGGCGACCTCCAGGCCGATATAGCCACCACCGACCACCAGCACCCGTTCCGCCGAGCCGAACGCGCTCTTCAGACGATCGACATCGGCGACATCGCGGAGATAGCCGACGCCCTCCAGCGTAATTCCGGGAACTTGGAGCCGCCTTGGCCGCGTCCCCGTGGCCAGCACCAGCTTGTCGTAGGCAATGGCATCGCCTTCGCTGGTGATCACGAAATTGTCGCGCCGGTCGATCGCCGTTGCCGACTCGCTCAGGCGCAGCTCGATCCCTTCAGACTCATAGAACGCGAGGTCGCGAAAGCTCAGCCGCTCCACCGGCATCTCGCCGGCGAGATAGGCCTTCGACAAAGGCGGGCGCTGATAGGGCGCGACTTCCTCGGCCCCGAGCAGGATCACCCGGCCCTCCCAGCCATTTTGGCGAAGGCTGAACGCGCATTGCACACCCGCCTGCCCCGCCCCGATGATGACCGCCGTCGCCACTCGCTGTCCGCCTTTCGTCGTTTCGCCCGGCGTCCTAAGCAGAAAAATTTATAAACCGGACGTTCGTCTTAGTTATAGTGTCTTCGACCTCAGGTCAAGCATTCCGGACAGGTGAGCCGCCAACGGCGGCGCATCTCGGGAACTTGCTCGCCCCGACCGACTCCCGCTTTCGCGACATCGACGGATGGCTCTAGGTCATTGATTGAAAACGCATACTGGCTGCCAACCGGCTTCCGCGCGCCTTATGCGCCTCTGGCATTCGAGGTCGCGAGCCCAGCCTTCTCGATCCGCGTCAGGATGAGGCAAGCGCCCCGCCCCTAGCTATCGTACCGGCCGACGATCGCTATCGAGCAGACATTCTGATGCGGCCAGCCCCCGAGATTATGGGTCAGCCCGATTTTCGGATCGGGAAGCTGGCGGTCCCCCGCCCGGCCCAACAACTGCAGATACATCTCATAGAGCATGCGAAGTCCGGACGCGCCGACCGGATGGCCGAAACACTTCAGCCCGCCGTCGATCTGGCATGGCGTCCGCCCATCGGCGTTGTAGGCACCGTCGAGCACGTCCCTCCACGCAGCGCCTTCGTCGGAGAGGAACAGATCTTCCATGGTGACCAGCTCGGTGATGGAGAAACAGTCGTGCACCTCCAACATGCTCACCTCGTCGCGGGGGCGCTGGATGCCCGCCTCTTCATAAGCGCGCCGCGCGGCCTCGCGCGTGGTCATGAAGTAGCTGCCGTCCCAGCTCCCATAGCTCGCCTCGGTGCCATTGGAGACGGCGAGCTGCAACGACTTCACCGCGACCAGATCGCTCTTGCCGAGCGCACGCGCGATCTCGGGCGTCGTGACGATGGCGGCCGCCGCTCCATCCGACACGCCGCAGCAATCGAACAGGCCGAGCGGCTCGGCCACGATCGGGGCGCTGATCACCTTGTCGATGTCGATCCGGTTGCGCAGATGCGCCTTCGGGTTCTTCGCGCCGTTGTCGTGGCTTTTCACGCTGACTTGTGCCATCGCCCGCTTCAGCTCGGCGGCGTCGACGCCGTGTTTCGCCCGGTAGGCGCTGGCAAGCTGGGCAAAACTGCCCGGTGCTGAAATGTTGGCGAAATACATGTCGTTCAGCGCGCCGCGTGTGCGTTGCGGCAGGCCGCCGTAACCGGTGTCCTTCAGCTTTTCCACGCCGACGGCGAGCGCGATATCGGCCGCTCCACTGGCGACGGCGTAGACCGCCCCGCGAAAGGCTTCCGTCCCCGACGCGCAGAAATTCTCCACCCGCGTGATCGGGATCATCGGCAAGCGGAGGGCGACCCCCATCGGAACGGCGGACTTGCCGACGTGCTGTTCCTCGATCGCGGTCGAAAACCAGGCGGCGTCGATCTGGCTCTTGTCGATGCCGGCATCCGCCATGCATTCGGTATAGGCCTCGATCATGAGATCGGTCGCCTCGGCGTCCCAGCGTTCGCCGAACGTCGAACAGCCCATGCCGAGGACGACGACCTTGTCCTTGATGCCTTTTGCCATGACGATCTCTAGACCCTCTCCGCCGCCGGCGTTGCCTTCCAGAAATAGCGTTTGATACCGCGCCGCTCGTCCTCCGCCTTGATGCGGAACACCATGGAAAGAGGACGGCCGGCCTCCACCTCGTCGGGAAGTGCGTCGGTGATATCCATCATCAGACAGCCTCCCTCCTGGAAACGGACCATGCCATAGAGAGCCGGCGGATCCGGGCAGTAGGTCAGCCGATCGGCCGTGAAGCTCTGCAGCGAGGCGCTTGTGTCGGCGAAACAGTGGTTGTGCTGGCTGTCGTGCGCCCCGCAGTTCGGATTGACGCAGATCGGCGTCTTCGGAAACTGCACGGCGCCGCAACGATCGCACTTGCCGCCGAAGAAGCCGAACAGCATGCGCCGGTTGCGGTACATGATCGTCGGCGCGGTTTGCAGATCGAGTTCGGCACGGATGCCGTGTTCGCGCTCGACCAGCTTGTTGAAGGCCAGATAGCGCATGTACCCGCCGGTGGAGAGACCGCGCGAGATCTGGTCGGCAAAGCTGGGAACCGGCCGATGGTCCGCCGCCGCCGACGTGGTTTCCAGGACGATCACATCGACGCCTTGGCCGAAGCCCACGACGACAATGCGTTCGCCGGCCCCCGCCGTCTCAAGCGCGGCGGCGAGCATCAGCAGCGGATGTGCGGCACCGGTAAAGCCGACCGTCGCAAACAGCGTGTCCGCGACGGCGCCCTCCCGCACGCCGGCCCGCTTGGCCAGGCTGGTGGCAATCGCAGGTGTGGGAGCGGGCAGGATGAAGCGATCGACGTCGGACCCCGCAAGGCCGGCTGCAGCCAGCGCCTCGGCGACGACGGGCGGCACCAGCTTGGCGTAGCCCTCGTCGCGGATCCAGCGCTCCTCCCAGCCATAGTTGAACTCGCGGTCGGCCGCCCGATAGTGATCGACGAAATCGACGGAGCGCTGCGCAGCGCCCAAGATCTTGGCGATCCCCTCCCCGTGACCGAGAAGCAGCGCCGCCGCACCGTCGCCGGATGTCAGCTCTTCCGAACTGCCGGCGCGGGCCGATCGATGCTCGGCCGCACACAGAAGGATCGGGCCTCCCTCCGCCGGTTCTGAACGCACAGCCGCAGCCAGGCCCGAGGTCCCGCACCTTGCCGATCCGCCAAGATCCAGCGTTGATACCGCTTCCTCCAGACCGAGGGCTGCGGCGACGAGGCCGGCATTCTGCCGATCAGCGAACGGCGCAGTGGTGGAAGCAAGCCTCACATCACCCGGGAGGTCGTGTCCGGCCAGCGCGATCCTTCCAGCCGCAACCGCCATGGTGACCGCATCCTCGTCCCAATTGGCATAGGCACGGGCCCCCTTGGCGAGGGCACCCATCCCGCCGGCGAACCAGCGGTTGGCTTCGACGATGTCACTGCGTGCGATCCGGTAGCGCGGCACGTAGGTGCCGGCGGAGAGAATGGACAACATGTCGGCAATGATTTCCCAACTTGTGGCCGATATGGCCGGGACGTGCCCGGCCATACCGTTGCGCATCAGTTCACGGGCTTGAAGCTCAAGGCGTCGTAGTCGGCTTGCATGATCTGAACCGGCTGGTTGGAGAAGGTCGAACCGTCCTTGAACGAGATTGGCGCCATCACGCCGACATCGAGGTCCTTGGTCTTGGCCAGAGCCGCGTTGGTGCAGTCCCAGGTCAGATCGTCGGCACAGCTCTCGATCGCCGCCAGAAGCACCCGCGTGGAGGCGTACCCGGTCATGGTGTAGCGGTTCATTTTGGAAAGCTCGTCCTCGTTGAGATAGGTCTTCGCCATCTCGACGAACGTCTTGCCCTGAGGGCTGTCGAACGGAACGACATAGTCGACGGCGTAGATGTCGTCGCTCGCCGGGCCGATCAGCTTCAGAACGACCGGGACGCGGCCCGGCCAGAAGATGCCGACCTCCGGCTTGATGCCGAGCTTTTCGAGCTCCTTCACCATCGCGACATTCTCGCTGATGATGCCGCCGGCGATCAGGACATCGACCTCGGCATCCTTGGCGCGCAGGATCTCGGAGGAAAAGTCGGTCTGGCCCCGCTTGTAGATGGTCTCGAAGACGACATTGAAGTCTCTCTCCTTCTTCGCCTCCGCAAGGCCCTCGCGCAGCGCGACGCCGTAGTCGTCGTCCTGGGTAACCAAGCCCCACTTCTTGTCCGGGAACCGCTCGGCCAGGAACAGGGCGAGCTGCTTCATGCCCTCGTCGTAGGACTGGCCGATCACGAAG
The DNA here is from genome assembly GCF_040750475.1 of Amorphus sp. 3PC139-8. Classification (NCBI taxonomy): domain Bacteria; kingdom Pseudomonadati; phylum Pseudomonadota; class Alphaproteobacteria; order Hyphomicrobiales; family Amorphaceae; genus Amorphus; species Amorphus sp. 3PC139-8. The sequence continues at coordinate 185,598 of NZ_JABJVY010000002.1, read as the reverse complement.
ACATTCTCACGCGGCGGATTGTAGAGCGGCGGCACCGGCCCGATCGGGACCATGGTCGGAATGCCGGCCTGCTCCACCACCGGCACCGAGGCGATCGCCTGGCCGGAGCCCGACAGCGCCGTCAGGGCAAACACCTTGTCGACGGAGATGAGCTTGCGAAGCGCCTGGATCGTCCGCGAGGAGACGTAACCGTCGTCCTCCGCGATCAGGCGCAGCTTGCGCCCGGCGATCCCGCCCTGGGCGTTTTTCTCCTCAAGCGCCAGCCGGACGCCGATATTGTGCGCGATGCCGAGCAGGCCGGGCGGACCCGACAGCGGCTCGACCTCGCCGAGAATGATCTCCGTATCCGTCACGCCCTGGTCCTGCGCCAGGGCGGCCTGCGCCGACGCGGCGAACAGGGTTGCAGCGGCAACCGCTTTGATCGACCCCTTTATCATGGGTGCTTTCCTCTCCCGGTTTTCTGTTTTCGTTTCAATTGTTTAGTAGCGTAGCGGCCAGTTCACCCAGGCACGCTTCACGTCGCGCCAAAGCCCGACGAGCCCGTGCGGCTGGAAACGGAGGAAGGCGATGATGACGACGCCGTAGAGCATGCTCTTCAGCTCGTGCGCGCCGGTCGATAGCGAGCGTGCGAACTCATCGCCGAGAAGGCCGAACAGGATGTTGGCGAATTCGGGAATGAGCACCACGAAGATCGTACCGAGCACCGCGCCGAGCGCCGTCCCAACGCCGCCGACGATCAAGATCGCCAGGGCCTCGATCGACAGCAGGAACGGAAAACCCTCGACGGTGACGAAGCTCAGGAACATGCCGTAAAGCGCACCGGCGATGCCGACGATGAACGAGCTCGTCACGAAGGCGAACAGCTTGTAGGCGTGCAGGTTGACGCCCATGACCCGCGCCGCGGTGTCGTTGTCGCGCACGGCGACGAACGCACGGCCGATGCGGCTTCGACGAATGTTCAAGGTGGCGAGCAGCGCGGCCGCCGCAACGCCGATACACAGGAGCGCGAACGCCGCGTCGTTCTGGAACGAGATCCCGAGGATCTCGGGACGGTTCACGAAGATGCCGCGCGCACCGCGCGTCAGCCCGTCGAAATCCAGAACGAGATGGTTGATGATGAAGGCGAAAGCGAGCGTCGTGATCGCAAGGTAAAGGCCAGTGAGCCTCAGCGACGGTATACCCACGACAAGGCTCGCGACCGCGGGCACCAGACCCGCGAGAAGAAGGCCCACGAGCGGGTCCCAGCCGTAGAGCGCCGTGGGGATGGCATAGGCATAGGCGCCGAGCACCATGAATCCCGCCTGGCCCAGCGAAATTAGGCCGGTCCAGCCGGTAAGCACGTTCAGACCCAGCGCCCCGACCATGGTGATCGCCATCAGGGTCAGAAGCGAGAGATAGAACGCATTCAGGTAGAACGGCAGCACGATCAGCGCGAGAACGAGGGCGATCGTCCATCCCCGAACGTGCCAGGAATCGGTGAGGTTGATCTGCTCGCCGATGGTTTCCTTGAAGACACCCGACCGCATCAGACCCTCTCGATCCGCTTTTCACCGAACAGTCCGAAGGGTCGGACCATCAAAATGACGATGATGATGACGAAGCCCGCGACCTCTTTGATCGCCGGACTGATGTAACCGCCGGTCAGGTTCTCGATGCCGCCGATGACCAGGCCGCCGAAGGCCGACCCGATGACGGAATCGAGGCCGCCGACGATGGTTGCCGGGAACGCCTTGAGGCCGAGCGCGAACATGGACGGCGAAAGCTCGTAGACGATTGCGAACAGGACGCCGGCAATCCCGGAGATGACCGCCGCGGCGGCCCAGGCCACCGACTGGACGCGGGCGGCGCTCACCCCCATCAGAAGGGCCGTGCGGTCGTCGCTGGCGACGGCCCGCATCGCCACGCCGAAGCGCGAATAGCGGAAGAAGGCGAAGAAGCCGATCATGGTGAGGATCAACAGGACGAGCACGGCGATCTGCCCGGTGCGCATGCGCGCGCCCGCGACTTCCACGATCCCGCGCCCGAGCCCGATGTCGAGCGCGTGCGGATAGGCGTCCCACAGGAAGACGACCGAAGAGCGCAGGATCACCGCCAGGCCGATCGTGACCATGATGGTGGCAAACAGCGGCTCGCCGATCATCGGCCGGATCACGAGCCGCTCGATGAGGAGCCCGAAGGCAATGGCGAACACGACCGCGCCGAGCGCGACCAGAAACGGGTTGCCGTCGACATAGGACGAGATCGTCCAGGCCACATAAGCGATGATCATGGAGATCTCGCCCTGGGCGAAATTCACGATCCCGGTGGCCTTGAAGATGACCGCGAAGCTCATCGCGATCAGGCCGTAGATCGCGCCGATCGCGAGCCCGGAGATAGACAGTTCGATCAGGTAGCTCATCGGCCGCCCTCCCCGCCGTAGATCGTGGCCAGCTCCTTGGCGAACTTCTTGTCGATGATGGAGCGACGCACCTTCTGGGTCGCCGTCAGCTCGCCGTCGTCGTGGTCGAGCTCCTTTTCCAGGATCAGGAACTTGCGGATGTTCTCCACCCGGGCGAAGCGCTTGTTCACGTCGTCGACGACGCCCTGGACCAGGACGCGAACCTGAGGCAGTTCGGTGAGCGACTTGTAGGTGGTGTAGGGCAGCCCCTCGTCGCTCGCCCACCGGCCGACATTGTCGAAGTCGATCTGGATCAGAGCGGCCAGGAATTTCCGGCCGTCACCTACGACGATCACTTCCTTGATGTAAGGGCTGTCCTTGAGGGCGTTTTCGATCTCGGACGGCGCAATGTTCTTGCCGCCGGAAGTAATGATGATCGCCTTCTTGCGGTCGACGACGGTGATTTCGTCGTTCTCCATCACCCGAACGATGTCGCCGGATTTCAGCCAGCGCCCGTCCATGGTGGCGGCCGTTGCCGAAGGGTCGCGGAAGTAGCCCTTGAACACCGTCGGCCCGGCAAGCTCGATCTCGCCGTCGTCGGCAAGCCGATATTCCGCGCCTTCGACCGGAACGCCGCAGCCGCCAAGCGCGCGATGGCCGTCGTCCTGGATGAAGACGCACCCGGCCGATTCCGTCATGCCGTAGCCTTGGCTCACCGGAAGGCCGATGACGGAGAAGAAGCGCAGCGTCTCCGGCGAGACCGAAGCGCCGGCGCACAGTCGATGCACCGTCCGATCAAGCCCCAGATGCTTGCGCACATCGCGGAATAAAAGCGCGTCGCAGGCTGCCGCCACCGCCTTGTCGGCGATCGAAAGCTGGCCCTCGGCACGCTTGTCGTCGAGTTGCCGGCCGAGCCGGAACATCCGATCGACCATTCCGCGCCGGATCGGCCCGCTCTCGGTAATGCGAAATTCGAAGCCTTCCTTCAACTTCTCCCAGATGCGCGGCACACCGATGAACATGGTGGGCGCGATTTCGCGCACGTTGGTCGCCACCGTGTCGATGCTCTCGGCGAAGTTGACCACACCGCCGAGCACGAGCTGCATGCACATGGAGTAGCAGCGTTCGGCGGCATGGCAGAGCGGGAGGTAGCCCACCGCCTCGAAGCGGTGCTTCTCCATACCCACTGCACGGGCATAGGCCATCGTGGAAGAGACCAGATTGCGATGGGTCAGCATCGCGCCCTTCGGAGGGCCGGTGGTGCCGGAGGTGTAGACCATCAAGGCGACGTCGTCGGGCACGGCCTCCTCGATCGCCCGGTCGAGCCGCTCGGCCGCATCCGGATGCCTCTCCAGGTAGGCGTCGCCGCGGGCCAGAAAATCCTCAAACGACAGAAGGCCCGGATCGGCGTAGCGTCGCATCCCCTTCATGTCGACGCAGACGATGGTGCCGAGATCCGGCAAGCCGCCCTCGTTCGCCTGGGCGTCGAGGACCTTGTCGGTCTGCTCCTGGTCGCCGGTCACGGCCAGACGCGCCCCGGAATGTCGCGCGATATATTGCAGCTCCGGCCAAGGGTTGGTCGGATAGATGCCGACCGGCACGACGCCAAGCATCTCCGCACCGAGATCGGCGTAGTACCACTCCGGCGAATTCTCGCTGGCGATGACGAGGCGATCCCCGCGCGAAAGCCCCAGCGACATCAGCGCGAGCGCGAACCGGCGGGCCTGGCGCTCATAGTGCGCCCAGTCGTAGCGCTTCCAGATGCCGTGCTCCTTCTCGCGCAGGGCAAGCGTGGCGCCGTGGCGCGCGGCTCGGGCCCGCAAGATGCGCGGTAGCGTGGTGGCACCGGAAATCAACACATCGCGGGCGAGCGGATCGTGCCCTTCGGCAAGCGGCGTCCTGTCGCTCGCCAGCAGCGCGGTCTTCGGATCGAGCTCGACGACGGACGAAGCGGTCATGGACGAGCGAGCTCCCTGTCTCCGTTTGCCCCCTCTGTGGCCACTTCAGCGGCCTGCTTCTTGCCGAGATAGGCTTCCGCCACCTCCGGATGAGCCTGAACCTCGGCCGGCTCGCCTTCCGTTACGGTGCGGCCGAAATTCAGCACGTGAACCCGGTCGGAAATGTCCATGACCAGGTGCATGTCGTGCTCGATCAACAGGATCGCGATGCCGAGCTCATCCCGGATATCCAGAATGAAGCGAGCGATATCCTCAGTCTCTTCCCGGTTCATACCCGCGACGATCTCGTCGAGCAGGAGAAGCTTCGGGTCGGAGGCAAGCGCACGTCCGAGTTCGACGCGCTTCTGCTGACCATAGGAGAGCGAGCCCACGACCTTGTCGCGGATGCTCTCGATTTCCAGAAATTCGATGATCTCCTCGGCCTTCTGACGCGCCGCGATCTCTTCGCGCCGGCAGCGGCCGTAATGGAATACCGCTTCCACCACACTGGTCTTCATGTGGCGATGGAGGCCAACGAGGATGTTCTCAACCACCGTGCCGTGCTTGAATAGAGCCAGGTTCTGGAACGTTCGGCTGATCCCGAGCGTGGTGTAGTTCCAGGGCCGAACCTTCGCGAGATTGCGGCCTTCGAACGTGATCGTCCCGGACGACACCGGAAGCACGCCGGAGATCAGGTTGAAGAGCGTCGTCTTCCCCGCCCCGTTCGGCCCGATCACGGAGAAGATCTGCTCGGGGAAGACCTCCAGCGAAACGTGATGGACGGCAGTGACACCGCCAAAAGCTTTGGTGACGTTGTCGAGCGACAGGAGCGGCCCGGTCATGACAGCCACCTCTTGCGCCGTTTGTAGTGTTTGACGTCGCGGAAGCTCTTGCGCTCCCCAGCCCCGGCATAGCCGAGATAAAATTCCTGAACTTCCGCATTGCGCTCCAGCGCGGCCGCGTCGCCGTCGAGCACGATCCGGCCATTCTCCAGGATGTAACCGTAGTCCGCCACGGCGAGCGCCTGGGCGGCACTTTGCTCGACCAACAGGATCGTCATCCCCATCTCGCGGCGCATGCGCCCGATAGTCTCGTAGATCGTCTCGATGATGAGCGGGGCGAGGCCGAGCGAGGGCTCGTCGAGCGCCAGCAGCTTCGGCGATGCCATCAACGCACGCCCGATCGCCACCATCTGCTGCTCGCCGCCGGAGAGATAGCCGGCGGTCTGGCCCCTTTTTTCCGCGATGCGCGGGAACAACTCGAACACCATCTCGCGGCGGGCGCGCAAATCCGCCTGGGACTGCAGATAGCCGCCCATCATCAAATTCTCCTCCACGGAGAGATTGATGAAGAGCCGTCGCCCCTCCGGCACCTGGACGATGCCCTTGCGCACGATGGCTTCCGCGGAAAGGCCGGCAATCGGTTCGTCGCGGAAAAGAATACCGCCCTTCTCGATCTCGCCCTCCTCGATGTCGAGGATGCCGGACAGCGCCTTCAATACCGTCGACTTGCCGGCCCCGTTGGAGCCCAGCAGCGCGACGATCGACCCCTCCGAAACCGCGAGCGAGACATCGCGCACGGCTTCGATGGCATCGTCGTAGACGATCTGCAGATTGTTGATTTCGAGCAGGTTCGGCACGCTTTCCGCTCCAGCGGTGGACCGGCCCTCAAAGCTATGCACGTTCATCGCGCCCTCGGATGCGCCTGGTGTGCGCCACCGTTGGCCTGCCGCCCTGCCTGAGCGGCCCGAAACGCGGCATCTGGTTCACATGGACACGCCCCGAACGGGCCCGCGTCCTTCGATTTTCGATCGAAAGGAAGCTTCAACTGGCATTTCCCCGTCTGTCGGCGCATGCGGCGCCGGCTCACGCCCTTCGAGGGACGTCATTCTCTGATTGTTGTCAGATTAATATAATCCGGATAACCGATCAATTAATTTCTGTCGAACTGGACCGGCTCGCAATTCGGCGTGTGCCCAGAGGGTGAATGCACGCCGACCGGAGACGGCACGGACGTCGAATCCATCCGTTAAATATCTGTTATTCTTCTCATTTCGCGAGTTCGGGCCGACCAGGCGCAGCTCTACCCAATTCTCGGATGACAGGCGTTCGACATGGTTCGCTCCTCCTCAATAAGTTGAACAATCGTGTTGTTATCGCTAGAGCATGCCGCAAATATCGGGGTTCGTCGCGGCTTGTGAGGTTCCCCTGACGTCAAACGAGGATCAGCACGGGTGGACGAGCGTCCACTCGACTCGCTCCACATCGAATGAAACGATCCTGCATGCGATGACGCCGGTCGCTCGACGGGCCCAAGCCACTGCGATCGAGTTCAGACGGAGATCAAACTTGGCCCGCACCCAATCCGAACGTTATCCCGAAATCCGCGAGAATATCCTGAAGAACGCGGCTCGTCTCTTTGCCGAGCAAGGCTATGCCGGCACGACGATCATCGATCTGGCGGAGGCCTGCGAATCCTCCCGCGGCGCGCTCTATCACTATTTCGGATCCAAGGAAGATATCCTCTTCCACATCCTCGACGAGCATGTCCGTCACCTGTTCGAGCAGATCCAGACGGCAGTGCAGTTGAAGAAGGCGCCGCTGGAGCAATGCCGCGCCGTCATCGAAACGATGGTGACGGTCAATTCCGCCTCTCAGAGTGAACAGGTCGTGCTTCTCAACGAACTCGGCGAGCTGAGCGAGGAGCAGCAGCGCGGCATCGTCGCGGTTCAGCGCCAGATGACCGAAACCGTCGGCGACATTCTGATCCGGATCGATTCCCAGCACCGGCTGACGACCCGCACGAAGAAGGTCTACGCGATGATGCTGTTCGGCATCATCAACTACACCTTCGCCTGGTACGATCCGAAAGGTCCGGTCGGCCCGGAGGAATATGCGGACATGACCTCGGACCTGTTTATCCGCGGCTTCACCGGAAGCTGAAATGCCCGGCCACGCCTGACATCTCGTTGCCGGCCACACGACACGCCACCTTCGAAACGGCGAAGTGACGCCGCAAACCGCTTAAATAATTCGGACGATTGTCTTTATTATGCTGCGATGACCACGCTCAGATAACCGGAGGCCGCACGCAATGACCATCACGGACGACGAGGCGCAGCGCCTTCACGCGGTGAAGGACAAGATCCGGACCGTGTTCGGCGGATGGAGCAAGGGCACGACAATTGCGGAAATGCGCGCCGAGTTCGACCAGATGCTCGCAAGCGACCGAGCGGCCACGATCGAGCCTCTCCAGATCGGCGAGATTCAAGCCGACCGTATTCTGGCAAATGGGAGCGACGGCCGCACGGTCCTCTATTTTCACGGCGGCGGCTACCAGATGGGGTCCCGCTTTTCCCACCGCGACTTGATGATCCGCCTGTCAGAGGCCGGCGGAGCGGACGTTATCGGGTTCGACTACCGGCTCGCGCCAGAGCACCGCTTTCCTGCCTCTGTGCAGGACGGCGTCGCCGCCTATCGCTGGCTCCTGGAGAGCGGTCATCCGGCCGACAGCATCGCATTTGCCGGCGATTCCGCCGGCGCCGGGCTCGCGGTTGCGACCTTGCTTGCCGTTCGCGAGGACGGACTGCCGCTTCCCCGGGCTGCCGTCCTGCTCTCGCCCTGGCTCGACATGGAGGCAACCGGCGAGACCTATCAAAGCCGCGCGGACGTCGATCCGATGACCCAGCGCGACAAAATCCGATTGATGGCGCGCGCCTATCTCGGGCGGACCGGCGATCCGCGCGATCCCCTCGCCTCGCCGATCCATGGCGACCTTGCCGGCCTTCCGCCCCTGCTGATTCATGTCGGCGATCACGAGACGATCCTCGACGATTCCCGCGTGTTCGCCGAGCGCGCCCGTGCCGCCGGGGTTCCCGTGACCCTCACCGTCTTCGATGAGATGATCCACCACTTTCAGGTGTTTCCGGAATTGGAGGCGAGCGGGAGATCCCTGCAAGAGATCAGTGCGTTTCTTCGCGACGCTTGGCGCTGATCCGGATCCCAGCTCCGTCAGATCCAGACCCGCACCTCTTTTCCGGGACTCGCGGAGCGGGTCTAAGTTCTTGTTTCGACGCGTTTGCGGACTGCCGACCGGGTTCCACTTGGCCTGGAAGCGCTCTAGCCGAGGCCCATTCCACCCGAGACACCCAGGACTTCTCCGGTGATGAAGCCCGCCTCCCGGGAGGCAAGAAAGGCAACCGCCGAGGCGACCTCCTCCGGCTCTCCGATTCGGCGTAAAAGGGTCGCGCCTTTCATCGCCTCAAGGATCTGATCGCCCCCGCCGGCGACGGCGGCTTCGAACAGCGGCGTGCGCACCGGACCGGGCAGAACCACGTTCGATGTGATCGCGAAACGGGCATTCTCCCGCGCAACGGATTTCGCGAACGCGATCAATCCGCCCTTGGCGGAGGCGTAGACCGCCGCCCCTTTGGAGCCAAGCCGCCCCGCTTCGGACGAGACCGTGACGATCCGTCCGTAACCGGCCGCCTGCATCGCCGGCAGCACCGCGCGGGTGAACGCGAACGCGGATTCCAGATTGATGGCAAGCAGCCGCCGCCAGTCCTCCGCACGCGTATCGGTCAAAAAAGCGTGCTGGTCGACGCCGACATTGTTCACCAGAATATCGAATGGACCATGGGCCGCCATTGCCCGATCGAGCGCATCGATGTCCGTCACGTTGAAGCCGGCGAACGCCGCCCCCGTATCCTCGGCGAGCGCGCGTCCCGCGTCCTCGTCACGGTCACAAATCAGAACGGACGCGTCCTCTGCTCGAAACCGGCGCACGACCGCAGCGCCGATTCCGTTGGCCCCGCCGCTGACCGCGGCGCGACATCCCTTCAGACGATTGGCAAGCCCGGTGTCCATCATGGCCGCTCATCGGCCCGTGAAGTTGGCCGCCCGCCGCTCGATGACGGCGGCCAACCCCTCGCGGGCATCGTGGGTCCCCGAAAGCTCAGAAACGGTTCGCGCTTCTTCCGGGAAACAGGAGTCGACCGAGAGGCCGAGCCCGCTCCAAAGCAGCCGCTTCGTCGCCGACAGCGCCTTCGGAGCACCGGCTGCCAAGGATTGGGCGATGGCGGACGCTTCCTCCTGCAGGCGATCGTCGGGCACCACGCGGGAAACCAGTCCGCTCTCGAACGCCTCGTTGGCATCCATGATCCGGTTGGTGAGGAGCAGATCCATGGCCCGCCGGAAGCCGATTAGCCGAGGAAGCACCACCGACGACCCCGCATCCGGCGCCATGCCGACACGGGTCGCACCCGCCAGATATTTCGAGTTTTCCGCGGCGATCACGATATCGGCGGCACAGACCAGACCGAGACCGCCACCGCCCGCCGCATAGCCCTGAACGGCCGCCACGACCGGGGCGTCCAGATGGATCAAGCCGGAGGCGCAGATCTGCAGATAGGCGGTCGCCTGGCGTAAAAAATCCGGTAGCTCCTCCCCTTTGGACGCGAACTCGCGAACATCGCCGCCGGCGCAAAAGTTCGCCCCTTCTCCGCTCAAGAGCACCGCACGGATCCGCGCATCGCCATGGCAGCGCATGATGACGTCGTGAAACTGCTTCAGGAATGCGATGCTGATCCCGTTGGAGGCCTCCGGCCGGTTGAGCCGGATGTGGGCGACTGCGCCCACCAGATCGAGCAGCACCGGGCCTTCGGCGACGACGGCTTGGCGATCGGTTTCGGTCATCACGTGTCCTTGTCTGCCAGTCGTGTCGGGCGGGATCGGTCTTGCCGTCCCGCTCAAATGAGGAAGGAGAGCGTGTAGATCGGCTTGTCGTTGTTCACGAGCACGACTTTCTTGCGCGCCATCCGCAAGCCGTCACAGTCCTTGCGCAGCAGATATTCGTTGCGCGTCGCCCAGACCGTCTCGCCGCGCAGGTTGGACTCGAACACCATGGCATTGGCGCGAACGTGGATGTCGTCGCCATCGCACTCGGCAATTTCGATGTTGGAGACGATCCTCCCCAGCCGGGAGCGCGGCGTCTGGGTGTGACGCTTTCCGGTATGGAGCTGCTTGATGCGAAGCGCGATGCGCGAGCGATTGTCGTAGATGATCGACATCTCCCGCTCCGGATCCGGATCGTCGCCGTTGGCCGGAATCCAGTAGAGCGCGTCGTCGGTCCACAGCGCCTCCCAATCGTCGTAGGCGTGAGTATCCTGAAGGCGGGCCTCCCGGTAGATAAATTCAGAGACCTGCTCGCGAAGATCGTAGTCGACCAACAATCCGGTCCTCCCTGGCTTCTTACTTGTCATGGCCGGCGTTCGAAGGCCAATAATTAAGACGTCTGTTCGGTTTATTTTCTAACCGGCAGGACGGCAAAGATCAAGCGGTCGCGACGCGGCGCACGACAAAAGTCCAAGGCGCGATCTGTTTTCGACCCGTCTACGGATCGAAACGAGCACCTATCAATCGTTGATCATCTCTTGCCCTCGGCTCAATCTCGATCGCGCCTCGCGCCTCGACGCACGCTTAGGCATTGTTTCAATGCCGCCTTGCGGACAAGAGATCTTGACGGAAACGGCGCAGCGCCATACCACAAGATCTAATAACCGGACGAATAACCGGTTTATATATCGCACGCGCCACCAGAGGGCCGGCGCCCCACGCGGGCGATCCGGCCACGACCGGCGAAAGCAGGAGGATTTGCCTTGAACGCTCCCATCTCGGGCCAGAACGGCGCCCTTACCCAAGGCTTCCGCTTGCCGGATCCGGACTTCGTTCCGGAAGAGCTGCAGATGCTGCGCGACCAGGTTCAACGGGTCGTCGAAGCCGAAATCGTTCCCTACGCCGACGACTGGGAGCGGGAAGGCAAAATCCCGCGCGCCTTGTTCCGCAAGCTCGGCGAGCTCGGTCTTCTGGGCATGCAGCACGAGACCGCCTATGGCGGGACGGAAATGGGCGCGCTTGCCTCCGTGGTGTTCGGCGAGGAGCTCGCGCGCAGCTCCTATGGCGGCGTGACGTCGAGCGTCACCGTCCACAGCGATATGTCGGCAAGCCACATCACCCGCGTCGGTACGCCGGAGCAGAAGGCTCGGTGGCTGCCCCAGATCTGCAGCGGCGAAACCGTCTGCGCGATCGCCGTGACGGAAGCCGGCGCGGGCTCGGACGTCGCCGGCCTCAAGACCCATGCCCGCCGCGACGGGGACGACTGGGTCATCAACGGCTCCAAGATGTTCATCACCAATGGCGTCTATGGCGACATCATCATCGTCGCCGCCCGCACCGATCCGGACGCCAAGGGCAGCCGGGGCCTGTCCCTCTTCATCGTGCCGAAATCCACCCCCGGAGTGACGGTCGCCAGCAAGCTGGAAAAACACGGCTGGCTCTCCTCCGACACGGCGGAACTCTATTTCGACGACGTGCGCGTGCCCGACGAAGACCTTCTCGGCGGCGAAAACCAGGGCTTCTACGCCATCATGCGTGGGTTCGAACACGAGCGGCTGATGGTTGGCGCGATTTCGTCGGGCGAAGCCGCCAAGGCGATCGAACTCGCGCTCGACTATGTCCGCACCCGCAAAGCGTTCGGCCGCACGCTCTGGGAGCAGCAGGCGACCCGCCAGCGCCTTGCCAGCCTCGCCTCCCAGGTCGCCATGATACGGGCGATGACCTACCAAACCGCCGCAGCTTACGACGGTGGCCGCAACACCAGCCTCGAAACGGCGATGATCAAGTCCACCGCCCCGGAGATCCTGCACGAGGTGGTTCACGGCTGCCTGCAGCTCCACGGCGGCACCGGCTATATGCGCGGTACGCCGATCGAGCGCATGGTCCGCGACGCCCGGATTCTACGGATCGGCGGCGGGGCGACGGAAGTGATGCTCGAAGAGGTCGCCAAGCGGCTCTAAATCATCGAGTGAGCGTGCTGGCGAGGAAAAGACCGAAAGCGGGCCTCGCCGAAATGGCGGCGACTGTCAGGATCCCGCAAGGAGAAAAATTCATGAAACGTGCTGCCATCGTGGCGCCGTTACGCAGTCCGATCGGGCGCTTCGGCGGCGCCCTTCGGCCCGTTCCCGTGGAACGGCTGGGCGCGACCGTCGCCAACGCGGTCCTCGCCGAGGCGGGGCTCGATCCGGCCTTGGTGGAAGACGTGGTCTTCGCCCAGTCCTATGCCAACTCCGAAACGCCGTGCGTGGGGCGCTGGATCGCGCTGGAAATGGGGCTTCCTATCGACGTCCCGGGCATGCAACTCGATCGGCGCTGCGGCGGCGGGCTGCAGTCGATCGCGACGGCGGCCATGATGGTGCAGACCGGCGTCTGCGACGTGGTGCTTGCCGGCGGCGTGGAGAGCATGAGCAACATCGAGTACTACTCTGTGGACGCGCGTTGGGGAAAACGCGCCGGCAACTTCACCATGTATGACCGGCTCGACCGCGGACGCGAACGCTCCCAGCCCGAGCATCGCTTCGGCTACATTTCCGGCATGGTGGAAACGGCGGAAAATCTGGCAACGGATTTCCAGATCTCCCGCGAAACCGCCGACGCTTTCGCCGCAGCCAGCCAGCAGAAGGCCGCGGCCGCCTGGGAGGCGGGCACGTTCGCCGAAGAAGTCGTCGCCATCGAGGTGCCCCAGCGCAAGGGCGAGGCGATCGTGGTGGACCGTGACGAGGGCATCCGGGGCGACACCACGCCGGAAAGCCTTGCCAAGCTGCGCCCGATCATGAAGGGCGGCACCGTGACCGCCGGCAATGCAAGCCAGCAGAACGATGCGGCCGCAGCCTGTCTGGTCGTTGCCGAGGACCGGCTTGCCGACCTCGGGCTGACCCCGCTTGCCTTCCTGAACGGTTGGGCGGCGGCCGGTTGCGATCCCTCAAGGATGGGGATCGGCCCCGTTCCCGCCACGGCCAAGGCGATGGACCGCGCCGGCATGACGCTTGCCGACATGGATCTGATCGAGGTCAACGAGGCCTTCGCCTGCCAGGTTTTGGCCGTGCTGAAGTCCTGGGGCATCGAGGGGGATCCGCGCGTCAACGTCAACGGCTCCGGCATTTCGCTCGGCCATCCGATCGGTGCGACCGGGGTGCGGATCATGACGACGCTCTTGCGCGAGATGAAGCGGCGCGGCGCCCGCTATGGCCTGGAGACGATGTGCGTCGGCGGCGGCCAGGGCATGGCCGCGATCTTCGAGGCGGCATGAGCCGGGAGATCGCCGCGGACGCCTTTCGGCCGGCCGACTATGTCCGTCCCGGCGATCTCGTGGCCTGGGGACAGGCCTGTGCGGAGCCGACGACATTGAGCGAACGCCTGATGGACGAGCGGCACACGATCGGCGGCCGCTTCTCGGCGTTCGTCGGGATCGGTTTTGCCGGCACCGTTCGGCCCGAGCATGCCGACGTCGTCGACATGCGCTCCTATTGTGCGACAGGGAGCAACCGTGCCCTCGCCTCGGCCGGCTGCCTCGACATCCTGCCGAGCCACTATTCGGCTTTGGCTCGACAGCTCGGGCACACCGTCGACGTTCTGTTTCTGCAGCTCGCGCCGACGGCCGACCCGGGCCGGTTCAGCTTCGCGCTCGCGTGCGACTATCCCCATTCGGCAATCGCCAAGGCTCGCGTGGTCGTCGCCGAAGTCAACGATCAGGTGCCGTCCACCCGATCGGACTGGACGATCGGACTGGACGACATCGATATCATCGTGCGCACCTCCCGTGCGCCGGTTCCCGCCCCCGAGGCACCACCCAATCCGCTCGATGCCGCCATTGCCGCCAACGTCGCCGATCTGATCCCCGATGGCGCGACACTTCAGGTCGGGCTCGGCGCAATGCCTGCCGCCATTCTCGAGGCCCTTTCCGGCCACCGCGATCTCGGAATCCATTCCGGCCTTCTGAATCCGGGGCTGATCAAGCTGATCAACGCGGGGGTCGTAACCAATACCCACAAGGGCCTGCAGCAGGACGCGTCGATCGCCGGCGTGATCGTGGGCGATGCCGACACCTTCCGCTTCTGCCACGACCACCCCACGATCAAGCTCGCGCCCACGAGCTTCACCCACGACCCCAAGGTACTGGCCGGTTTGTCTCGCTTCGCGGCCATCAACTCCGCGATCGAGGTGGACCTCACCGGCCAGATCAACGCCGAGGTCGCGGGTGGCCGCTATGTGGGCGCGGTCGGGGGCGGGACCGACTTCCTGCGCGGCGCGGCCGCCTCGGATGATGGGCTGCCGATCATTGCCTTGCCGTCATCCACGCTGACCAAGGACGGCCGGCGCGTCAGCCGGATCGTTCCGACCCTCTCGGGCCCGGCCAGCATCGCTCGGGCCGATGCTGGCGTGATCGTGACGGAGTTCGGCCACGCCGACCTGCGCGGCAAGACCGACGCCGAACGCCGCAAGGCCTTGATCGCCATCGCGCATCCGGAGCTGCGGGAGGCGTTGGGCTAAACCGAGAACCGCGGACAAAACGCTTTGGCGCCTCGTATCGCCCTGTCCGGACGCGCCCACACCTCTTTACTTAAGACGACTGTTCGGTTTATTTTTTAATGCGCAATCGATGACCGTCAGAGAAGACATCGCCGCGCGGGAGGAAAGATCCAACGATGAGAAAGTGCACGACGGCGTCCCGCGCCGGGGCCCGCGACGGCCTAGAGCGTTTCCAGTCGAAGCGGGAAGAGGCTCGTCGACCTAAACTCCGCCCGGACCGGACCTCATGAGCGGATCGCACGAGCCGGACGGTGAGATCTGGACCTTCGCCGATTTCCAGCCCGGCATGGCGCTCGGTACAATCGATCTCGCGCTGGATGCCGATCGCCGCGCCCATTGGAACGAGGTCTATGGCGAAAGTGTCGGAGCGGCCGGGGCGATGGTGCCTCAAGGCCTCGCCGTCGCGCTGATGATGGACGCCTATGTGAAGGTCATCCAGCCGCGCCCGCCGGGAAATGTCCACGCGATGCAAACGCTTTCGTTCACTGGAACGGACGCCGCCTGGGGCGATCTCATGCATTTTGATTTCAACGTCGGCGGCAAGGAGATGAAGCGCGAGCGCCGCTGGGTCACCTTCTCCGTCACGGGCCGAACCGACGCCGACATCATCCTGACCGGCGAGATCCGCGCGATCTGGGCCGCATAGAGGGAGCACCGGAGTTGAACCCCATGTCATTGCCCCCCTCTCCGCTCATTCCCGCGCAAGCGGGAATGAGCGGAGCAAATGGCGGCCCCATCGGTTCGACCCGGGGAAATGCCCGATGACCTCAATCTTTCCTCAAGACCTGCCGGCCGTGTCTCTCGACTGCACCGCACAGACCACCCTCGCCTATGCGGGGCTCACCAACGACTTCAATCCACTCCATGTCGATGCCGAGTTTGCCGCCGGCACACCATTCGGCGGCCCGATCGCCCACGGTACGATGGCGCTCAATCTACTGCTTGCCGGGATCGAACGACGCGTCGGGCCGGACCTCATGGTCGCGGACGTGTCGGTGCGTTTCGTTGCCCCAACCCCGCTCCCGAACCGGCTGACCTCGAGCGCCACGCGTCGCGATGACGGTGGTGCTTACGATGTCGCGGTCGTCCGCGAAGACGGTACGGCCGTTATGGCCGGCTCCCTCACGCTCGCGCCCCGCGCAGCCTCGGAGGCGCAATCGTGACCGCGCCGGAGACGAGCGAGGCCCAAGTCCTGTCGGAGCGACGCGGATCGACCCTGATCCTGACGCTCAACAATCCCGCTCGCCGAAACGCGCTGAATCCGCATGTGGTGCAAGGCCTGGAAGCCGGCTTTGCAGAACAGGAGAATGATCGGGAAATCCGTGCGATCGTGCTCACTGGCGCCGGAGGCCATTTCTGCTCCGGCGGCGACCTCTCCGCGATGGACCTGGGGCGCGGCGCAAAACGGGTCCAGTTCGATATCTCCCGCAAGCTTGCGCTTCAGATCGCGAGCGCGTCGGTGCCGGTCGTCAGCGCGGTTGAGGGATGGGCGGCCGGCGCCGGGTTCGGCTTCGCGCTTCTCGGCGATACCATCGTTGCCTCACGCGAGGCCGGCTTCCTGCCCGCCTTTCCCAAGGTCGGGCTCATTCCGGACTATGGCCTTCTGGAGACCCTGCCCCGCCGCATCGGTCTCGCCAGGGCCAAGCAGATCCTGCTCTATGCACGTACCGTAAAGGGGCCAGAGGCGCTCGACATTGGTCTGGTCGATGAACTGGTCGAGCCCGGGGCGACATTGGACCGCGCCCTTGAGCTTGCCGGTACTCTGACGGCTCTTGCGCCGCGTCCCTTGCGGGCCATCAAAGACTACTATGCCCTGAAAATCGCGCCGGCCCTGGATTTCGAACGCTTGATCCAGCCCGAGCTCCTATTAAGCGACGATGCCGCCGAAGGCCGGGCCGCCTTCCTGGAAAAGCGGCCGCCGGAGTTCAAGGACCGGTAGAGCAACCCGAAGCGCCGGATCCGGCGAGAACGATGAGCCAAAGGCCGTCGGCAGACGACAAGCCGACCGGCTCCAAACGCGCACAAGGAGGACTCCCCGACCATGCTGGACGGCAAAGTGGTGCTGATTACCGGCGCCGGAAACGGCATCGGACGCGACCTGGCACTGGCCTGCGCCGATGCCGGCGCGGCGATCGTGGTCAACGATGTCGGCGTGACGCTCAGCGGCGAAACGGAGAACCAGGGCGCCGCACAAGTGGTCGTCGACGAGATCGTCGCCAAAGGCGGCCGCGCGCTCGCCTCCACCGCCAGCGTCACCGATGCCGACGCCGTGCGGGCCACCGTTGCGGAGGCCGTCGACACCTTCGGCGGCCTCGACGCGGTGGTGAACAACGCCGGCATCACGCGCGACGGCTTCTTCCACAAGATGGAGGAGAGCGACTTCGACGCGGTCCTGAAGGTCCATCTCTACGGCGCCTTCAACGTGTCTCGGGCAGCGGCCGATGTGTTCCGCAATCAGAACTCCGGCTCGCTGATCCACATGACCTCCACTTCCGGCATGATCGGCAATCTCGCCCAGGCCAACTATTCCGCCGCCAAGATGGGGATTCTCGCCCTCTCCAAGTCGATCGCGCTCGATCTGGCGCGCTGGGGCGTGCGCTCCAACTGCGTTGCACCCTTCGCGTGGAGCCGCATGACCTCCTCGATCAAGGTCGACAGCCCCGAGCAGGAGGAGCGCGTTCGCCGGCTGAAGGAGATGAAGCCAGAAAAAATCGCACCGCTGGTGATCTACCTTGCCTCGGATCGGTCCGAAGACGTAACCGGCCAGATCTTCTCCGTGCGCAACAACGAGATCTTCCTATTCAGCCAGCCGCGGCCTGTTCGCTCCGTCCATCGCGGCGAAGGCTGGACCGCCGAAACGGTGGCCGAGCATGCGATCCCCGCACTCAAGGCGAACTTCTACGATCTCGAGGTCTCGGCCGACGTCTTTAGCTGGGATCCGATTTAATCGCCTTCAGACCCAACGCATGCGAGGACGCCCCCTTTGAAGACCAGCGCGCCCACTGCCCACGACGATTTGCGCGAGGCCCTGCGCGATCTCTCTGCCCAGTTTCCGCCCGAATATCACCGCGACCACGGCGCTCGCGAAACCTATCCGGAGCAGTTCGTCGACGCCCTGACCAAGGCGGGATGGCTTGCCGCGATGATCCCGGAATCCTATGGCGGCTCCGGGCTCGGTCTGACCGAAGCCTCCATCGTCATGGAGGAGATCAACCGTGGCGGCGGCAACGCCGGCCATTGCCATGGCCAGATGTACAACATGGGCACGGTGCTTCGGCACGGCTCGGAGGCACAAAAGCAGAAATATCTGCCGAAGATCGCCGCGGGCGAGCTGCGCTTGCAGTCGATGGCGGTCACCGAGCCGACCACGGGCACCGACACCACCAAGCTCAAGACCACTGCCGTGAAGCGTGGCGACCGCTACGTCGTCAACGGCCAGAAGGTCTGGATCAGCCGGATCAAACACTCCGACCTGATGATCTTGCTTGCCCGCACCACGCCGCTCGCCGATGTGAAGAAGAAATCCGATGGGCTGTCGGTCTTCATCGTGGAGCTGAAGGACGCGCTCGGCAAAGGCATGGAGATCAAGCCGATCCGCAACATGGTCGGCCACGAGACCTACGAGGTCTTTTTCGACGATTTGGAGATCCCCGAGGAGAACATCATTGGCGAGGAAGGCCGGGGCTTCCGTTGCATCCTGTCCGGGCTCAATGCCGAACGCGTCCTGATCGGCGCGGAGTGTATCGGCGACGGCTATTGGTTTCTGGAAAAGGCGGCTGCCTATGGCAAGGAACGGCTCGTCTTCGACCGCCCGATCGGCCAGAATCAGGGTGTGCAGTTCCCCCTCGCCCGCGCCTATGTCAACGTCGAGGCGGCCAACCTGATGCGCTTCGAGGCCTGCCGGCGGTTCGACGCCAACGAGGACTGCGGCGCCCAGGCAAACATGACCAAGCTGCTTGCCGCCGATGCGTCCTGGGAGGCGGCCAACGCCTGCCTGCAGATCCATGGCGGCTTTGGCTTTGCCGAAGAATATGATGTGGAGCGGAAGTTCCGGGAGACACGACTCTACCAGGTAGCGCCGATCTCGACGAACCTGATCCTCTCCTATATCGCCGAGCATGTGCTCGAAATGCCCCGATCGTTTTAAGATGGCACAGTTCTCGCGTTTCTCCTTCCCGCTGTTCGTTCCCGGCACCCGGCCGGATCGCTTCGCCAAGGCCCGCGCGGCCGGTGCCGATCTCGTGATCGTCGATCTGGAGGACGCCGTCGCGGAAAGCGAGAAGGATGCGGCCCGCGACGCGGTTGCCGCCGCCCTTTCCGAGTCCGGTGACGGCGCTCCAGTCTTCGTAAGGATCAATGGAGCGGACACCGAGTGGCATCCGCGGGATCTTTCGGCCGTGTCGGGGCTCCCAATCGATGGCCTCGTCTTGCCAAAGGCCGAGGATGGCGCCGGCCTGGACCGGGTCAGGACCGCTCTTGGCGACGAGATGAAGCTGATCGCACTGGTGGAATCGGCTACCGGGATCGCCAATGTGCGCGAGGTGGCGCGGCATTGCGATCGCATAGCCTTCGGTTCCATCGACTTTGCCGCCGATGTCGGATGCGCTCATGAGCGAGACGCGCTGCTGTTTGCCCGCTCCGAAGTGGTGCTGGCCGCCCGGCTTTCCGGCCAACCCGCCCCGGTGGATGGGGTCACCACAGCCGTTTCCGATGCCGCGCTAATCGAGGCAGACGCCGCCTACGGCGCGATGCTCGGCTTTGCGGGAAAGCTGCTGATTCACCCCGCCCAGCTGGCACCAGCCAAGCGCGGCTACGCACCCGCCCCCGATCGGGTCGACTGGGCGAAGCGTATCATCGCCGCCAGCGTCGACGGCGCGGCCCGATCGGTCGACGGTCAAATGGTCGATGCCCCCGTTCTCGCCCAGGCCCGCGACATTCTCGGGCGGCTGGAGGCCCTGACATGAGCGAACTGGACATCGACCACTATAAGAGCTGGATCGGACGCAGCCATGAGGCCAGCGACCTCGTCACGGAGGCGCTTGTCGCCAAGTTCCGCGCGACCTTCGGCGAGCGGCTTGCCACCGTGGACGGCGCCCCTCTCGGTCTGCACTGGTGCCTGTCGCCGGAGATCGCCCCGCCGGAGGGCATTGCTGCCGACGGCCACCCGAAGCGCGGCGGCTTTCTGCCGCCGATTCCGCTTCCTTCGCGCATGTGGGCCGGCGGCGAGCTCCACTTTCACAGCCCGCTTGCGGTCGGCGATACAGTCCGTCGGGTGTCGACCATCACGGACGTGTCCGCGAAATCCGGCCGCAGCGGCCAGCTCGTCTTCGTCACCGTAACGCACGAGAATTTCGTCGGGCAACGCCTTGCGATCACCGACATCCAGCACCTCGTCTACAAGGACCTGACCGCCGCACCGCCCGCGCCGGAACGGACGACGGCGGCACCTGATGCACTCGTGGCCGACCCGGTGCTGCTGTTTCGCTACTCCGCGATCACCTTCAACGGTCACCGGATCCACTATGATCGCGACTATGCGGTCAACGAGGAAGGCTATCCCCGGCTTGTTGTGCACGGGCCTCTTCAGGCGACGCTGCTGATGAACCACGCGGCCGGGCAGAAGGGCGCGACCCCGTCCGTCTTCCGCTATCGTGGCCAGACGCCGCTGTTCGAAGGCCAGCCGTTCCACCTGAAAAGCGCCGGCGAGGAAGTCTGGGTGGAGGCCGTCACCGGCGCCAAAACGATGACGGCGAGCCACTCCTGATCGTGCATGAGGCTTCGATGACCGACCCGGCCACTTCCCGAACCGCCACCCGCCCGACGAGCGAAGCCGCCGATACGCTCGAGCGCCTGCTGCGCGGACGCTACAGTTGCCGGGGCTTCCGGCCCGATCCCGTTCCTCGCGAAACGGTCGTTCGTATCCTTGAAATCGCCGGCCGCACACCATCCTGGTGCAACGTTCAGCCGTGGCACCTGACCATCGTTGAAGGCGCGCGTCTGAAAGCTCTGAGCGAGCGCCTTTACGATCACGTCCAATCCCACTCCGACACGCCGGACTTCGCATTTCCAACGGGATATTCCGAAGAGCGCCATGCCCGGCGTCGCGAATGCGGCTTCCAGCTCTATGAATGTGTCGGCGTCGCGCGCGGCGATCGGGAGGCCGCCCGGCGACAGGCGCTGGAAAATTTCCGCTTTTTCGGCGCGCCGCACGTGGCCTTCGTCACGTCGCACAAGGAACTCGGTCCCTACGGCGCCATCGATTGCGGCGGCTTCGTCACCGCGTTCCTGCTCGCAGCCCGTAGCCTTGACGTGGACACCATTCCACAGGCGGCGGTGGCGGGCTTTCCGGATTTCCTGCGCCAAGAGCTCGGTATCCAGGACGACCGGGCGCTGATCTGCGCCATCTCCTTCGGCTACGGCGACGAGACCCACCCGGCCAACGCGTTCCGCACCCGTCGCGCCTCGGTCGACGAGATCGCCACGTGGCTGGATTGAGCCGCAGAACACCTTACCGATCAGGCCGCGTTGTCGGCCGCATCCAGGCCATTGGACCGCCGATCCCCGATCAATGCCTTGAGTGCTTCGAACACCGTCTCGGGCGAGCGCTCCGAAAGACCAACGGCATTGAGCGCGCCCAGGATCGCGTCGCGCAGCAGCTCCGGATCGGGTTCCCGGGCAAGCATATCTTCACGCTGCGCCGCATCGACGAGCTCTGTCCATCGCGCCACGTAGTCCCGTCGCAGCCGGCGCGCGTTGGCCCCTGCCGCATCCTTCGGAAAGGACGGTCCAAGCACGGCAATCGTATAGTCCCGCATGTCACGCACCGCGCCGATATGTGCACGCAGCGCCGCATACAGCCTGACGGCGGGATCGGCATCCGCGGGACAATCGGCGAGCGCGGCGTCGAGGCGATCGAGAGAGGCGGAGAGACCTGCCTCAAACATTGCCTCGACGAGCTTGTCTTTCGATTCGAAATGAAAATAGAGGCTGCCCGTCTTCAGACGCGCAGCCGCCGCAATCGAGTTGATGCTGGTTCCTTCGACACTACAGCGCGCCACTTCCGCGGCTGTTGCATCGAGGATCCGCTTACGAGTCCGTTCGCCCTTCGACCCCGTAGCGGCTTCATCGCCGGCCTTGGCCCTGTCCTTTCTCACAGCATCCTTTCGATCGCTCCGGTTGGCCGCTCAGTTTATGCGACGATCATAACCCCGCCAATACGGCTCCCTGAGCACGTGTTTGAGCACTTTGCCCGTCGCCGTGCGGGGCAAGGCCGTCACCACGTCGACAACGGTCGGGCATTTGAATTTGGCAAGCCGTTGACGCACGAAGGCGATTACGTCCTCGCCGTCAACGGTCTCGCCGGCGCGGGGGACGACGATCGCCATCACGGTCTCTCCCCACCGGTCGTGCGGCACGCCGATGACCGCAACTTCGGCCAGTTGCGGATGAGCGGCGAGCACATTTTCCACCTCCACCGGATAGACGTTTTCGCCACCGGAAATCACGAGATCCTTGGCGCGATCGACCAAGAAAATATGGCCGTTCTCGTCGACGCGGCCCAGATCTCCCGTCTTGAGCCACCCATCCGCCGTCAACACCTGGCTGGTGCGCTCCGGATCGTTCCAATAGCCCACGAGGTTCTGCTCCGAGCGTGTCCAGATTTCGCCGATCTCCCCGACCGGCATGTCCCGTTCGTCCGTCATCGAGACGACACGCACCTCCACCCAGGGATATGCCCGCCCGGCCGACAGCAACAGATGCGCAAGCGGTCCTTCCGGATCATGCTCATGCGGCTGAAGCTGCGCGAACGCGCCCGTCGCCTCCGTCAATCCATAGATCTGGACAAAGTCGCAGTGGAGCGCCGCCATCGCGCTCAAGAGCGCGGTCGGACTTATCGGCGCACCGGAATAGAACACCCTGCGAAGGGCCAAGCGTCTATCGCCGATCCCGGGAACTGCGCAGATCGCGGACAGCATCGCCGGAACGAAGAAGGCGATCGTCACGCCTTCGCGCTCGATCATGTCGACGACTTGGGCCGGGTCGAAATCTCGGACGACGACCGCACGTGCACCGCGCGCCATGCCGGCCAGCGCCCAGGCGAGGCCGCCCATATGAAAAAGCGGCAGCGCGACGAGGCTAACATCGTTCTCCGTGAAACCCCATTCGACGGAAATCCGCTCCAGAAGGACACGAAGGTTGGTGGCATTTTCGAACATGGCCCCTTTGGGTCGGCCTGTCGTGCCGCTGGTATAGAGCTGGAACGCGATGTGATCGGCGGCGACCGGAATCGCCGGATCTTCGGCGGGCCCGATCCAGTCCGCGTAAGGTGCCCACGTTTCGTGGTCTCCCAACGCAACGACCCTGCCGGGCCCAACATCCAGCGAGGTGACCACCGAAGTATCGAGAAACGCGATCTTCGCTTCGGCATTGGCAACGATCGCGGCAAGCTCGCCGGGCGCAAGTCGCCAGTTCACCGGAACGATCACCGCGCCCGCAAGCGCGCAACCAAACATCACCTCGAAGAAGCGAGGGCTGTTCTTCCCGATGTAGATTACCCGCTCTTGGGGCGCGACGCCGTCGCGGACCAGCGCCGACGCTACGCGACAGGCCGCCTCCTTCAATTCCGACCAGGTCATTTCTTCCGCACCCGCCGTCACGATCACTTTATCCGGTGTGGATGCCGCGTTGAATTCCAAAAACTCCCTCAGGCTTCCCGCCATCAAGTCCCTCCCAAGACTATAATTTTATTTTATTCGAAGGCTGTATTACCGCGCGGTCACTCCCTTATAGAGACCGACCTGCTTCATAAGACCGATCAGATCGTAGGTGGCGTAAAGACGACACGCGCGATCGCCACGGAATTCAAAGACCTCGATGCCGGCGAATTCAAAAGGACGCCCAGTCCCTTCGACGCCCGGAGGATCTATTCTTCCAGAAAAGTGCCCGGTTCCGTTCCAGAAATAGCCCACACGGGCGATGCCGTCGGCGAACATTGGAGGGGCAGTCACCTGCCATTGCAGGTCGGGATAAGCAGTCAGGACGTATTTGACATAGGCGACAGTGGCCTCGTGGCCCTGGACCCGCCAGCCGGTGTGACGCGTGGTGGGGCTGTCCAATACGAAGTCTTCGGTCACGATCTCGCGGACACGCTCGGGCCGGTTGCTGTTCCAGCAATCGATCCATCCATCGGCATACCAGTTCACTGCGAATGCGCGATCGAGGGACACGGCATCGGGCACGGGGGATTGAAAAGACACATCTACCTCGCTCAAAAAATCTAACTTGTATAAGAAAATTATAGTATTTAGTTTTTTGGTCAAGCCCGGATCCGAAAGGGAGGAAACGATTTGACGATCGAGACGACGAAAACGCAGCTGGTGCGCGACTTTTACGCCGCGCTGGCCGCTGGCGATCGCGACACGCTGGAGGCTTTGATCGATCCTGCGTTCGTGGGGCACGGCGCGGAGGGGATGCCATTTGGAATCGGCGGGGCGCATGACGGCGCGGAGGCCATGCGGCGCAACTTCTGGGGCGTCATCGCGCGCAATTTCGAAGCCCGCGCCGAGGCAGACGAGATCGTCGCCCTGGACGACGGACGCCTTCTCGTGACGGGTCGCTACCGCGGCAAAGGGCGTAACGGCGGCGGCCCTCTGGATGCCGCCTTCGCCCATCTGATCTCGACCGCGAACGGCCGGATCACATCGCTCTCCCAGTTTACCGACACCGCCCGTTGGCAGGACGCTGCCCGCACGCGCACCTTGGATCTTGCCATCGCCGATGGCGTGGCCACCCTGCGGCTCAACCGACCCGACAAGGGCAACGCAATCAACGAAGCCATGGCCTATGAGCTGCTCGACATGGCAACCGAAATCGCCGAACGTGACGATGTCCGGGCGATCCTGATCGCCGGAAACGGACCGAATTTCACCGTCGGCGGCGATGTGGGCCTGTTTGCGAAAACGTCCCGCGAGGATCTGCCGAAGCGATTGCGGCGGATGATCGATCGCTTCCATCTGGCAATCGAAAAACTGACGAGCCAAGACGCCCCGATTGTCGCAGCCGTACGCGGCGGCATCGGCGGCGGCGGGCTCGGCCTGCTCTATGTGTCGGATATCGTGCTCGCATCCGACACCGCGCAGTTTGCGCTTGGCTACGGCCGGCTCGGCCTCACCGCCGACGGCGGCAACACCTGGTTTCTCCCGCGCCTGGTCGGCATGCAGCGGGCCAAGGAACTCTTTCTCCTGAATCGACGTCTGAACGCCCAGGAAGCTGCGGACATCGGTCTGGTGTCGCGGGTTGTGGCGGACGACGCGCTCGACGCAGAAGCGGCCGCGGCCGCTGCAACGCTCGCAGCCGGCCCGACCAACGCCTACGGAAAGATGCGCCGGCTGCTGCGTCAGTCGTTCGAGACCAGCCTTGCCGACCAGCTCAACGACGAGGTGGAGGCGATCGTTGACGCCAGCCGGTCCGACGACGTTGCCGAAGGCATTGCCGCTTTCGTCGAAAAGCGCCCGGCCGTCTTTCGCGGCAAGTGAGACAGCAATACGTCAGACCGACCCCGGTTCGGCCTGACGTCCCGATCACGTGATCACGCCGCGCGTGGTCATCTCCGCAATTTCGGCGTCCGAATAGCCGGCCTCGGCGAGGACATCGGCACTGTCGCCGCCCTGGGCGCACGGCGAACGTACAGCGCCGGCCGGAGTGCGGGCAAAACGCGGAGCCGGGGCCGCCTGCAACACTTCCCCCTCCCCTCGAAACACGACGTCGCGCGCGCTCAAATGCGGATGTCGTTCCGACTCCTCGATCGTCAGCACCGGCGCCACGCAGGCATCGCTGCCGGCAAAAATCGCCGCCCACTCGTCCCGCGTCTTCTGCCGGAAGATCTCGGCGAACTTTTCCGTCAATCCCGGCCACGCGCCCTTGTCGTACTGCACCTCCGGCGGATCGTGAGGCAACCCCGCCTTCTCGCAGAGTTCGGCATAGAACTGCGGCTCGATGGCACCGACGGACACCGCCTTGCCATCCTTGGTCTCGTAGCAGCGATAGAAATGCGCGCCGCCGTCGAGCATGTTCGCTTCGCGCTCCGACGACCACGCGCCCCGCGCCCGCATGGTGTAGAACATGGACATCATCGCCGACACGCCATCGACCATCGCGGCATCGACGACCTGTCCCTGGCCCGACTTTTCGCGCTCCAGGAGGGCGGCGAGCACCCCGAAGATCAGGAACATCGAACCGCCGCCGTAGTCGCCGAAAAAGTTCAACGGCGGCACCGGCGGTCGATCCTTGTGGCCAACGGCATTGAGCGCCCCGGACAGCGAAATGTAGTTGATGTCGTGGCCGGCCGCCTTCGCCCAAGGCCCCTCCTGCCCCCAGCCCGTCATCCGTCCGTAGACGAGCCGCGGATTGGTTTCGAAGCAGGACTGCGGGCCGAGGCCAAGGCGCTCCATCACCCCGGGGCGGAACCCCTCGATCAACACGTCAGCGCCATCGATCAGGCGCCGGCAAGCGCGCGTCCCGTCGGGATCTTTCAGGTTAAGCGCCACCGAGCGCTTGTTGCGGCGACTGACGTCGGTCGGATCGACCGGTCCCGACTTTCGATCGACCGTGATGACGTCCGCCCCGAGATCAGCCAAGAGCTGCGCCGCAAGCGGTGCGGGTCCAAGCCCGGCCATCTCGATGATCCGTATCCCGTGAAGGGGACCTTTGTTCTCCATCTCTTTCCTGACCGCTTGCGAGACACAAAAAAGGGGCACGCTGGGCCGCCCGCGGCGCGGGCGCCACCTCAAGTCCGAGTATTGCGGAAAGTGCTACCCCATCACAATCGCTGGCGTGCCCGACAGGATCTTGTCGACGACCACTTTCGCGGTTTCCGCGCAGGCCTGAGTGCCACCGTTGCCGTAGAGCTTGACGGCATCGCCAACGCACCAAAGGCCGTCGATCCCCGTCGCCCGATCCATATCGTAACCTGCGCCGCTGCGCTGGGCCGGCCAGTCGTCCCGCATGACGCGAACCGACAGCATCTTCACCTTGTCGTCGAAGCCGGGAAACTGCTCGCGCAGGTCTTCCAGACCGAGCGTCACTTCCGCGTCGCTCTCGAAATCGCCGATCGCGGGTTTGGGTACCGCATAAGCGACATATTGGTGCCAGCCATCGGGCGCCAGCTCGGGGCACGTGG
Source organism: Amorphus sp. 3PC139-8 (assembly GCF_040750475.1). NCBI lineage: Bacteria > Pseudomonadati > Pseudomonadota > Alphaproteobacteria > Hyphomicrobiales > Amorphaceae > Amorphus > Amorphus sp. 3PC139-8. The sequence continues at coordinate 158,685 of NZ_JABJVY010000002.1, read as the reverse complement.
CCGTCAGGTTGGCCATATTGCACAGCCGCCGCGTCTTGCCGAAGGTCATGATCCCCGGCGCCGGCATAATGTCCTCGCGGGAGGCGAAGTTGTAGACGATGTTCGCGGCCGGCTTCAGCAGATCCCTGGTCTGCCGCACGTAGTCGGCGGAAAGATGGTCTTCGCCCGCGAGGGTGACCACCGCTTTCGGGCCGCCATTGCAGATGATCGTGTCGGCTTCCACGCGAACGGCCTCGCCGCCCTCGCGCCGGATCCGCACGGCAACCGCTCGGCCGTTCTCGACTTCGATCTTCTCCGCCGGAGAGGACAGCCAAACCTCGCCGCCCAACCTGACAACCGCATCGGCAAGCGCCTGCCAGGCCCCCATGGTGCCTTCGGGATGGAAACCGAAACGCTTGAAGGCGCCTTTCGACGTGAAATAAGTGAGAAAGGCGCGGGCCGGGATCTCGTCGGCGTTCATGGCGAAGATCGCCGCGCAGAGATTGCGAAAGATCGCGTGGACGGTCTCGTTCTTGGTGTAGCCTTTGAGCCAGTCCTCCGTCGACTGGCGGCCGTCCGGCAAATCGCCGCTGCGCGCCTTGGCAAACTGGTCCAGCACGCGGGACGCATGTTTCGTCAGGCCGCCAAGGAGCAGCCCCAGGCCGCCTTTCTGTACGTTCACGACTTTGCCTTCGAGAAAGAACACGGTGGCCGGGTTGGGCTCGCGAATCTCCAACGGCGCACCGCAGAGCGCGAAGGTCTCCTCGAACACGCCACCCGGCTCGAGCGCGATGGCGCCCATGTTGACCTTGTGGCCGTCGATGATCTCGGTACCGGCCCGCCCCCCGAGATAGTCGTGATCATCGATCAAGAGCGTACGCCGCCCCGCAGCCGCCAACCGCGCGGCCGCATGGCATCCCCCCGCCCCGGCACCGATGACAATCGCGTCGAAGCGCATGGCTGCATTCATGGCGTTCTCTCCCGGATCTATTGGTTGGGAGGAACTTGCTTTATATTAAACCGACCGTCCAGCTTTTTATTCCCTGCAATGCGGCTGACGCTGCTGACTGCACTGGCCCTCGGCGGCTCAGTAGCCGCGGCCGAGATCGACGAGATTTTGCAGCGGCCGTCACCAAATAGGCCGGCTCTCCTCAAAACGCGGTGAGTGAGGACGGGACGTCGGCAGACAGCCGCCCCCTTTTTTTGCGGCGCGCCCTATGCCGTCGCATGGCCGCCAGCGGCACAGACCGACGAAAGATCTCCTAGAGAGTGTTTCCAGGCCGAGCGGAAACCGGGTGGCTGCAAGCGCGTCGAAACAAGAATTTAGCCCCGCCCCGCGAGTCCGAGAGAAACGGAACACGCTCAAGGAGAACATTGGCCCAATGCCGGCTTCCGCGTCACACTGTGGCAGGACCCAGCCGGTTGACAGCATTGCGCACAAAAATATAACAAGTTAATTATTTGGGAGGAAAAATATGAAACTGGCGAGTTTCGGGTATCGTGGGGAGGATTTTGTCGGGTTCGAAGGAGTCGGCGGCATTGTCGAGCTGACCGCTGCCGCTCACGCGGCGGGCCTCTCCTGCGACTATCGCAACATGAGCGATCTGATCCAGGCCGGCGCTTCGGCGCGCGACACCCTGCAGGCCGTCTTTCGCCACGTCAGCGACAATCCTGGCGCCGTCGAGGCGATCCCGCTCGACGAGATCACCTGGCACCCGCCGGTTCGGCGACCCTATAAGATCATCGGGATCGCCTTGAACAACTCCGCCTCCAATGCCCGCAAGATCAGCGCGCCCGACCATCCGCTGTTCTTCCTGAAGCCCGCCTCCTGCCTCGTCGGCCATCAGCAGCCGATCGTGACGCGCAGCGAGATGGGTTCCGTCCATCCCGAGCCCGAGCTTGCCGTCGTGATCGGCAAGGACTGCAAGGACGTCGCGGCAGAAGACGCGATGGACTGCGTGTTCGGCTACTCCATCATGAACGACATGACCGGCAACGCGATGCGGGCGGAGGACATGGTCCATTACTATGCGCTCTATCCGAAGAAGGACGATCCGGATATCGTGGAAAAGCGCGAGCAGCATCTGAGCTATACCGCGCGCTACAAAGGCTCCGACACCTTCGGGCCGATGGGGCCGTGGCTCGTCACAAAGGACGAGCTGACCGATCCGCACAATCTTTCGGTCAAATGCTGGCACAAGGACACCCAGATCGCCGAGGATTCGACGGCCTTCTACACCTACTCCGTGGAGCAGGTGATCGCCTTCGTGACGCGCTTTCACACGCTCTGGGCCGGCGACGTCATTTCGATGGGCACGGCCTTCCGGCCGCAGCCGGGCGTTAAGCGCAGCCTTCACACAGCCGACGTGACGTCGCTGGGCGGTCCCGTCAGCGTCGAGATTTCCGGGATCGGGCGGCTGGAAAATCCGGTGGTGAACCAGTGACCGACTTGCGGCTCGACGATCGGCTGGCCATTCAGGCGCTGAACGACGAGTTCGGCCACCGCCTCGACCATGGTGACCTCGACGGCTTCGTCGACCTGTTCACCGAGGACGTCCGCTATGCCAATGGTGCGCGGCAGTTGAACGGACAAAAGGAAATGCGCGCATTCTTCGCCGCACGCGCGGCGGGGGATCGCGTCTCCCGGCATCTCTACTCCGGGCTGCGGATCGCGTTCGAAGGCGTCGACCGGGCAAGCGGCACCAGCGTCTGGCTGACGTTCGCAGGGTCCGGCCCGCTGCCGATCCGGCCGGCCGATCCGTTCGCAGTAGCCGATGTCAGCGATCGCTACTTTCGCACGCCCGACCGCGGCTGGCGCATCGCGGTGCGGCAGATCGCACCCGTCATGCTGAGCGACACAGTACCCGAACTGCCGTCGAGGTCTTCGTCATGACGGATAGCGGGATCCTGGAGCTGCAGGGCGCTTCGCTCGCCTGGGATACCGCCGGGCATGGACCTGGCGTGGTGCTGCTCCACGGCTTTTCCTGCGATACCCGCATGTGGGACCCCCAAACGCGGGCGCTCGCCCCCACCTATCGGATCGTGCGCTACGATTTGCGCGGCTTCGGCGCGTCGTCCCTCCCTTCCGGCCCGTACGATCACGCCGACGACCTTCTGGCGATGATCGACTCCCATGGTCTTCAGCGGCCGCTCGTCGTCGGCCTGTCTCTTGGCGCCAACATTGCGTTGGCTTTCGCCCGCCGCTTTCCGGACCGGCTCTCCGGCCTGCTGCTTGCCGCCCCCGGCCTGCCGGGCCATGTGTGGACGGAGGAACGCCCTCCGGAGGCGGCGAAGGCCTACGCCCGGACGCACGACGTGGCTGCGGTGAAAGCCTTTTGGTTGGGGCATCCGCTGTTTGCTTCCCTTGCCGATGCGCCGAGAGCGCGCGACGTGATGACGGCGATGGTCGAGGATTATTCCGGCTGGCACTGGACCAACACCGACCCACAAGCGCCGATCCCCGGGCTTCCCGAGGCGCTTCCCACGATCGCCACGCCAACCCTCGTGATCAGCGGCGAGCGCGACGCCGCCGGCTACCGGGAGATAGCCCGCCGCATCGCCGCGGACATGCCACAGGCCCGGCTCGTCTCCTTGAAGGACGTCGGCCACATGGTGAATCTCGAAGCCGAAGACGCGTTCAACCGACTGCTCTTGCAGTTCGCGGACGAGACGGCACCGGCGACCAGCGAGGCCACCCAATGAGCAACACCATCCCGTTGAGCCTCGATCCGCCCGGCACCTTCCTCTACACCGGCGAGATGGCGACCAAGGGCTACAACCTCACCCGGTTCGGCTTGAGCTTGCGCCGTCCGGACAACCGCAAGGCGTTCCTCGCCGACGAGGAAGGCTATATGCGCGGCGCGGGTCTCAGCGACACGGAAATCGCGCTCGTGCTCGCCCGCGACTGGACCGGCCTGATCGAGGCCGGCGGGCATCTCCAGTCGATGCTGAAGGTCGCCGCCACCGTTGGCGAGAATCTCTGGCACATCGGCGCCCACAACGCCGGCATGACGGCGGACGAGCTGATGGCGATCTGTCCGCGGAAGGTCTCCGCACTGCCTGGAGAGGAAAGCTGATGGCCCGAATTGTCGCCGGTTTCGGCATTTCGCACACGCCGTCGATGGGCATCGAGTACGACCGCGGCATCGCGAATGGCTTCGCGCCGCACTGGCAGCCCTGGTACGACGGAACGCGGCCGGTCAAGGCGTGGCTCAGCAAGCTCAAGCCCGACCGGATCGTGATCGTCTACAACGACCATCTGAACCACTTCGATTTCGACGCCTACCCGACGATCGCCATCGGCGTGGCGCCGGAATTCCGCCAGGCGGACGAAGGCTGGGGGCCTCGGCCCTATCCCTCGCTGACCGGCGACGTGGCGCTCGGCTGGCACGTCACGGAGCATCTGGTACGCGAGGCCGGGTTCGATCCGACCGTCTGCCAGGATCTCGCGGTGGATCACGGGATCTACTCCTGGCTGCCCTATCTGATGGATCCGCCCTGGGACGTGCCGACCACGCCGATCGCGATCAACATGGTCCGCCATCCGATTCCGACGTCGCAGCGGCTGCTCTATCTCGGCCAGGAACTACGCAAAGCGCTGGAGAGCTTTCCGAGCGATGACCGCATCCTCGTGGTCGCGACCGGCGGCATGTCGCACCAGATCTCGGGCGCCCGCTTTGGCATCGCCAACGAGGCCCTCGACGAATGGTTCCTCGACAAGATCGGCCCCGAAGTGAACACGCTCGTTGAGGTGCCGCAGCGCGAGCTGATGCGTCTGGGCGGCACCGAGGCCGCGGAACTCGCGATCTGGTTCGCCATGCGCGGCGCGCTCTCCGACGAGATCCGCGAAGTCTACCGCTACTACACCTTCCCGGCGATCACCGGCTGCGGCGTGATCGCGTTCGAAGAAGGCCCGGCCGCGTAAAGCATGCCCCGTTCACGTTAATCGCTTGGAACCGGACATGCTCAAGCAATTGAATCTGGGCCCATTTCTTATCGCTCGGATATTTCCGTCCGAACGGATAGGGCTCTTGACCCGCTCCGCTATTCTCGGAAAAGCAGAGCGGGTCAAGTTATTGTTTCGACGCGTTTCCGGACAGCCGACCGGTTTCCGCTTGACCTGAAAACGCTCTAAGCCGTCGTGCTGCCCCAGATGGCCTCAGCCGTTTTGACCACGAGCTCCAGCTTCCGGCGCTGGTCGTCTTCGGTCACCTTGTTGCCCTCCTCGGTGGAGGAGAAGCCGCACTGCGGCGCGATGCCCATCTGGTCGAGATCGGCATATTTCGAGGCTTCGTCGAACAACCGCCGCAGATGATCGAGCGATTCAAGCTCCGGCGTCTTGGTGGTGATGAAGCCGGGCATAACGCGCTGCTTGCCCTTGGGCAGCAACCGCAACGGCTCCAGGCCACCGGCCCGGTCGCTGTCATATTCCATGAAGAAGACGTCGATGCCGGTGGAGAAGACAGCCTCCGCGGCCGGATCGTAGCCGCCCTCGGCGACCCAGGTCGACTGGTTGTTGCCGCGGCACATGTGCATGCCGATCACCATGTCCTCCGGTCGGCCGGCGACCGCATTGCGCATCATGGTGGAGTATTCGGAGATGAGCCAATCCGGGTCGATCCCGCGATCGCGCCATTCCTGCCGGATCGTCTCGTCGCACAGATAGGCGTAGAAGATGTCATCCATCTGCAGATACCGGCAGCCGACATCGTAGAAGGCCTTCACCGCGTCCTTGTAGGTCTGCGTCAGATCGGCAAAGTAGGCGCCCAGGTCCTCCTGATACTCCCGCACGTGGTTGTTCTTATCCATCAGCCGATAGTGGCAGGCGGAGGGCCCGGGAATTGAGATTTTCGGCGTGACCTTGGTGTTCTCCGCCACGAACTTGAAGTGCGCCAGCATCGGATGATCTTGGGGAAAGCTCACCCGGTCCTTGAGCACGATGACCTGCGGCTTCGTCGTCAGCCCCTTGAACTTGAGGCCACCGCCCTCCTGGGTCTCGATATCGAGGCCATTCAGCATGCCCATGAAGTCGTAGTGCCACCAGGACCGGCGCAACTCGCCATCGGTCACCACCGGCAACCCGACCTCTTCCTGCATGGCGATCGCTTTCCGAATCTCCGTGTCCTCCACGGCGCGGAGCTCGTCGGCGGAGACGGAATGCTCCTCGAAGTGCTTCTTGCGCGCTTGCTTGAGCGAGGCCGGGCGCAGCAGGCTTCCGACATGGTCGGCGCGGAACGGCGGTCGGGCGGTCATCAGTCTCTCCCTTGTTGTGGACCTTCGATGGACCTCGACAGTCGGGCCACGCCCTTGGGCGCGGACACTCAAACTTCGACCCAAAAGACCCATTTAAATCAGTAGCTTGCTGGCAGATCTTCAATCTCGGTATTGGCGCGAACGTTCCGTGGAACGACGCCGATGCTCTCCAGCCTAGCGCCGCATTTCAATAACACGTTAATTACTGATGGCAAGACTCGGTGGCGCCATCCGGCACCTGCGGTGTATCCCCGAATGGCCCGCCAGCCTCTGCGGCCGCGATCCGCTCCGCAATCGAAATAATGAGGGAACGGAACCACTTATGCGCCGGAGAGGTGTGCGTCCGTCCAGTCCACGACATCTCGACGGGAAACGTGCAATCGAAGGGCGCGGGCACGCAAGCAATCCGCGGCGAATAGAGCCTGCTGAGACCCCCGGTCGCCGTCAGCACGAGGTCCGTCTCCGAGATGATCCGGTCGATCTCGCCGAAGGACGGCACTTCCAGCACCGGCGAGATCGCCAGCCCGAGCCGGTCCAACGCTTCATGGAAAAAGGGCCGCCAGCCGAGCGCAGGTTTCACCACCAGGTGCCGCGCGTGAGCATAGTCGTCGAGGGTCATGCGCCTTTTGGCATAAGGACTCTCGTGGGAGACGAAGCAGGCATAGCGCTCGGTCAGCAGGCGCTGCGAGTAGATGCCCGCACTGCGTACCAGCAGGGGCGCGATCACCACATCGCAAATACCAGCTTCGAGCTGGCGATGCCCTTCGGAATTGGCGTGGATCACCGACACTCGCACATGCGGCGCCGTTGCGGCGATTTCCGCCATGATCGCCGGCAAGAATGTGCTGCGCTCATAGAAATTGCAGGACAGGACGAACCGATCTTCCGCCACCGACGGATCGAAATGGTCGGTGACGGTCAGCGCCTCGAAGCGGCGAAGCAGCGTCTCCGCCCCCGCCACGATCTGGGTGCAGCGCTCGGTCGGCTCCACCGACCGGCCGAGCCGAACGAACAACGGATCGCCGAAGATCGTGCGCAGACGGTCGATGGCGTAGCTGACGCTCGATTGCGTCATGCCCAACTCGTCCGCCGCCGCACGGAAGGAGGACATGCGATAGACCTGTATGAGGATGCTCAGCGAATGAAAGTCCGTCTTCAACGGATCCGGTTCGCTCGGCGTCGTCATGGATACCCCTTTTCTGGCGAAGAGCCTGGGACTGACGATCTTGATCGAAAATATCGATCACATCCATCGGTCTCGTCCTGTTGTTCCGTTCATTTCCGCCGCATAGCGTCTCGCCACCGTCACGCGGACGAAGGGAGGAGCGTTCGCGCGGCTGACACCGGGAACGCGCCCGCGTCGTGGCCCGGCTTTCTCCTCCCATGCGGACATCGCAGCGGCCCGATCGGCCGGGAAAAGGAGAGGATATGACCGACTATAGCCAACAAGGCCTGGAACTCAGGCGTCAGATGTTCGGCAAGGCGGGCGCAGACGACCATATCGCCAATGCCAGTGAATTCATGCAGCCGGTGCAGGACCTTGTGACCCGGGTCTGCTTCGGCGAGATCTGGCAGCGTCCCCATCTGGATCTGAAGATGCGTTCCATGCTGACGCTCGCCATGCTGGTGGCCCAAGGCCGCACCCATGAGATCCGGATCCACACCCGCGGCGCCCTCGCCAACGGCGCCACCAAAGAGGAGCTGAAGGAGCTGTTTCTTCACTCCTTCCCCTATATCGGCCTGCCGTTGATGATCGACGGTATCCTCGCTTGCGAGGACGAGATCCGGAAGGTCGAGGCAGGCCAAGCGATCGGCGATCTGCACGAGGGCGACCATGGTTGATCGGATCGGGTTTGTCGGCCTCGGCCACATGGGCAATCCCATGTCGGCGCATATCGCCGCATCGGGGGCTCCGCTCACCGTCTATGACATCGACCCGGCGCTGACGCGCGCCCATGCCGCGGAGATCGGCGCGACCCCGGCCGCCGATCTGGCGGAGCTCGGTCGCAATTCGGATGTTGTGGTGACCATGCTGCCGACCGGTCAGGTGGTCCGCCAAGCGGTGTTGGAGCAAGGTCTTGCAGACACATTGGCCAAAGGATCGCTGATCATCGATATGAGTTCGTCGGTGCCGACCGGCTCGGTCACGTTGCATGACGAGCTGGAAAAACGCGGGATCGGCTTCATCGATGCGCCGGTGTCGGGTGCCGTGCCTCGGGCCAAGACCGCCACGCTGGCGATCATGGTCGGCGCCTCGGACGAGGCCCAGTTCGCCCGCGCCGAGCCGATCTTGAAATTGATGGGCGACCGCATCTTCCGCACCGGCGGTGTCGGAACGGGGCACGCCATGAAGGCGCTCAACAACTACGTTGCGGCTGCGGGCTTCGCTGCCGCCTCCGAAGCCCTGATCCTGGGTGAAAAGTTCGGGCTCAACCCGGAAACCGCACTGGACATCATCAACGTCTCCACCGGCCGCAACTTCTCCACAGAGGCGACCTTGAAGACCGAGGTGCTGACGCGGGCGTTCAAGTCTGGCTTCGGCTTGGCGCTCCTGACCAAGGACGTGAAGATCGCCGCGGATCTTTCGGAGAGCCTCGATGCCGGACTACCGCTCGTCGCCGAGACGAGTGCCTGGTGGGATCGCGCGCTCGCCGAGCTCGGGGCGGAAAAGGACCACACCGAAGCCTTCACCGTCTGGGAGGCGACGGCGCGCACCTGATCAATCCCGGCGGGCGCTTCGGATGACCCGCCGGTCTAAAAAGAACCAAGGGAGGACATCATGACCCATTTTGCACGACCGCTTGCGATCGCCGCCGTTGCGGGGCTTGCCGCTGTCTGGACGGGCCCCGCCACGGCTCAGACCACGCTCACCCTCAACAACTGGCTACCGCCCGGCCATACCCAGATGACCGGCATCATCGAGCCGTGGATGAAACAGGTAGAGGAAGCCACCGACGGACGCGTCGTCATCAAGAAGACCGACGCGTCGCTGGGGGCGCCGCCACGACAGTACGATCTGGCGGTGGACGGTATCGCGGACATCACCGTCGGCGTGCTCGGCTACACGCCGGGCCGGTTCAAGCTGGCCAGCATTGCCGAGTTGCCCTTCGTGGGCGAGACCGCGCTTGGCCTGTCCAAGGGGCTTTGGGCCGTCCACGAGACATATTTCGATGAGGCCAACGAATATAAGGGCGTCAAGCTCCTGGGCCTTTATGCCAACGCCACCGGTCACATCATGACCACCGACGCGACCGGTCCGATCCTGTCGATCGACGACTATCAGGGGAAGAAATTCCGCGTCGGCGGAGGCATCGTGCAGAAGATCAATCCAGCGCTCGGCGGCGTGAACGTGGCCGTGCCGGCCAACGAGGTCTACGAGATCCTCAGCCAGGGCGTGGCTGACGGCACGCTCTTGCCGCTGGAGGCCTATCCGAGCTTCAACCTCACCGGCGTGATCGGCAACTCGACCGAGATTCCCGGCGGCTTCTACTCCTCAGCCTGGTTCGTCGTGATGAACCAGGACACTTGGGACAGCCTGTCGGAAGAGGACCAGAAGGCGATCATGGGCGTCTCCGGCGCGCATCTCGCCGAACTCGCCGGCCATTCGCAGGACGCGGAGGAACAGAAGGCCCGCGAGCTGATGAAGAGCGACGGCGTCGAGTTCCAGACCGCCGACAACGCCTTCGTCTCCGCCGTGCGCGAGCGTCTCGCCAGCATCGAGAAGCAATGGATCGCCGATGCCGACGGCCTCGGCGTGGACGGCGAGGCTGCTCTTGAGATGATGCGCAAGGAAGTCGCCAAGGTCGAGGGCGGCCAGTAAGCCACCATCCGAGGGCCGACAGCAATGTCTGAAACCCGTGATGCAGGGGCGGACGGTTCCGGCCGTCCGCCCGGCTGGTCCCGCGCGGTCGAATGGGTCTTTTCGGCTGCCGCAGCCCTTTTGCTGTTTCTGATGATGACGATCACCTTTCTCGACGTGCTCGGCCGGTATTTCTTCAATCATCCGCTGGGCTTCGCCTTCGAGGTCACGCAGCTGACGATGGCGGGGCTCGTCTTCACCGCTCTGCCGTCGGTCACCTTACGCGGCCAGCACGTCACCGCAGGGCTGTTCGAGAACGCCTTTTCCGGCCGTCTCAAGCACGCGCGCGATCTGATCGTTGCATTGATTGTCGCCGTCGGCTGCGGGTTTCTCGCCTGGCGCCTGTCGATGCTGGCGGAGCGCTTCATGATGTGGGGCGACGAGACGTCTGTGCTGAAATTTCCGATCGGCCTGGTCGCCTGGCTCGGAGTCGGCTGCCTGGTTGCCGGCGCGTTGGCCGCGCTGGTCCTCGCCGCCCAGGCACTCACCGCAGGAGGCGCTCGCCGATGATTGCCATCGCCGGCTTTGTCGCGCTGTTCGCGCTGCTGTTCTTCGGTGTGCCGCTGGCCTTCGCCCTCGGACTGGTCGGCTATCTGGGGTTTGCGCTTTTGAGCGGGTTCAAGCCCGCCGGCGCCATGAGCGCTCAGATCGCCTGGGACACAGTGTCGTCCTACAGCCTTTCGGTGCTGCCGCTCTTCGTCCTCATGGGCAATCTGGTGAACCGGGCAGGCCTGTCGCGCGACCTCTACGCCGCCTCCAACGCCATTGTCGGACATTTCCGCGGCGGCCTGGCAATGGCGACCATCGTGGCCTGCGGCGGCTTTGCCGCCGTCTCCGGCTCCAGCCTGGCCACGGCGGCAACGATGTCGTCGATCGCCATGCCCTCGATGCGGAGCTACGGTTATTCGCCTGCCCTCTCCAGCGGCTCGGTTGCCGCCGGCGGCACGCTCGGCATCCTGATCCCGCCTTCCGTCATCATGGTCATTTACGGCTCCATGACGGAGACCAGCATCGGACAGCTCTTCATCGCCGGGATCGTTCCAGGCGTCCTCGGGATCCTGCTCTATGCGCTGGCCGTGCGCGCAACCATCTGGTTCGATCCGTCCTCCGGGCCGGCCGGTCCGCGCCTTTCCCTTGGCGAGCGGTTGCGGGCGATCGGACAGGTCTGGGTGGTGCTCGGTCTTTTCGCCCTGATCATCGGAGGCATTTATCTAGGCGTCTTTACGGCGACGGAAGCCGCCGGGATCGGCGCCGCAGGCGCCTTCTTCATCGCCCTGGCGAAAGGGTCGCTCACCATCCGCAGCCTGATCGAGGTGTTGATCGAGACAGCGCGCACCTCCGCGATGTTGATGGTCGTGCTGGTCGGAGCGCTGATCTTTTCCAACTTCGTCAACATCGCCGGGGTGCCGAGCGCGGTGGTCTCCGGCATCGAAGCGGCCGGCCTCGGCCCGACCGGCGTGATCCTGCTCCTGATCGTGTTCTATCTGGTGCTCGGGTGTGTCTTCGACTCGTTGGCGATGATCCTGCTCACCGTGCCCATCTTCTTCCCGCTGGTCACGCAACTCGGTTTCGATCCGATCTGGTTCGGCATCCTTCTCGTGGTCACCGTGGAGATCAGCCTGATCACGCCGCCGATCGGTATGAACATCTTCGTCATCCGAACCGTGGTCAAAGACCTGCCGGTCACCACCATCTACCGCGGCGTAATGCCCTTCATCCTGGCCGATTTCGTCCGGCTCGCCCTGATTGTCCTTCTGCCAGCCCTGATCCTGTTTTTGCCGGATCAAATGGCACACTGAACACCATAAATTCGTGGAGGAAACCGAATGAGCGACCATCAGATGATCATTGGCGGCAAGCCGCAGCCCGCATCCGATCACCTCGATGTCGAGAACCCGGCCACTGGGGACGTCGCCGGCCGGATGCCGATGGGCACCAGAGCCAATCTCGACGCGGCGGTCGATGCGGCCCGCACCGCCTTTCCGGGCTGGGCCGCCGCGCCCGATGCCGACCGGAAGGCCGCCTGTCACGCCATCGCCGCCAAGATCGAGGAGGACGGCGACGCCCTTGCAAGCCTGATCACCAGCGAGCAGGGCAAGCCCCTCAACGGCCTCGGCTCGCGCTTCGAGGTGGGCGGCTGCGTCGGTTGGGCCCACGCCACCGCCGAGCTCGACCTGCCCGTCGAAGTGGTCCAGGACGACGACCAGGGCCGGATCGAGGTTCACCGCAAGCCGGTTGGCGTGGTCGGCTCGATTACCCCGTGGAATTGGCCGGTTCTGATCGCCGTATGGCACATCCTTCCCGCGGTGCGCGCCGGCAATACCGTCGTGATCAAGCCATCGCCGTATACGCCGCTTTCCACCCTTCGTCTGGTGGCGCTGATGAACGAGGTGCTGCCGGCCGGTGTGGTCAATGCCGTCACCGGTCCGGACGAGCTGGGCGGCGCCATGTCGGAACACTCCGGCATCGACAAGATCGTCTTCACCGGCTCGATTGCCACCGGCAAGAAGGTGATGGCCTCCGCCGCCGGCACGCTGAAACGCCTGACGCTAGAGCTCGGCGGCAACGACGCGGGCATCGTGCTGCCGGACGCCGACCCGAAGGCGATCGCCGAAGGCCTGTTCTGGGGGGCGTTCATCAACACCGGCCAGACCTGCGGCGCCATGAAGCGGCTCTACGTGCACGACAGCATCCACGATGCCGTCTGCGACGCCCTCGTCGAGATCGCAGGGCGGATGCCGATGGGCAACGGCCTGTCGGAGGAGAACGTGCTCGGACCGTTGTCCAACAAGATGCAGTTCGACAAAGTCGCCGGACTGGTCGACGACGCCAAACGCAACGGTGGCAAGATCCTCTTGGGCGGAGACCCAAAGGGCGGCGCCGGCTATTTCTACCCGATCACGTTCGTGTCCAATGTCGCCGACGGTACGCGGCTGGTCGACGAAGAGCAGTTCGGCCCGGTCCTGCCGATCATCCGCTACAGCGATGTCGATCAGATCGTGGCGATCGCGAACCAAAACCCACACGGGCTCGGGGGCTCGGTCTGGTCGTCCGATAGCGCAGCAGCCAAGAAGATCGCACAGCGGCTCGAGTGCGGGTCGGTCTGGGTCAACAAGCACGGCGCGATCCAGCCCAACGCACCTTTCGGCGGCGTGAAATCCTCCGGAATCGGGGTCGAATTCGGGCCCGAAGGATTGAAAGAGTACACTACCATCCAGACGGTTTTCTGCTGAAGCCTTTCCAAGCAACGCGGAATCCGGATGCGGAACAGTGGAGCAGACGCGCTAGCGAGCGTTTCCCGGCCAAGTAAGTGGAAACCGGTTGCCCGTTCGGAAACGCGTCGAAACAAGAACTTAGACCCGCTCCGTGATTTCGAGAAAAGCGGAACGGGTCTAGGATCAGGACCCTAGACCGTCGGTTTTTCTTCAAACCAGGTCTGAAGCGGCATCACGATCGGCGGCTCGCCATTGGCCTCGCGCCAGGAATCGACCGCGAAGGCATTGCCGGTCTCGCGCTCCCGAATCACGGCGGTAGCATGCGGATAGCGCCCATCGAGGAAGAAGCCGCGGGCGACCGGCCGGGCGACACTGTGGTGCACAAGGAAGCCGTGCTTTTCCGCCAGTAGCAGATAGCTCGTGGTGTTGGTGGCTTCGTCGATACAGTCCATCTGGCCGGCGACACCGGCATTCCAAAGGTCCAGCCCGCCGATGTCGTCGTCGGAGCCGACCGTCGGGGCCACCGCCTTTTCCATCCAGGCCACCGCCTGGCGGATCGCCTGGCGCTCCGCCTCGGGAGACGCTTCCCCGCGCGCAAGGATCTTGCGCAGGGTGCGCAGATTGGTTTCCGACAGCGTTACGCTGGTGCGGCGCGCGCAGCCGAAGCCGTGGCAGACGATCACCTTGGTCGCCGTCGGCGGCACCGCCTGGTTTGCCGCGTACCACATGGACGGCTGGCCCTGCTGCTGCATGCAGCCCGCCAGGGCCGCACTGACCACCAGGAGTGTGAGGAAACGTCTCGCCACCGAATCGTCCTCTTCGCGCGCGTCTCCCTGCCTATCCCGCGCACGGAAAAATAACCATATGCCTACCGCCCCGAGATCTGACGGAGGAGGCCCACCCTTCCGTCACTTGCGCGTGAACGATCGACAGGCACGACAAGAATTCGGACAATTGAGCGACGCGCCCCTGCAACCGGTTGACCGGCGCCCGCTTCGGCCGTCATAGGAGACCTTATGAAACCCGTACACGTTGTTGGCGGCGGACTGGCCGGAAGCGAGGCTGCGTGGCAGCTCGCCGAAGCCGGCGTCCCCGTCATTCTGCATGAGATGCGTCCGGTTCGCGAAACCCCGGTCCACAAGACTGATGGGCTCGCCGAACTCGTCTGCTCCAACTCGTTTCGCTCCGACGATGCGGAATCGAACGCTGTCGGGCTACTGCACGCGGAGCTGCGCGATGCCGGATCGCTGGTCATGGCCTCGGCCGATCGCCATCAGGTGCCGGCCGGCGGGGCGCTCGCCGTGGACCGCGAAGGCTTTTCCGCCGCCGTGACGGCCGCACTGGCCGGCCATCCGCTGGTGACGATCGAGCGCGGCGAGCTTTCCGGCCTGCCGCCCCAGGACTGGGGCACGACCATCGTGGCCACCGGCCCCCTCACCTCGCCCGCGCTGGCCGAGGCGCTGCGGGCCCTCACGGGCGCGGAGTCGCTTGCCTTCTTCGACGCGATCGCCCCGATCATCCATTTCGACAGCATCGACCTGGACGTGTGCTGGTTCCAGTCGCGCTACGACAAGACTGGCCCCGGCGGCACCGGCGCGGACTATCTGAACTGCCCGATGACGAAGGCTCAATATGAGGCCTTCGTAGATGCGCTGATAGCGGCGGACAAGACCGTGTTTCGCGACTTCGAGCGCGACACGCCCTATTTCGACGGCTGCCTGCCGATCGAGGTGATGGCCGAGCGCGGCCGCGAGACGTTGCGCCACGGTCCGATGAAGCCAATGGGGCTGACCAACCGGCACAACCCGGAGGAAAAGCCTTATGCCGTCGTCCAACTGCGCCAGGACAATGCACTGGGCACGCTCTACAACATGGTCGGCTTCCAGACCAAGTTGATCTACAGCGAGCAGACGCGCGTGTTCCGCCTGATCCCGGGGCTGGAGAACGCGCAATTCGCTCGGCTCGGCGGCTTGCACCGCAACACCTACCTAAATTCGCCTGAGCTCCTGGATTCGTTTCTGCGCCTCAAGGCGCGGCCGGATCTGCGCTTTGCCGGCCAGATCACCGGCTGCGAGGGCTATGTGGAATCCGCTTCCATCGGGCTTCTGGCGGGGCGCTTCGCCGCCGCCGAGCACCTCGGGCGCACGCCAGTCGGCCCGCCGGCAACCACGGCGATGGGGGCCCTGCTCGGCCATATCACCGGTGGGCACCTGTCTTCCGACGAAGAGGAGAACCGCGGCGCCCGCTCCTTCCAGCCCATGAACGTCAATTTCGGTCTGTTTCCACCGATGGACACACCCCGGACGGACGCTGACGGGCGCAAGCTGAAAGGACCGGCGCGCGGGGCGGCCCGCAAGAAGCTGCTGACGGCGCGCGCCCGTGCGGACTTCGCCGCCTGGCTGGGCTCCGGGCTCACGGTCGCCGCCGAATAGAGCGGAGATCAGATGCGGGTGACCGTCGAGATCGGCACCGATCCCGATTTACCGGCTGCCCGCATGCGCCGAGCGGCGCGCCAGAGCCGCCACAGCGTCGCCATCCGCGGGGGTGTCGGGTCGCTGGACCACGGCTCGTAGCCGGCCGCCCGGATTTTCGCAAGCGCGGGCGGAACCAGCGACAACGTCAAAAAGGCGGGTGCGACCCGGGCCGGCACCGTCGCACCGGCCTCTGAGGCGCGCTCCAGATGATGGGTCGCGTGCGCGGCCAGCTCACCGACCACTGCCTTCAAACCGGGGTCGTCCCGATTCGACAGAATGCCGCTTGGCGTGGTTCCGTGGCGCTCCAGCACGTCGCCCGGCAGATAGACCTGAGCGCGCGCGAGATGGTGCGGCAGTGCGCGGATGACGGCGACGATCGCCTCGGCGACCCCAGCGTGGCCGGCCAGCGTTCCCGTTCCCGGATCGGCCCCATCGGCAAGCACCAGAGCGGCGATCTGAAACAGGGCCCCATGGGTCTCCCCGGCATAGCCCTCGAAGGTGCCCAGATCCGGCATCGGGTCATCATAGAGATCGAACACCCGCGCCTCGGTCATCGCCACCAGCGGCGCGCGCGGCAGCCGGTAGTGCTCGACAGTCTGCAACAGCGCATCGGCCACCGGATGGCCGTGCACGTCGCCGTGACCGATCCCCTGCAAGAGATCGCGCCACCATTGCAGCCGGATCTCACCGGGCATCGGATCACGCACCACCTCCCGCACCCGCACCAGCTCCAGATGGAAGGCATAGAGCGCCATCAGCGCCGGCCGGTGGGCGGGGTCGGCGAACAAGGCCGCCGCGAACCGTTCAGGGTCGTGGGCGCGAACCTGTTCCTGGCAATGGAGAAATGCGTCGCTCATGAGAATCGAAAAATAGGGTGTGCAGGCGTTGCGGGGAGACCCCTACCACAACACGCCCGTCCGCCATCGCGTTCGCATGACGCCCGCAGGCATTTCTTCGCGCTCCACACATTCCGACTTTTGCGGCAATGAGCGGAGCGAGCCGGCGTGAGCGACAAAAACCGCGAAGCCAGCGAGCAACCCCGCGCCGGCCGGTCAGGCCGTCTTGTTCGGAGCGAAGCGGCCAAGCCGCGACAGCGTGAGGATAAAGCAACTTCCTACTTTTCCTGGCTTCGCTGTCTCCTTCCGCTCAGCCGGACGGAAAACCGCTTCGCACTTTTCCTGGCTTCGCTGTCTCCTTTCGCTCAGCCGGACGGAAAACCGCTTCGCACTTTTCCTGGCTTCGCTCTTAATGATGCAGGATCTGACTCAGGAACAGCTTGGTGCGCTCGTGCTGCGGGTCGGTGAAGAACGGCTCCGGCGCGTTCTGCTCCACGATCATGCCGGCGTCCATGAAGATCACCCGGTTCGCGACCTGGCGCGCGAAGCCCATTTCGTGGGTGACGCAGATCATCGTCATACCCGACTGGGCCAGATCAATCATCACGTCGAGCACTTCCTTGATCATCTCCGGATCGAGCGCCGAGGTCGGCTCGTCGAACAGCATGACCTCCGGGTTCATGCACAGCGCCCGCGCGATCGCGACGCGCTGCTGCTGCCCACCCGACAACTGCCCAGGATACTTGTTCGCCTGCTCCGGGATCTTGACCCGCGTCAGGTAGGTCATCGCGACCTCCTCCGCCTGCTTCTTCGGCATTTTGCGGACCCAGATCGGCGCGAGCGTACAGTTTTCCAGGATCGTCAGATGAGGGAACAGGTTGAAGTGCTGGAACACCATGCCGACATCGCGGCGGATCTCATCGATCTTCTTCAGATCGTCGGTGAGCTCGGTGCCGTCGACGACGATCGAACCCGCCTGGTGTTCCTCCAGCCGATTGATACAGCGGATCAACGTCGACTTTCCCGACCCCGACGGTCCGCAGATGACGATGCGTTCCCCCTTGTTCACAGTCAGGTTGATGTCCTTGAGGACGTGGAATTCGCCGAACCATTTGTTGACCCCGACCATCTTGATCATCACCTGGTCGGAAACTTTCATTTGCGCCGGGCCGTTTGTTTGCGGCGCGTCGACATCGGATACTTGGGTCATGGCCGTGCCTCTTTCACTTTGGTCCCCGTGCCCGCGCAATTTGTGCACTATTCGGTAGCGTCATCGCCCGCTCCGGTCCAGACGCTGCTCGATGAAGATCGAGTAGCGCGACATGCCGAAGCAAAAGATCCAGAATACGAACGCCGCGAAGATGTAGCCGGTCGCCGGCGTCACCGGTGACGCCCATTTGGGATCGACCATGCTTAGCTTGACCATGCCGAGCAGGTCGAACAGGCCCACGATCAGGACCAGCGAGGTGTCCTTGAACAGGCCGATAAAGGTGTTCACGATGCCGGGAATGACGTGCTTGAGCGCCTGCGGCAGGATCACCAGCCGCATTTTCTGCCAGTGACCGAGCCCAAGCGCATCCGCCCCCTCATACTGGCCCTTCGGCATCGCCTGCAGCCCGCCGCGCACGACCTCGGCCATATAGGCGGAGGCGAACATAGCCACGCCGATCAGTGCCCTCAGGAGCTTGTCGAAGGTCACATCGTCGGGCAGGAACAGCGGCAGCATCACGCTCGACATGAACAGGATCGTGATCAGCGGAACGCCACGCCAAAACTCGATGAAGGCGACGGAGAACATCCGCACGATCGGCAGCTTGGAGCGCCGGCCGAGGGCAAGCAGAATGCCGATCGGCAACGAGGCCGCGATGCCGCATAGCGCCACCACCAGCGTAACCAGCAGGCCGCCCCAGAGCGGGGTCTCAACCTCGCTCAGGCCGAAATCGATGCTGAGCACGACGAAGATCACCGTCAGCACCGCGAACGGGACCAGCGCCACCACCGCCGGTCGCATCCGTTCGCCGTAGGATCCGCCACCCATCAGCGCCGGCAGAAACACCATCAGTTCCGTCACCGCAAAGGCGAGGACGATGGCGATCCACCAGCTCACCCCGATCTCGAAAGCGCCGCCGGACAGCAGGATCAGCGACAGCACCGGAAAAATGACGAGCAGGAAGATTGCGTTGGCGCTCTTGAATGGCGCGCGCGGGATCGCGATCGGCACCAGCGAAAGCGCCAAGAGCGCGAACACGATGTTGACCCGCCAGCGCTCGTCAACCGGATAGCGACCGTAGATATATTGGGAAAACCGCGCATCCACGAATGCCCAACAGGCCCCGACCTGGGGCCCGAGACATGCCTCCCGGTCCGAGCCAGACCAGACCGCATCGACGAACAGGAACTGGATCGTCGGCGGTACGATCACCCACAGCACGTAAAGCGCCGACAGGGTCAGCAGCGAATTCCAGACGCCTGAGAACAGGTTCTGCCGCAACCAGCCCACAATGCCGCTTTCGCGCACGGGCGGCGGCAGCGCCTCGGCGGGTTCGGATCTGACATACGCGATCTCCATCGTCCGCCCCCTATCGTTCCACCAGCGCCACGTGGGCGTTGAACCAGTTCATGAACGCCGAGGTGGCGAGCGAAATCACCAGATAGACCAGCATGGTGAGGGAAATCACCTCGACCGCCTGGCCGGTCTGGTTGAGCACGGTGCCGGCGAAGACGGAGACAAGATCGGGGTATCCGATCGCGACGGCGAGCGAGGAATTCTTGGTGAGGTTCAGATACTGGCTGGTCAGCGGCGGGATGATCACGCGCATCGCCTGCGGGATGACCACCAGCCATAGCGTCATGCCGGGCTTTAGCCCGAGCGCGTAGGAGGCCTCCGTCTGCCCCCTGCTGACGGCCATGATACCGGCTCGCACGATCTCGGCGATGAAGGCCGCCGTATAGAGCGAAAGCCCCAGAAGCAGCGCGACGAACTCCGGCGTGATTTCAATTCCGCCCGTGAAGTTGAAACCCTTCAGCTCGGGCGTATCGATCCCGATCGATCCCCCCGTCAAGAGGTCGGCGATCAGCGGCAGCCCGACAACCAGGGCAATCCCGACCGGAAAGACGGGAAAGCGCTCGCCCGTGGCCATCTGCCGCCGTTTGGCCCAGCGCGCCAGAAACACCGCTCCGAGGATCCCCACCACCAGGGCGGCGACGACCACATCGCTGCCCGGCCCCATCACCGGGGCCGGCAGGTAGAGGCCGCGGATATTCAAGGACGCGCCGAAGCCCAGGGAGATCGACTGGCGCGGCCCGGGAAGCTGCTTCAGGACCGCGAAATACCAGAAGAACAGCTGCAACAGCAGCGGGATGTTGCGGATCACCTCGACATAGGCGGTGGCGATCTGGCGGATCAGCCAATTGCGCGACAGCCGCATCACGCCGATCAGGAAGCCCACGATCGTCGCCAGCACGATGCCGACGAAGGCGACCAGCAGCGTGTTGAGCAAGCCGACGACGAAGGCGCGGCCATAGGTCGAGGTCGGCGAATAGGAGATCAGCGTTTGAGAGATCTCGAAGCCGGCCGTTTCATCCAGAAAGCCGAAGCCCGACGCGATATGCTGACGCTGCAGATTGGCGATGGCGTTGCTTGCGGCCACGTAGAGCACGAAGCAAACCGCCGCCAGGACCACTGCCTGAAAGAACAGACCGCGAACCTTCGGATCGTAGATGATCGATCCACGCCGAGGCCCGCCATGCGGAGCCTCCGCGCCGTAATCGTGAACCGCCATGAGTGCCCCTCGGAAGGTGAGGTTGTTATTTGGGACACGCGGGACCTAGGTCATGAACTCAGAAATTTGGACGTTCCGGACGGATTTATGAATCCATGACCTAGGACCCCAAAACGAAGAGGGGCGGCCGACTTGTGGTCGACCGCCCCTCAAAGCCGGATCAGCGAACCGGCATACCGTATTGTAGACCGCCGTTGGTCCACAGCGCGTTGATGCCGCGCTCGATCGCCAGCGGCGTATCGGGACCGATGTTGCGATTGAAGATCTCGCCATAGTTACCCACGGCGCCGATCGCATTGGCCGCCCAATCGTTGTCGAGGCCGATGCCCTCGCCATAGGAACCTTCGGCACCGAGCAGACGCTTGATCTCCGGATTGTCGGAGCTCTTCATGTCGTCGACATTGCCCTTGGTCACGCCGAGTTCCTCAGCGTTCACGAGCGCAAAACCGACCCACTTGATCAGATTGAACCACTGATCGTCGCCCTGGCGCACCACCGGGCCGAGCGGTTCCTTGGAGATCACCTCGGGAAGGATCATGTGCTGATCCGCGTCCTTCAGCTTCAGGCGCTCTGCGTAGAGGCCGGAGGCATCGGTCGTGAAGGCGTCGCAGCGGCCGTCGTCATAGGCCTGGATCGCCTCATTGGCCGATTCGAACACCACCGCGTTCAGGTCCATGTCGTTGGCACGGAAATAGTCGGCGAGGTTCAGCTCGGTGGTGGTGCCGGTCTGGACGCAGACCGAGGCGCCGGAGAGCTCCAGCGCGGAGGTGATGCCGAGCGACTTGCGTACCATGAAGCCCTGGCCGTCATAATAGTTGACGCCGGTGAAATTCAGGCCAAGCTGGGTGTCGCGCGACATGGTCCAGGTGGTGTTGCGGACCAGGACGTCGACGGCGCCGGACTGCAGCGCGGTGAAACGCTCCTTGGCGGTGAGCGGGGTAAACTTCACCTTGGATGGATCACCAAAGATTGCCGCCGCATAGGCGCGGCAATAGTCCACATCGAAGCCCGACCATTCGCCCTGGTCGTTGGTGGTGGCGAAGCCGGCAAGGCCGCTGGCATTCGCGCCGCACTGAACGAAGCCTTTCGATTTGACATCGTCGAGCGTGGCCGCGCTCGCTGCGGTGACGCCGAGCCCAAACAGAGCCGCCGCCGCGATCGTACACACGGTCTTGTTCATGATGGTGCCTGCTCTTTCCCTAGAGGTGTCGTTTTGGATGGTACCGCGCGAGGCGTCACCGTGGCGAGCTCACTGGCAACGACGGCAGTCTCGCCCGTCCACCGCCGACGACGATATCTCAGGCTATTCCGCGACGACGGTCAAGGCTTGCGCATGGCGCGAAAAGCGCCGAACACTGCCCGCTCTCGTCAAACCCCTCTCTATTTGTGATGAAATTTGCGTCATGACCAGCAAGACCACACCAAGCGGCGAAGCGGTCGCCACCTGGCTCGCCCATGCCGGCCCGTCGCCGCGCGACTATCACGGCTTCGTCAATCCGCCGGTGGTACACGCGTCCACCGTCATCTTCGACAATCTCGAGGCCTATCAGACGCGCTCCCAGCGCTATGTCTACGGGCTGATGGCGACGCCCACCACGGACGCCCTCACGGACACGGTCACCGAGCTGGAAGGGGCCGCCGGCACCGTTCTGACCGGGTCCGGACTGGAGGCGGTGACCGTTGCGCTGATGTCCTGTGTCAGCGCAGGAGATCACCTCCTGGTTGTGGATAACGTCTACGGGCCGACCCGCCGCTTCTGCGACAAGACGTTGTCGCGCTTCGGCGTGGAGGTGAGCTACTTCGATTCCGGGGTGGGATCGGCGATTGTCGATCAGTTCCGGCCCAATACACGGGCGGTGTTTCTGGAGGCGCCCGGCTCGCTTACTTTCGAGATGCAGGACATTCCGGCAATCGTCGAAGCGGCCCGTCCGCGTGGCATTCTGGTGGCGATCGACAACACCTGGGCGACGCCGCTCTATTATCGCCCGCTCGACCACGGGGTGGACCTGTCGATCCAGGCGGCGACGAAATATTTCGGCGGCCACTCCGATCTCCTGCTCGGCACCGTAGCAGCCAACGAGGCCGCTTTGCCGATGCTACAGGAGACGCGACAGAATCTCGGCGTCAACGCCGCGCCGGACGACGTGTTCATGACCTTGCGCGGCATGCGCACGCTGCCTCTGCGCCTCGCCCGGCACTATGAAAGCGGGCTCACCGTTGCCCGCTGGCTGGTGAGCCGGCCGGAGGTAAAGCGCGTGCTTCATCCCGCGCTGGAGAGCGACCCCGGCCATGCCATCTGGAAGCGCGATTTTACCGGTGCCTGCGGACTGTTCGCGCTGATCCTGCAGCCGGGCTCCCAGGCGCAGCTCTCCGCCTTCGTGGACGGGCTCAGCTATTTCGGCCTCGGCGCCTCCTGGGGCGGGTTCGAAAGCCTGGTAACCTGCCCCGATCCGCGCTCGATGCGCACGGCCACGCCGTGGGCCGAAGACGGCGCGCTTGTGCGGCTGCACATCGGACTTGAGGAACCCGCCGACCTGATCGCGGATCTGGAAGAAGGGCTCAAACGCTGGAAGGCGGCCGGGTAGAGCATTTCCAGGCCAAGTGGGACCCGTTGGCCCTCCGGAAACGCGCCACAGCAAACGGCTAGACCCGCTCTGAGATTCTGTAAGAGGCTGAACGGGTCTAACGGGCGCTTCGGAGCCTTTCGCTCCGCTCCGTCCTGAAAAGAGCAGAGCGGACGGGCTCCGTGATCGGCATTCAAACACCGCTCATTCCCACAAAAGCGGGAATGAGCGGAGTAAAAGGCCTGCCACTTTTCCTGGATTTGTTCTCCACCAGCGCGCGACCGCGCCGGCCGGTCAGGCCGCCCCACCCGGAGCCGGTGAGCGAAGCGAACTCGGCGCGAGCGGAAACAACTTCTCACCGCAAATCCGGACGGAAAACCGGTACCCACTTTTCCTGGATTTGCTCTCCACCAGCGCGCGACCGCGCCAGCCGGTCAGGCCGCCCCACCCGGAGCCGGTGAGCGAAGCGAACTCGGCGCGAGCGGAAACAACTTCTCACCGCAAATCCGGACGGAAAACCGGTACCCACTTTTCCTGGATTTGCTTAGTCCGTCTTCACCAGGGCGGCGCGGTGCTCGCGGAAAATAAGCCAGAGATTGCGCGCGTAGATAATCAGGCCGGCGCCCTGACCGGCGATGAACACCGGGTCCTTCTGGTGCAGCGCGTAGGCGAACAGCATCGAGCCGCCGGCCACGGAGAAGAACCAGAACGTGACCGGCACCACCGACCGGCGCGCCCGTTCGCTCGCGATCCATTGCAGCAGGAAGCGCATGGAGAACATGGCCTGCGCCGCAAAGCCGAGGATCAGCCAGAGATCGAGCTGCGAAACGAAGACGTGGTGGAACCAGTCGGCGATCTGAGCGAAGACGCCTTCACTTCCCATCGGGGAATACCTCCATCGGGCTCTGGATGCGCTTTCTGCGCCGCATGAGCCACCAAACTCCGAACAAGTCGAGCACACCCACCGCCGCGCGGTCCCAAAGGCCATAGTGGGACGCGCCGTAGCGGCGTTCCCGGTCGACCACATCGACATAGCGCACCCTGCCGCCCTCTCGCTTGACGAGCGCCGGCAGATAGCGGTGCCACCCATCGAAATAAGGCAACTCCAGAAACACCTCGCGCCGGATCGCCTTCAGGCCGCAGCCGGTGTCGCGGGTTCCGTCGTTCAGGAGCCCGCGGCGCAAGGCGTTCGCGCCGCGCGAGGCGTAGCGCTTGGCGAAGGAGGCTTTGCGGCCCTGCCGCTCGCCCGCCACCATCACCACGTCCGGGCTGCCCTGGTCGAGAGCTTCGAGCATCGCGGGCATGAATTTCGGGTCGTTTTGGCCATCGCCATCGATGGTGAGGACGACCGCACCGCGGGCGAAGCGTACACCGGTACGAATGCTCGCGCTCTGGCCGCAGGAGTGCGGATGACGGATATGGCGCAGCCAAGGGTCCGCCGACGCCATCTCGCCGAGCAACTTCGGTGTCTCGTCCGTCGAACCGTCGTCGACGACGATCACTTCGAACACCCGGCCTTCGAGCGCGCGCGCGATCTCGGCAATGAGATCCGGCAGATTGCCCGCTTCGTCCTTGGCCGGAATGACCACGGAGACTTCGGGCGCACCGCGTCCTGGATCGAAAGGAGACGACAAGGGGCTCTCAAGGGACAAGGCGGCGACCCGGTTCGCGGGGGGATGGGCAAAAACGGCAAATGGATGGGCGGCGACGGACAACCCGCTACCGCGCGATGGACAGCCTGCTAACCGCCTTCGGCGGCTCAATCAAGGCGTCGCCCTGCGGTAGAGGGTGACATCGAGACGCTTCCCGTTGGCGATATTGACGCCCTCCTCCTGACCGACCTCCTGCAAGGCTACCCCTTTCGCCGCCATTGCCGACAAGGTGACGTCCTTTTCGCGTGCGACGACGGCCAACACCGCACAGGGCTCGCTCTTCATCGCATCGGCGGCCATCTCCGGAGACGCCAGCAGCGTATCGGTGCCGGCGAGGAAGACCAGGCTCATCTCCCGGTAGCCAACGGAGACGAGGCGCGGGTCGGGACAACCGGCCACTTCGGCGGTCGCGTCGGCGATGCGGGGGGCTAGCCACACGCTTTTCAGGTTCGGAATCACCAAACCCCAGGCCGTGGCATTGAGGATCACCCCCGCCCCGGCGACGGCGAGAACGGCACGAACCCGGTCCTGATCGGCCGCAACCCGCCGCGCGGCCTGCACCGCCAGCACTGCGGCAATCGCGACCAGCACCACGGCGACGATCGAGACCTGATCGCCCAAAACCAGGGGCAGCGCGATCGTCGCCGGAAACAGAAGCACGGCCACGCTCGCCAGCTCGAACGCCCCGAGCCAGCGCAGCCAGCGCCATTCCAGTGGCCGCGACTCTTCCAGATAGATGGCCGCCACCGCAATCGACAGCGCCGGCAGCAGCGGCAGCGTGTAGTGCGGCAGCTTGGTGGAGACGATCTCGAACACGATCCACGACGGCACGGCCCACGCCATCAGGAAGCGGATCGCAGGCGTCGCACGCGCCGCCCAGATGGCGCCGGCGCCGGCAACGGTCAGCGGCATCACCGGCCAGGCGACCGCGACGGACAGCACCAGATGGGTGAACGGCGGCGCCCAGTGACCCTCCTGCCCGCTTCCCGCCTTACCCAGGAAGTCCTTCATGACCGCTTCCTGGAAGAAAGCGCCGTCGGTGGCCAGATGGATCGCCACGAACCAAGGAAGCACCAGCGCGAGCAACAGCAGAAGACCGGGCAGCCAGCGAATGCGCCCGAGCCAGCGCCAATTGGCGCGGTCAGAAAGCGTGAGCCAGGCGATCGTCAGACCGCTGACCATCAGTACGATCGGACCTTTGACCAACACGCCGGCGGCGACCGCGACCCAGAACAGAAACGGCCAGCCAAGTAGCGACGGACGCGGCCTGGCCATCCAGATCCGCGCCAGGGCCGCCTGGGCCCAGACGACGCAGCCAAGTAGC
The DNA here is from genome assembly GCF_040750475.1 of Amorphus sp. 3PC139-8. Lineage (NCBI taxonomy): Bacteria > Pseudomonadati > Pseudomonadota > Alphaproteobacteria > Hyphomicrobiales > Amorphaceae > Amorphus > Amorphus sp. 3PC139-8. The sequence continues at coordinate 132,748 of NZ_JABJVY010000002.1, read as the reverse complement.
GCCGCATCGGTCTTGCCGAGGTGCGACTCCACGCTCAAAACCACGATGGAAAGCGTCAGGAAGCCGGCCGCAAGGGCCGCCGGTCGCCCGAGAAAGGTGCGCGCAGCCACCACGGTGCCCAGCACCGCCAATACCGCGCCGACGAGCGACGGCAACCGATAGGCCCAGAGCGAACCGTCCGCCCCGGTGGCCTCGACGGCGAGGGCCTGCAGCCAGTAGATCCCGATCGGCTTTTTGTAGCGTGGCTCGTCCTGCAGGCGGATATCGACGAAATTGCCGCTCTCCACCATCTGCTTGGTGGCCTGCACGTAGCGGGGTTCGTCGCGATCGATCGGCGGCACGCTGGCAAGGCCGGGCAGGAACGCCAGCACCGAAAGCAACGCCAAAAGCGCGATCGACAGACGGAAATGGTTGGTCACGAACCCGGTAAGTCCGCCGAGGCCCGACGCGGAGCCGCGAACTGCGGGATCGCCGAACGACGGCGAAGGGGCGGAAATGGTCGACTTCCTTTACTGACGGGTGCGGGCGCGGGGAACACTCCCTCCCGGCCGCACGGCGCGTGATAGCCGGTGGCGACATTCAAGGTCAACGCGGCGAAATTAGGGGTGGCCGGGGCATGAAAAGGCGATCGTCGTTCGCCGCAGATTCCACTAGGACCAGCGAGCGGCTTCAAGATAGGCTTCTGAGATGAACGGTGCGGCTTTGCCTGACCTTCCCACGATTGAGGACATTCGCGATGCCGCCCGCCGCCTCGCCGGTTATGCCGTCCGCACGCCGCTGTTGCAGGCCGAGGCGCTTAATGTCCAGGCCGGCGGTCGGGTGTTCGTGAAGGCGGAGTCCCTCCAGCGCACGGGGTCATTCAAGTTTCGCGGCGCCTACAATCGGCTGTCGCTGATTCCCGAGCCCGAGCGGCCGGCGGGCGTGATCGCGCGCTCATCGGGCAACCATGCCCAAGGCGTTGCCGAAGCCGCCCGGCTGCTCGGCATGCCGGCCACCATAGTCATGCCGTCGGACGCCCCCGCCATCAAGCGCGCGCGAACCCTGCGCTCCGGCGCACGCCTCGTCGACTACGACCGCGCACGGGAGGACCGGGACGCGGTCGCCGAAGCCCTCGGCCGCGAACTCGGCGCGACCCAGGTGCATCCCTTCGACGATCCGGGCGTAATTGCCGGCCAGGGCACCGTCGGGCTCGAGATCGTCGAGACGTTGAGCGAACGCGGCATCCACCCCGATCTGGTGCTGGTGCCGGCGGGCGGCGGCGGACTGACGGCGGGCGTCGGGCTCGCGGTCAAGGCCGCATGGCCCGAGGTCGCGCTCGTCACGGTGGAGCCAGAGGGCTTCGACGACCAGGCCCGTTCCTTCCAGACCGGCCAGCGGCAATCGAACACCCGGCTTACCGGCTCGATCGCCGATGCCTTGCTGTCGCCCACCCCGGGGCGACTGACCTTCGAGATCAACCGACATCAAGTCGCATACGGCGTCAGCGTTGACGACGCGGCGCTGCTGGCCGCCATGGCCGCGGCCGCTTCGGAACTGAAAGCCATCCTTGAGCCCGGCGGCGCGGCCGCGCTCGCCGCGCTTCTCCACCGCGCCGTGGACCTCCAAGGCCGCACGGCCGTGGTGATCGCCTCCGGCGGAAACGTCGATCCGCAGATGTTCGCCCGAGCGCTTTCAGGCGAAGGGGAGATCGGTTCGCCGTCCGAACACGCGTCAAACTAACGACTCTACGCGTTTGCCGATTTCGCTAACCCCAAAGCTCCGGCTCGGGCGGGTACAAAAGCGAGCCTTCGTAGCGCAAGCTGGGGTCCCGGTCCTCGGCCAGAAGCAACGGCCCGTCGAGATCGACGACAGCAGCCTTTTGCGCCACCAGCACCGCTGGCGCCATCGCAAGCGACGTCGAGACCATGCAGCCCACCATGATCGTCAGGCCCAGCCGCTCCGCCTCCGCCGCCATGACCAGCGCTTCCGTCAGGCCGCCGGCCTTGTCGAGCTTGATGTTGACGGCATCGTAGCGCGCCGTGAGGTCCGCCAGGTCGGCGGCAACATGGACGCTTTCGTCGGCGCATACCGGCACCGGCCGTCGGACCGTGGCCAGCAAGCCGTCGCGATCGGCCGGCAGCGGCTGCTCGACAAGCTCCACGCCGGCGTCCGCGCAGGCGGTAATGTTCTCGAAATAGGTGTCCTTGCTCCACGCCTCGTTGGCGTCGACGATCAAGCGGGCGTTGGGCGCGCCGGCCCGCACTGCCTTGATGCGCTCCACATCGCCGACACCGCCCAGCTTCACCTTCAAAAGCGGACGGTCGGCGGCGACTTCGGCCGCAGCCCGCATGGTTTCCGGGTCCGCCAGGCTGAGCGTGTAGGCCGTCGTCACGGGCTCCAGGCTTGCAAGACCGGCGGAGGTGAAGGCGCGCACGCCGGAGGCCTTCGCCTCCAGATCGAACAGCGCGCAATCGAGCGCGTTGCGCGCCGCACCGGGCGGCATCTCGTTGCGCAGCGTTTCGCGGTCGATCCCGCCGGCGATCGGGGCGGCCATGGACTCCAGCGCCGCGACCACGTCCTCCGCGCTCTCGCCATAGCGGCTATAGGGCGTGCCCTCTCCGCGGCCGCGATGGGCGCCGTCGGTCACTTCGGCCACGACCACGACGACTTCGGTCCGGCTCCCCCGGGAGATCCGGAATTCGCCGGCAATCGGGAATCGATCGACAGTGACGGTGAGGCTTCGGGTCATGCGGTGGGAAAGCTCCGTTTGATCTCCTCGACGATCGGGGCCACGCCGAAGCGGACCGGATCGGTCGCAGGCAGGCCGTGTTCGCCGGCCATCTCGTCCAGCATGGCGCGGGCCTCGGCCTCGCCGAGCGCAGCGGTGTTGACGGCGATGCCGACGCAGCGGATCTCCGGATTGGTCAGGCTGCCGCAGCGCACGGTCAGATCGATGACCTCGCGAATCGACGGCAGCGGATGCTGGACGCCGCGCATCTTGGTGCGCGTCGGCTCGTGGCAGACCACGAAGGCGTCCGGCTGGGAGCCGTGCAGAAGGCCGAGGGAAACGCCCGCGAAAGAGGGATGGAACAGAGATCCCTGCCCCTCCACGAGATCCCAATGATTCGGATCGGCAGCCGGCGTCAGCCACTCCGCCGCGCCGGAGATGAAGTCGGCCACGACGGCGTCGATCGCCACGCCGCGCCCGGAGATGAACACGCCGGTCTGCCCCGTGGCCTTGAAGTCGGCATCGAAGCCGGCATCGCGCATGCCGCTTTCCAGCGCCAGCACGGTATACTTCTTGCCGACCGAGCAATCGGTCCCGACGGTGAGAAGCCGCCTGCCCGGACGCTTGGCGCCCTTGCCGGTCGCGAAGCGTTCGGTGGAATGGCGCACGTCGAGCAGCTGGCCGCCGTGGGCCTCCGCCGCGGCCTTGATCTCGGGAATATCGGACAGCTTTTGATGCAGGCCGGTGGCAACGTCCATGCCGGCTTCCAGCGCCGCAACGATCGAGGCGACCCAATGGTCCGGCAACACGCCGCCGGCATTCACCGCCCCTACGACCATGGTGCGCGCCCCGGCCCGCGCGCCCGCGGCCGCGTCCATGTCCGGCAATCCGGCATCGGCGGCGCAGCCCTCCAGGCGCCATTGGCCGACGCACCAGTCGCGCCGCCAATCGACGATACCGAGCGCGGTCTTAGCCGCCAGCGCATCCGGGACATCGCCAAGAAACAGGAGGTAGGGTGTCTTGAGTTCCATAGTCTGTCCGTATCTGGGAGAAGGAACGGGCGCGGGTGCGCCTCTCGACGTGCGATGCCGGAGACACTAACACTTTGCATAGGGTTTGCCAGTGGCGCGCCGGCATAGGTGCTACGCAGCCACGCGGGCCGAGCCAAGCAGCCGCAAAGGCCGGGAATGAACGTACAGTCGGTTCAAGAAACAGCGCGGCTGAAGGTGGACGACGCCGATTCGGAGATGCCGACGATCGCCGTCTCCGGACCGTGGACGCTGGCGCAGGCGCGGCTGGCGGAAGATCTGGTGGAAACGGTCTCGCTACCCAACGCGCAGAATGTGACGATCGAGCTCGGTGGCGTGACCGCGCTCGACACCGCCGGCACCTGGCTGCTGCACCGCCTGCGCGCCGGGCTGGAATTCCGTGGCGCGCGGGTCGAGCTCGCCAACGTGGAAGACCGCTTCGCGCCGCTCTTCGCGGAGATCGAAACCCATGTCCCGCGCCAGTGGAAACCGCGCCGGACCGGCATTTCCATTGTCGCCGGGCTGGAGGCCATCGGCCGACAGGCGGAAATCCTGTGGAAAGACGCGATCTCCGTGGTCAGCATTCTCGGCGCCTTCGGCATCGGCCTTGCCGCCGCCCTGTTCAATCCCTCCCGCCTGCGCGGCACCTCCATCCTCGCCAATTTCGATCGCGCCTGCCGCGGCGCGGTGCCGATCGTGGCGCTGATGTCGTTCCTCATCGGGCTGATCATCGCCCAGCAGGGCGGCTTCTATCTGCGCCAGTTCGGCGCGGAGACCTTCGTGGTCGACCTGGTCGGCGTGCTGGTCTTGCGCGAAATGGGCGTGCTCCTGACGGCGATCATGGTCGCCGGCCGCTCCGGCAGCGCCTACACCGCCGAGATCGGCTCCATGAAGATGCGCGAGGAGATCGACGCCTTGAAGGTGCTCGGCCTGGAGCCGGTCGAGATCCTGGTGATCCCCCGCCTGATGGCGCTGATGCTCGCGCTGCCGCTGTTGACCTTCATCGCCGATATCGCCGCCCTCGCCGGTGCGGCCGTGGTCTGCTGGACCTATATGGGCATCCCTCCGGAAGCCTTCCTGCAGCGCCTGCACGAGGCGGTCAGCATGGAGGAACTGGTGGTCGGGCTCGCCAAGGGGCCTTTCATGGCGTTGATCGTCGGTTTGATCGCCTGCGCCGAAGGCCTCAAGGTTGGCGGCAGCGCCGAATCGCTCGGCGAGAAGACCACCACCTCCGTCGTGAAGGCGATCTTCATGGTCATCGTCGTCGACGGCTTGTTCGCGATCTTCTTCTCCGCGATGGGGATCTGACAAATGGCCGTTGCCTCGGCACCCGAAGCGCCTTCCCTCTCCGAGCCCCAAGACGGCGGCGGCTCTGAGCACGACATCATCCTGAAGGCGCGCGGCGTTACCGTCGGCTTCGGCGACACGCTGATCCTCAAGGACCTGGACCTCGACGTCTATCGCGGCGAAATCCTTGGCTTCGTGGGCGGCTCCGGCACCGGCAAATCGGTGCTGATGCGAACGATCCTGCGGCTGATGCCCAAGCGCGCGGGCACGATCGAGGTGTTCGGTCACGATCTGGACCGACTGTCGGTGAACGAGCTGTCCGATCTGGAGCAGCGCTGGGGCGTGCTTTTCCAGATGGGTGCCCTATTCTCTTCGCTGACGGTGAAGCAGAATGTTCAGGTTCCGATGCGCGAGCACCTGGATCTCAGCCAGCGGCTGATGGACGAACTTGCGCTTTTGAAGCTGGAACTCGTTGGTCTTCCGCGCGAATCGGCGGAAAAGTTCCCCTCCGAACTCTCGGGGGGCATGGTGAAGCGCGCGAGCTTGGCCCGTGCGCTTGCCCTCGACCCGCAACTGGTGTTTCTCGACGAACCGACCTCGGGTCTCGACCCGATCGGAGCAGGAGATTTCGACATTCTGATCCGGAATCTGCGCGACACGCTCGGCCTTACCGTCTACATGGTCACCCATGACCTCGACAGCCTCCACACCGTGTGCGATCGCATCGCGGTGCTCGCCGAGAAACGCGTGCTTCTGACCGGAACGATGGACGACATGTTGCAGTCGGATCATCCCTGGGTGCGTTCGTACTTCCATGGCGTCCGTGGCAGCCGGTTGGCAGGCTGAACGGGAATGGAAACACGCGCCAATTATATCGCCGTCGGATTGTTCGTGCTTGCCGTGCTGGCGGGCGCGCTCGGCTTCGTCTACTGGCTCTACTCGTCCGGCAACACCACCCAGCGCACGCCGATCCGGGTCATTTTCCATGATCCGGTGACCGGGCTTTCCGTCGGCAGCGCGGTGATCTTCAACGGGATCCGCATCGGCGACGTGACCAAGCTCGGCTTCGTGGCGCCCGATTCGCCCGTCGTGCTGGTCGAGGCGCAGGTCGACCGCAACGCCCCGCTGAAAACCGATACCAAGGCGGAGCTCGGCGTTCAGGGTCTGACCGGCGTTTCCTACATTTCCCTGTCCGGCGGCCAGGCGTCCTCACCCTCGCTCTTTAGCAAGGAAGGCGTGCCGGAAATCACCGCCCAGCGCTCCGCGATCCAGGACCTTCTGGAGGGCGCGCGCAGCATTCTCGTCAAGGCGGACGAGGCGGTGGACAATCTGAACAAGGTGATTTCCGACAACCGGGAAAAGATTTCCCAGACCGTCTCGAACGTCGAGACCTTCTCCAACGCGCTTGCGGAGAACTCCGACAATATCGACCGGCTGATCACCGATATCTCCGATGCCGGCGCGGCCATTGCCAAGGTGGCGCCGCACGTCGAATCGGTGGTTTCGCGCGCCGATACCCTGCTTGCCGAAGTTCAGCCGCAGGACGTGCGCACCGTGGTCGACAACGTCGTCACCTTCTCCAACCACCTGGTGGGCTTCCAGGACGACGTCACGAAGATCGTCACCGACGTGACCAAGGCCGCGCAGGATCTGCAGGTCTTCGCCAGCGGTCTCAACAAGTCGCTGGAGGACGTCGACCAATTGATTACGTCGCTCAACGCCAGCCAGATCCAGTCGATCGTGGATGGCGTGCAGTCGGTGGTCGCGGCCATCTCGGGGCGGACCGACGAGATCGACAGCCTCATCGCCGATGCCAGCGCGAGCGCGGCGCATATCCGCACCATCAGCGAGACCGTCTCCGACCAGAACGCCGACATCCAACAGACAATTGCCGCCGTGCGCAGCGCAAGCGAGCGCGCCGATGGCATTCTGGCCAGCTTGCAGCCGACGGCGGACCGGCTCGACGGCATTCTCGCCGCCGTCGATCCGACCCAGATCCACACCATTGTGGACAACGTCCAATCGGTGGTCTCCACCTTCGCCGGGCGGACTCAGGAGATCGACAGCTTCATTGCCGATGCAAGCGTGAGCGCTGCGAACGTGCGCACCGTCAGCCAGACGGTCTCCGACCAGAATGCGGAGATCCAGCAGGCGATCGCCTCCATCAGCAGCGCGAGCGCGCGTGCCGACAGCTTGCTTGCCAGCCTGCAGCCGACGGTCGACCAGCTCGACGGGTTGCTGGCCGCCATCGATCCCGCCAAGGTTGGCACCATCGTGGACAATGTCGGCAATGTGGTGCAGGCGGTGTCCGATCGCTCCGAGGACATCAGCGCGATGATCGCCGATGCCCGCGATACGGCGGCAAGTGCGCGCGCTTTCGCCGACAAGCTCGACGCCCAGAAGGACACCGTCGACCAGGTCGCGCAGAACGCCCGCGAGATCTCCGACAAGCTCAACGCGGCCTCGACCCGGGTCAACGATCTCGTCGACAAAGTCGGCACGATGGTCGAGGGCGACGGACAGGGGCTGATCACCGAGGCAACCGAGGCGTTCCGGGCGATCAAGGTGATCGCGCAGGCCTTCGAAAGCCGGGCGGTGCCGATCTCGGCCGGCCTGGAGCGCTTCTCGACCTCGGGCGTCGACGACTTCCGCGGCGTGATGGACCAGGCGCGCCAGACGCTGCGCGAGATCGAGCGCACCTTCAGCAACCTTGACCGCAACCCGAGCCGGGTGATCTTCGGTGGTCCCGAAGGCCCCCGTTATCAGCCCCAGCGACGTTAGTGACCGTCGGGCCCAATGAGGAGGCGCGCTTGACCCGCCAGTATGCAGCGTCGCGCGAGACGAAGGCCGGTGAGACGGCGCCCCGGCGCCGGCTGCTCCGCGCCTGTGCGGCGGCCGTGTTGGCAGCCGGCGTCAGCGCCTGTGCCGCGCTGGGCGGTGGAGGCTCGTCGGTCGAAGCGATCTACACCCTTGCCCCGCCGGCGGAGATAACGGGCCTCAACGGTCGCGTCGGATCCCAGCTCCTGGTCGCAACGCCGCTTGCCCTCGACGCGCTCAACACCAACCTGATCGCGGTTCGGCCGACCCCTGCCACCCTCTCCTACTATCCGAACGTCCAGTGGCCAGACCGGCTGCCGAACGTGTTCCAGTCGGTCCTGGCGGCCGCATTGGAGAACTCCGGGCGCGTAAAGGCCGTCGGGCTGCCCGGCCAGAGCCTGCTGATCAACTATCAGATCGTAACGGAGATCCGGGCGTTCCAGGCCGAGACCGCCGGCTCCGACCGCGCGCTCGTCACCATTTCCGCCAAGATCCTGGACGATCGCAATGGCCGGGTGGTCGCAAGCCGCGTCTTCACCGCCACCCAGCCGATGCGTGGCGACACCGTGCAAGCCGCCGTCGACGGCCTGGATCTCGCCAATCAGACGGTGGTCGAGGAGATGGTGCGCTGGATCGTCTCAACGATCCGCTAGAGAGCGTTTCCAGGCCAAGTGGGCACCGGTTGACCGTACGGAAACGCGTCGAAACAAGACCTTAGACCCGTTCCGCGATGCTGAGAAAAGCCGAACGGGTCGACGTCTTCCAGGCGTCTCCCCTGCCGGAATGCTTCGCTTGCTTCCCGGCTTTTGCAAGGCCTGCGCGCGACCGCGCCGGGCGATCGGCCGCCCTCGCGGAGCAGCGAGCTGGAGCGAGCGAAAAAACACGCGAAACCGGTTCCCACTTTCGCTGGCTTTGCTTAACGCTGATCCGATGCGTGGGCCTTAGCGAGTTCGGCGCTCAACAGCTCCGCGCTGTCGCCGGCCTCCATCAACGCCGCGCGGGCGCGCGTCATCGCCGCGATTGTCTGTTCGCTGGGCTTATCGCTGTCTTCGACTTTGATCTCCGCCAATGCGGCACTCGCTTCGCCGATCGACGCAGCGACCCGTTCGGCGTGGACGCGGTAGGGCGGTTCGGTGGCGTCCACCAGATCCACGGCCTGAAAGAACTGGCCCAGGCCGCGCACCTCCGCCTGCTGATAGAGCATGACGAGTTGGCTGCGATCGAATGGCCCGAGCGCGGCGCCAGCCGCCTGATCGGCGGTGAAGCGCTGGAGCCGATCTCCGGCCGCCCGGGTTCCCCGGACGAACGCCGCCAGGACTTCCTCAAGCGCGAGCTCGACTTTCGGATAGACCGGATTGTCGGGAGCCGGCGCGGCCAGCCAATCCCCGTAGCCGCCATCTTTTGCCCAATCGGAATCAAGCGCCGTCGCAATCGCCCGGACGTTGGCGGCGACCAGGCCGGCAAAGCGGCAGGTCTCGGCGAAGCGGTCGCTGCCGGGTTCCGCAGGCGCGGCCACCAGCAGGCGCTCGAAGGCCGGAAGCCCCTGGATCTGAGGCGGTTCCTGGGCAAGCGCACCGACATCCTCCGGCCCCGCTTGCGAGCCATCGCCCGCGACGATCGGCGGATTCTCCTCGCCATCCTTTTCCGGCGCGGGCGTGTTCAGACGCTCCAAACGACGGTTGATCCCGGCGGGACCGAAATCGATGAACGCCACCGCCCCCAACGCCTGAACGGTGCGGCGGAAGCTCTCATCGACGGCCGCACGCGTGGTGTCGGACGGGTTGGCGCAGTAGCGCACCGTCGCCGCCTGAAGCGAATTGGAGGCATCGGCAAGGGCGGCATAGCCGGGCCGGATATAGCCCTCCACCACGGCCGACAACGTGCTTTCCACGGGCCGATTGAGCTGGGCGGCGGCCGGCTCGACGCGCACCCCGGCCCCGACGACAACGCAAGCTGCCACCGCAATTGAGACGAGTGCGCGAGATAGACCACCCGAAGCCACGTTCTGCCCTTGTGCTCACAATCCGAACCAGTTCCCCCTTCTAGACGATATGCCCTTGGTCGGAGAAGCTGTGGATTGTCGTTAAGGGTCACAGAAACGGTCTGGGGCTGAGAAATCGCCTGTGGACGAATTTTCTATTGTCCCTCACCCCTTGCGCCATCGCCGCCGGCACCCTATACGAAGGACCTTCTCGGCTCGGGCGCATAGCTCAGTTGGTAGAGCAGCTGACTCTTAATCAGCGGGTCCACGGTTCGAGTCCGTGTGCGCCCACCATCCCTTCTCCAAGGGATCCGATGTCCGAGACCCTCCGACAAGCCTGCGCATAATGCGCAAACATCGCTGCGCAGTGCGCAAGGTCTGCGCACATCGCCACGGAGTGGTCCCGGCTTCCGCAAGCACAAATTGATCAATTTGATTTATTAACCGCTATTCGACCCACGCGCCAGTGGTCAGAGACCGGCAAGCCGCCATCCAGAATTTAGAAGGCCCTATGGTTGCCTGCGCAACCTTTGCGAGGCAGACCGCGAAACGTCGGACACAGGCAGTCCCTCTCGCCTTGACCAATCCGCCTCGCAGAGCGAGTGGACAGCGAGCGATCAGGTGTTGCGCCCTTCCCTCACGGCTTCGATGATCGCCCCCACAATCAACCAGACAAAGGGACTGTTCATGGGTGCCGCGCGCGACGAACGCCTTATCGACGTCCTCAATGGACCGAATCTCAATCTTCTCGGCCAACGCGAGCCGGAGATTTACGGCCATACGACCCTTGCCGACGTCGAAGTCAATTGCGCAAACGTGGCGGCCGAGTGCGGCCTGCAGCTCCGCTTTCGCCAGAGCAACGCGGAACACGAGCTGATTGAATGGATCCACGAAGCCCGCACCCAATCGGCCGGGCTGGTGATCAATCCGGGCGCCTATACCCACACGTCGATCGCGATCCTGGATGCGCTCAGCGCCTGCACCTTTCCCGTGTTCGAAGTGCACATTACCAACATCCACAAACGCGAGAGCTTCCGCCACCATTCCTATGTCTCGCTCAGGGCCGACGGCGTGATCGCCGGCTTCGGAACCGACGGCTACGAGTTTGCCATTCGCCGGCTTGCGAGCCTGCTCGCCAGCGAAGACAGGTCGGATCGTCCCTGAAGACGTACGTGCGGCACGCATAGAGGCCGTCTGCGAGCAAAACCGCACAGACGGCGCGCTTCCCCCAAAAAAATAGATCACGACGACCCCGCTTTTCGCTGCGCGAGATCATCGTGATCTATCTTCTGCAGTCCGGGCCAGCCGTTAAGGCATGTCCCGTTCAAATTGTTTCAATTCGACCGAAAAAGACTTTCTCAGCCTCTTGAATCCGCAGTCGCCTCTTCTTGATCGGATATTTCCATGTAAGCGAAAAGGCTCTAGGACCGCATCGACCCGGATCCTATCAATTCAAGTTCCTGTCTAAGGTCGTCGGACCAGATGCATAACCACCGAGACGACCAGCGCGATCAGGAAAATGAAGAACAATATCTGAGCTATGCTGGCTGACGCCCCTGCGATGCCGCCAAACCCCAGAACACCGGCGATGATCGCGACGACCAAAAAGATCAATGCCCATTGCAGCATCGCCCACTCCTTTCGTTGATTGCGATGTGGAAGTGCAACGCGCGACGCAGGGAAAAGGTTCTCTTGGAAATGACGTAAATGTGTTTCTTAACCACGTTTCGCATTACTGGTGCGCGGCGAGGCGGCGCCGTAAACGGTGAGGTCGGGTCAAACGCGCGAAAGCGGGTCCGGCGGAGCGGACGGGGCCGGTCGCGCCACCTCTTCGAAGAACAGCACCTGGCTGACCATCGCGCGCAGCGCATTGCGATCAAAGGGTTTGGAGAGCAGGAACGCCGGTTCCGGCTTGTCCCCGGTCAACAGACGCTGCGGAAACGCCGTGACGAAAATCACCGGGATCGAGAACTCCGCCAGAACCTCGTTCACCGCCTCCAGCCCCGAGCTGTCGTCGGCAAGCTGGATGTCGGCCAGGATCAGTCCGGGACCGGTCTTGCGGGCCAGCAAAACCGCCTCACGGTGCGTGGAAGCAACGCCGGAGATTTCGTGACCGAGCTCGCGCAGTTCGGTTTCCAGATCGAGCGCGATCAGCGGTTCGTCCTCGATGATGAGAACCAGGGTCGCGATGCGATCGGCGATCTCGGCCCCCGCCGCGGCAATCAACTCGTCGACGGTCGGCTGCGAACATCGCAGCATCTTCGCGATCTGCTCCCGCCGGAACCCCTCCAACGCCGACAGAAGAAAGGCCAGCCGAACCGGCTGGGACATCGCCTGCAGCGTGCGAACGTGGAGCAGGTCCGATGCGGCGTTGTTTTCCTGGTCGAGCGCACCGGCCCCGACAAGCTGAACGAAACAACCAAACAGCGAGGCGCGCGCGTCTTCACCTTGTGTCAACACGTGCGGGGTTTCGATGATGGTCTGAAGACAGCGCGACACCAACGCATCGCCTTGCGTCTGGCTGCCAGCCAACGCCCGAGCAAAACGGCGCAAAGCCGGCAACTGAAGTCGAACCTCAGCAGCGCTCGTCATCTCGTGCGGCTCTCGCATAACGGGTCAACGCAGGGCGGCATCCCAGGCAGGTTACAGGCCCAATGTGACGGAAATCTCAGGCACCGGAGTCAAGCGCAGGTCGTATGGAGCATGACACAGCTTAGCCGGATGCCGGGAACTATTACAGAGCCGCAACGTTGCATTTGCGAAACGCGGACAAATGCTTGAACGCGTGAGGAGAGAATGAAATTTGAGAAGGAGACTTCGACCGCTCTCCCCCAGGCCGAAGACGCGCGTGCGCTGACATTGGCGCCCCTGCGACCTGGCGATGTCAGCGACCACGTCTCGCTTGCACCGCACTTGACCGCACATATCGGGCGCACATTGCGCCGTGTCTACGAACCTCAGCTCGGCGAGCAAATGCCGGACGAGATCGAGTGCCTGATGGAGAAGCTTCACGCCCTGCCCGCACGATCGGATCCCAGATCGTGACGCAGATGGCGAGCTTGCACGGATCATAAGCGGCCGGAGCCGGAGACGGCTTCGGCCGTTTTCATGCGTGCGCGAGAGATCGATTGGCGCACAGTTCAGGCCTTCGAAGTCTGCGCACAGCGCTTCAAACACAGTTTACAGATAGGATTCGGGAATGAAGCGCTGGAACCGGGCGAAGCGACGCGCAGCCCCGAGCTTATAGGGAACGGCGAACCCGTTCCGCTCTCCCGGCGCGCACTCCAGATTGGCGAATGCGGTCCGACGCCAAAGCTCCAGCGCGGAAACCTCGCTTGCATCGGGCGCGCGAACGGCCGCGCCGAGATGTTCGGCGAACAAGCGATCCTGCAAGGCCGAAATGCGCGGATCGTCGCGCCAGTCCAGGGCCGCCTCGGTGTCCATCTTGAGGCTGCGCCCGTTGAGATTGGCCGATCCGACCAGGGCGCGGCGGCGATCGGCGATCATCACCTTGGCGTGCGGATAGATGATCCCGCTCCCGAAGGCTCTGGCGCGATGGTCGAGACCCGGCTCCGCCCGCGCGGCCCGCACCAGCGAGAACACGCCCACGCGCCGGCTGCCAAGGGCGATCAACCGGCGGAGCGCACGCACCTGGAGCCATTCGCCAAAGCGCATTTCGGGCCCGTGCTGACGCTCGAAGGCAACCGTATCGGGCGCCATCGGCAACAAGAGGACGACTTCCAACTCTTTTTCGCGTTGCATTTGCGCGCCGATGGCATCTGCGACGCGCCGCAAGCGGAAAAACTGATTCTCGATATAGAGAAGCAGTCGCGCCTCCCCGATCACATCCAGGACCGCCGCTTCGATTTCGGTGACGACCGGTATCGGTGTGACGGCGAAGGCGCCCGAACGCACGGCAGACAACGTCCGGCGCAATCGGATCGACGGGGTGCCACGATCGGGTTCGCCATCGCCAATGTCGGCCGGGGCCACCGGCGGCACCATCATGCGCGGAATCTGCTGATGATCGTAGCCCGGCGGCCGCTGCCAACCCGACACCTGCGCATCGCCGCCGTAGCGCGTGACCTCGCGATTCCACACATCGGCGAAATGTCGCTCGGCGTCGGCGGCCACCAGCCCATCCGCGAACAGGCTGACATCGTGCCAGGTCTGGTCGGACGGCCGATCGTGCCGCGCGTCGTCGTAGCGCCGCTCGTCCACGTCGATTCCGCCGATCACCGTCCGCTCGCCGTCGACCACCAAGAGCTTCTGGTGATGGCTTGCCGGCCACAGGCGGGCCGGCGGCACGAAGCGCGGGCGCTCGCCGAGCATGAAATGCGCAACGCCCGGCCAGTCCACCGCATCCGGCCTGGTCCCGACGAGACGCTTCAACTTTTGCCGAAATGCCGGCCACAACCCCGTCCGCACGCCGAAGCCCAGCTCGCCTTCGTGTAAGGCGACCAGCAAGTCGATCTCGCCCGGCGCATCGGGCGGCAACCGATCGGCATAGGCCATAATGCGGCGCGCGTTGCGCCATGCCAGGCGATGAAGATCGTGCGCCATCACCGGTTCAAAATCGGCAAGGAGGATGCGAAGGTGAACGCCCCGCATGGCGGCGTCGACGAACACTTCCCCCCAGGACGAAAGCCCGCGCTCGCTCGCCGCTTCCGAGTGAGTCTTGGTATCGGGATCGAGAATGCGAAAGGCCAGCGACGCGGTGTTATGGGCGCCGAGGATCAGCGTCTCCATGACCGGAAAGGCGGAACTTGCCTCAACCAGCGAGACGACCTCGCCGGCGCGGCGGGGCGGAAAATAGGGTGAGAAGGCCGGCCATTTCGGGCCCGACCCGCCTTTCGCCGACACCGGATCCGAGCTCACCTCTTCGAGCCGCGTCTTCAGCATTGCCGTATCCAGCCAGTCATCCGCCCTCAGACAAAGAGGTCCCATCGAGACACAGGCGAACAATCGGCATCACCTGATGCTCTCGTTTTCCCTATCGCGCCGATCTTTGCGAAAATCGGTGCCCATTTTTCGTCCGGAACGCCCAGATTTACGAGGCCATGACCTAAGCAAACACCGGCCGCGGATCCTCGTCGCCGGCGTCCTGCGCCCTGATCTGGGCCAACGGAATGCGGAATACCCCCTTCAGGCCGTCCGAGGCGAAATCGAGGCGAACCTCCGCACCGAGCGAGCGCGCCACGTTGCGCTCGATCACGATCCGCCCGAAGCCGCGTCGCTTCGGCTCAATCACGGGCGGTCCGCCCTCCTCCGTCCACTTGAGCTCCAGGATCCCTTCGCGCGGATCGATGGTCCATTCCACCCGCACCTTGCCCGTCTCGTTGGACAAGGCGCCATATTTCGCCGCGTTGGTCGCAAGTTCGTGCAGCGCGAGGCTGAGCGTCTGCATAGCATCCGGCGAGAGCCGAACCTCCGGACCCTCCACCACCAGCCGGCCGCCATCCTCCGGCACGTAGTGGCCGAGCTGGCCGTCGACCACATCGGCCAGGCTCGCGCCGCTCCAGTTGCCAGCCACCAGCAGATCCTGCGCACCGGCAAGCGCGCGCACCCGTTCACCGAACTTCTCCAGGAATTCCTTCACCGAATCGGCCTGCTGCGCCGTCTGGCGGGCGATCGCCTGAACTACGGCGAGAAGGTTCTTGGACCGGTGGCTGAGCTCGCGCATCACCAGCCGCATGCGCTGCTCGTGATCCTTTCGTTCGGTGATGTCGACGGCGGCGCAGATGACGCCGCGCAGCTCGCCGTCCGGCGCGAAATCCGGCTCCACGGTCAATATATACCAGACATAGTGGTCGCCGAGCTGAACGCGGATTTCCGACGACTGGGCCTCTCCGCTGTCCATGGCCGCCTGTTTCAGAGACACGATCTGCGACCGCTCGGGCTCGCGATACATGTCCGCGTCGGTCTTGCCGATCGCGGGCCCGCCGAAGTCGGCCGACCAGTTCGACCACGTGTAGCGAAGATCCCGGTCCTGGCTGAACACCAGGATTTCACTGGACCGCAGAGCAAGATTGAAGCGCTGCACCGTCGCCGACAGCCGCCGGCTCAAATCGGCCCGCATCGCCTCCAGCCGTTTCGACCGCGTGATGTCGATCGCAGTCCCCACCACACCGTCGACCTCGCCCTGGTCGTTGTGGGCGGGCGTGACATTGACGCGGAACCAGGAAGTGGCGGTGCCGTCGGGAATTTCGACCTCGAAGGTCTCCGCCTCGCCGGTCTTGAGGATGCGCTGCTTGTGGTCGGTCACGGTCTGCGCCGCCTCGCCGGAGACGAGATCGACGTCGCGCTTGCCGACCATCTCATCGATCTCCAGGCCGAGGCTGGGATTGTGAACCCAGGTGTAGCGCAGGTCCTGGTCCTGGGCGAACACCGTAATCTGAGCCCCGCTGGTCGCCACGTCGTAGAGCTGTTTGATGCGATCGAGCTCGCGCGTGCGATCGGCCACATCGCGCTCCAAATTGGCACGCACCGCCTCAAGCTCCTCATAGGCCTTCCGGCGCGCGTCCACCTCCTCCAGAAGTTGCTTGTTCATCCGCTCGACCTGGCTGATCGACGGAAGACGCGACAGAGCCGGCAGCAGCCGCCACACCACGACCGCCGTCATGATGGAGACGATGGCCGTGGCGATCTTCGCCAACGCGTGCAGGCCGTAGATGGGATACCAAAGGGTCAGCAGGCTGCCGATATGGGTGATGCCACAGGCAAGAATGAACGCCGAAAACAGCACCACCACATGGCCGACATCGCCGGTGAGGTCGCCGCGGCGGCGCGCCAACACGATGATGGCAAGCGGGATAGCAAAATAGGCCAACGCGATCGCCCCATCGGAAACCGCGTGCATGATGAGGAGATCCGGTCGCCACAAGAGGCAATAGCCATGCGGCATGTAGCTCGCCTGGCCGAAGAGATATTGGAACAACGCTTCCATATGTTGCCTCTGTGCCGTTCGGCTTCATTTTTCTCGCTGCTCGAAAAGAGCAGATTTCAAGCAAACCGTGCGCCGGATCGTCGAGAGCCTTTTCCGCTCGGATGGAGGCATCTGAGCGATAAGAAACGGCACCAGATTCAATAACTTGAGCAAGTCCTTATCGTTCAAATCGATTCAATTTGGACGGGACATACTCTAGCCGGCTCCGCAACGGCCACACCTGAAACCTGATTCTCGGCAGACCCCAGCCACAATCGGCGGGTTGGGAGTCTGGAGCAACCCGCCGCTCTCCTAGGTCATGGACTCATAAATGCGGACATTCCGGGCGGAGGCGATTTGGTTGACTGCACCGATCGGCCGGCGTTCGGCGGATACCGAATGCGGACGGGTCGATCGGACGGAGGAAAGGCCCCGCCAGTCGCGGATCTTCTGGCATCTCTTTGCCATTTCAGGCGCCGGAACAGTCGCATTTATAAGTCCATGACCTAGTGCGCCGGCATCCCGACCGGGCGAGACGAAAAAGGATGCATATCAACGAGGAAATGGCCGGCGCGTTTCAGCCAGGAGAAGAAAACCGCGCTTTGCCCCCAAGGCAGCGCCGTCCGAGGTTCAGGCGCGAACACGGACCGCCAGCACTTCGAGGGATGGGAATCAGGCCATCAATCCAAGGCGCTGCAACGCACCCCGCATGGCGTCTGAACTGAAAGGCAGCTTGAGCGGCTCGCCGGACGACGGCGAACGTGTCTCGACGGGTTCAAAGCGCAGGACCGGAATGGCCAGCTTGTCCAGCATCGTTTCCAGATTGGACCGCGTCGCCGAAGGCGACAGCGCCACGACGGCAAGGTTCGCTCCGCCAGTCATGATCGCCGCGACCGCATCGTCGGCGCTTCGGGCGAGCATCACCGTCCACCCAAGATCCGCCTCACGTACGAACCCGTCGAGCTGAAGCGCGAGCGCTTCGTTTTCAACGGCAAAAAGGACGACACTCGACAGATCCGTCACACCACTTGCTTCCTTCGAGCGAACCACCGCCGCTGCACCCATGGGGACGCGGGGTAAAAAGGGGTCGACCACGTCGATCGACGAGTGGATAATGCCACGGCCTCGGGGGACGGTCTTTTAACAATCACACCACTGCGGCGAGAAAGAGATGCGAACCGAAGGAACGACCTCCCCGACACGGTCGTCCGGGTATCGAACCCCCTGCACTGCCTGCCCCTTGCGCAATCTCAACTGCTTCCGAGACTTCGGGCAGAACGAGCTCGCGTTCGTGAACGACTTCAAGCGCGGCGAGTTGGCCGTCGATCCGGGCGCGGTAATCGTTCAGGAGGGCACGGCTAGCCCGCACCTCTACACCGTGCTCGACGGCTGGGCCTTCCGCTACAAGACGCTGCCCGACGGCCGGCGTCAGATCCTGAACTATGCCCTACCCGGCGATTTTATCGGGCTGCAAACCTCCGTCTTCGACCTGATGGACCACGGGGTCGAGGCGCTGACGTCGATGGTGCTGTGCCTGTTCCCTCGCGACGAATTGATGACGCTGTTCGAGCGTCAGCCATCGCTCGCCTATGATGTGACCTGGCTCTCGGCACACCAGGAGCGGCTCCTGGACGCGCAACTTCTGACGGTTGGTCGGCGCAACGCCTTGGAGCGGGCCGCCTTCGTCGTCTGGCACCTGTTTCACCGCGCACGTCAGCTCGGGCGGGCGGACAAAGGACGGATCGCGTTCCCGATCACCCAGCAACATCTTGCCGATACGCTCGGCCTGTCGCTGGTCCACACCAACAAGACCCTGAAACGGCTCAGGATGAGCGACACCATTCGCTGGAGCGAGCGCTGGCTGGAAGTCCACGACGAGGAGCGGCTGATGGCGCTAGCCAAGGTCGAGGCGCTCGAGGACCGACCGCGACCGCTTCTTTAAATAAAAATTGGCGCACCGGCCTCGCCGGTGCGCCCTCTCATCTCTCGAATATCGGTCAGATATGTCGCGTCTTAGCGCTTCGCCGTTATCCGGTTTCCACTTGGCCTAGAAACGCTCTGGACCCGTTCCGCTATTCTCGGAATCGCAGAATGGGTCTCAGTTAGTGTTTCGACGCGTTCCCGGACGGCCAACCGGTTTCCACTTGGCCTGGAAACGCTCTAATGCCGCTGCAGCCAGTCGTCGATCTGGCGCTCGGCATCTTCCTTGGCCAGGCCGTAGCGCTCTTGAATGCGCCCGGCCAGCCGATCACGGTTGCCGTCAACCACGGCAACGTCGTCGTTGGTGAGCTTGCCCCACTCCTGCTGCACCTTGCCGGACACCTGCTTCCACTGACCTTGAATCTGATCCCAATTCATCTTCATCCTTTCCGCGCGTCGAAAAGCTCCGAAGCAGCTTTTGACACTGCGCTTTGTTGAATTGATTTGGCTCGTTTCTTCGACCTCTTCGTATTTTCGAGGTCTCGACACCAAAACGCTTCGCCTCGTGCCGAAGTTCCCACCTTCACCTGAAGAAAAACGCTCTCAGGAGCGCAGCGCGCCGAGCGTATCGGCCACGTGCGCCTTGCGTTCGCCCATCGGCCGATCCGGACCGATGGTGGTATCGCGGGCGGTCTGGTGTTCCAGCTCCGAATTGAGCTCGGCTCCAGCCAGGAAGATATAGACGGCGGCGTAGATCCACAGCATCAGGCCGATCGCGGCGCCCAACGAACCGTAGGTCGCCGTGTAGTCGGCAAACCGGGACAGATAGTAGGACAGCCCCAACGCAACCGCGATCCAGACCGACGCGAACACCACCGACCCGACCGAAATCCAGCGCCAGCGGGCATCCCTCCGGCTGGGCCCGATGCGGTAGAGGACCGAGGCAGCCGCGGCCATCAGAAGGAAGAACAACGGCGCCATGGCCAGTCGCATGATCAGCTCGACGCCCTGCCCGATCCCGAGCGCCAGCAGCACGACGGGCATGACGACGATGCCGTTCACCACCAGGATCGAACAGACGATGATGCCGATGGTGACGGCGAACCCCGTCGCATAGAGGCGCAGGAGCGAACGCGTTTCGCTTTCCCCGTAGGCGACGTTCAGGGCCTTGAAGACGGCAAGAACGGCGGTGTTCACACTCCAAAGCGCCAGGCCGATGGATATCAGCGCGGCAAAGCCGAGACTGCCGCCGCGCACCGTGGTGATCCGCTCCAACTCGGAGGAGATCAGGCCAAGCGCTTCTTGCGGCAGATAGCCGGACATCCATTTGAGCTGTTCCTGCAAGGTCGAGGCATCGGTCAGGAGACCGTAGATCGAGACCAGGGCGACAATGGCGGGAAACAGGCCCAGGATGGCGTAGAAGGTAACACCGGCCGCGATCAGGCCGAGCTGGTCCTCCACGATTCGCCGGTAGACCCGCCAAACGACATCCAACAGCCCCCGGGCGGGAATGGCATTCGGCCACCGCGCGCTTCGGCCCCGCCCCGATGCAAGATCGCTTTCGTCCACATCCTGCATGCTGGTGGAGCCGGTCACCCGCTCGCGCGCCCGCAACGCCTCTTCGTCGCTGTCTTCTTCCGCCATCAATCGTCTCCCCAATGCGGATGCCGCCATGGTGTCTCAACCGCCGGCGGCGCCGGTCGTTCCCGGTTAACATCCCAGCCGACGGGAACCGACACACCGACTGGGATGTTCATGTGCCATATCGCCGATCGATTCGGAGGTGCCCCATGGCCAAGTCACATGGCAGACAGGTGAAGAACGACGCGCTCTATGAGGAGTTGCGCAAACAGGGAAACAGCAAGGAGAAGGCCGCACGCATCGCCAATGCCAAAGCGGCCGGCGACAAGCCCTCCAAAAAGGGCGGAAAAGCCCCGCCCTACGAGGAGTGGAGCAAGTCAGATCTTTACGAACGCGCCAAGGAAATCGGGATCGAGGGGCGCTCGTCCATGAACAAGGGCGACCTGATCTCGGCTCTGCGCTCTCATTGAGACCAAAAGGCCCGGACGTCGGTCGCGACCGACGTCCGGGGCAAGGATTTACGCCGCCCGGCGCTCGTGGCGTCCTTCCTGAACCTCTTCGATGATCTTGCCGACGAAGGCCTCCAGATCACCTGGATTGCGGGACGTGATGATTCCCTCCGAGACGACCACCGGCTCGTCCTTCCAGAGGGCGCCGGCATTCTCCATGTCCTTGCGAATGGACTTGTAGGAGGTCATTTCGCGGCCGCGAACGGCATCCGCCTCGATCAGAAGCCACGGGGCGTGGCAGATCGCGGCCACCGGCTTGCCCGCCGACAGGAACACCCGCAAAAGCGCCATCGCGTCGCCATCGACGCGCAACAGATCCGGGTTGATCTGCCCGCCCGGCAGAACCAGCGCGTTGTAGGCGGCCGGATCGACATTCGCGATTTTCAGGTCGGCGGGGACCTCGCGGCCCCAATCGCTCTTGTCCCATCCCTTGATCGGACCGCCATCGGGCGTGGCGACGTGTACCGTGGCGCCGGTTTCTTTCAGCTTGTGCAGCGGCACTTCGAGTTCCGACTGCTCGAAACCGTGGGTCGCCATGATGAGGATCTGCGTATCGGTGATGTTGGGCATGGTCTTATCCTCCTGCTGAGACGCCGGACCGCCTTAAGCGTCCGGCCGATTTTTTCCCCAGCCGGTCAGCTCGCCAACGTTGGAGCCGAACCGATCGTTCCGAGAGGAGGAGACGCAATGCGACGTTGAACATTTTGCCGCCGAGCGCGTTGATTCGCGTTCACAGGCCATGAGAGGAGGACAGGAGATGGCGCCATCGCGTCCGGTGTGGAGCGGACAGATCCGGCTCGCCCTGGTGTCCGTTCCGGTGAAGCTCTACAGCGCCACGCGCTCGGGGGCGAAGCTCGCTTTTCACCAGATCCACGAGCCGAGCGGCAAGCGCGTGCGCCACGAGAAAGTCGTTCCCGGTATCGGTCCGGTCGACCGCGACGACATCGTCAAAGGCTATGAGGTGGAGAAGGGCAACTATGTTCTCGTGACAGACGAGGACATCGACGAAATCAAGATCGAGGCAAAAAAGACGCTGGAGCTCGTCCAGTTCGTCGAGGCGTGCGAGATCGATCCGATCTATTTCGACCGGCCCTATTATGTCGTGCCCGACGACGAGCTTGCCGAAGACGCGTTCCGCGTCCTGCGCGACGCCTTGCGCGAAACCGGCAAAGTGGGGCTCGGACAATTCGTCATGCGCGGGCGCGAATATGTCGGCGCGCTGAAGCCGTGCGGGTCGGGACTGATGATCGAGACGCTGCGCTTCTCCGACGAGTTGCACCGCGCTTCGCCCTATTTCGCCGGGTTGAGCAACGAAAAGCCAGATCAGGAGTTGGTGTCGATCGCCGAGGAGCTGATCGACTGCAAGACCGGCCCTTTCGAAGCGGACGCCTTCAAGGACCGTTACAATGAGGCGCTGCGTGCGTTGGTGGAGCGCAAGGCGCAAGGGCGCAAGCCTTCGGTGGCCGTGGACGAAGACACCGCGGAGGGCAGCAATGTGGTCGATTTGATGGCCGCGCTGAAAAAGAGCCTCGGCGACGACAAAGCGTCCAACTCAAAATCGCGCACCCGGAAGTCCTCCGGCAAAGGGGCCTCGACGTCCTCTCGCAAGAGCCAGCAGACCTCCAAGAGCAACCGCTCGACAAGCACGAAAGGGCGCGCGCGCAAAGGCACCTCGAAGGCGGCTTAGATCATGGCCGATCTCGCCACGTACCGGACCAAACGCGACTTTACCAAGACCCAGGAGCCTGACGGCGACATCGCCAAGGCCGAGGCCGACGGCTTTTTCGTCGTCCAGAAGCACGATGCGAGCCGGCTCCACTACGATTTCCGCCTCGCGATCGGCGGTGTGCTGGCAAGCTGGGCGGTCACGCGCGGGCCAAGCCTCGATCCGTCTGACAAGCGGCTTGCGGTCCGGACCGAGGATCACCCGATCGACTATGCCGATTTCGAAGGCATTATCCCGAAGGACGAATATGGTGGTGGCACCGTCATGGTGTGGGATCGCGGGCCGTTCGTTGCCGAAGGCGATCCCGCCGAAGGCCTGAAAGAAGGCAAACTCAGCCTGATTCTGGACGGCACCCGCCTCAAGGGTGGATTTTCTCTGGTGCGTATGAAGCCCCGCGACAAGCGCGACCGCGGGCGGGAAAACTGGCTTCTGATCAAGAAAGACGATGCAGCGGCCGAAGAAACCGGCGATGTGCGCGACGCGGAGGTGAGCGTCCAGACCGGTCGAACCATGCAGGAGATCGCACAGGATAAGCCGGCGAAGACATCCCACCCGAAGAAAGGCGCAAAAACCACCGCCAAAGGAGCCACGTCGGGCACGCGCTCGCGTGCGAAAGACACAAAAGCCGCCGCCAAATCGTCCCGGCTCCCCGCTTTCCGTCGCCCGCAACTCGCCACCCTGGTAGACGATCCGCCCGAGGACGGGGGCTGGATTTTCGAGACCAAATTCGACGGCTACCGGATCCTGACCGCCTGCGATGGCGACCAGGTCGTTTGCTACACCCGCTCCGGCAAGGACTGGACGGCGAAATTCGGCCCGATCCCCGACGTGCTCCGGCGGCTGAAGCTCAAGGGTGCCCTGCTGGACGGCGAGGTGATCGTCACAGGCAAGGATGGCCGCAGCGACTTTTCCGCCCTACAAAACGCGCTGAAATCCGACCAAAGCGCCCTCTCCTATGTTGTGTTCGACATTCTGGCGTCCGACGGCGAAGACCTGACAGAAAGGCCGCTGACCAGGCGCAAAACGGTTCTGAACCGCATCCTGAAGCGCGCAAAGGCGCCAATCCACGTTTCCACCGCGATCGAGGGAGACGGCGACCGGATTGTCCGGCTGGCGTGCCGACGCGGTTTCGAAGGGATCGTCGCCAAGCGCGCAAAGGCGGCCTACCGTGCGCAACGCAGCCGCGACTGGCTGAAGATCAAGTGCATCAAGCGCCAGGAATTCGTGATCGGCGGCTGGTCACCGTCATCGACAAAGCGCCCCTTTGCCTCGCTCTTGCTCGGCGTCTACGAGGGCGAAAAACTGCGCTATGCTGGCCGGGTCGGCGCCGGGTTCGATGATGATCAGCTGCAAGAGATTGCGGACAAGCTGAAGCGGCGCGCGCGCAAGACACCGCCCTTCGCGGATGTGCCGGCGGAGATCGCGCGGCGGGCCAAGTGGGTGCGGCCGGATCTCGTCGCCGAAGTGCGCTTTGCGGAAATGACACGGGACGGCGCGGTGCGCCATGCGGTGTTCGAGGGGCTACGCGGCGACAAGCCAGCACACGACATCGTGGCCGAACGCCCTCTCCCGCTCAAGGCGGGCAAAAGCACCGCCAAATCGACGGCGAACCGGGAAAAGACGATGAGCGAAACCGACAGCGAGACCACGGTTGCCGGCGTTCGGCTGACCCACCCCGACCGGGTGCTGTTTCCCCAGATGGACGTCACCAAGACGGCGCTCGCCTCCTATTTCGACGCAATCGCCGACGTCATGCTGCCCGAGCTTGCCGACCGGCCCGTGAGCCTGGTGCGCTGTCCGGAAGGCCGGCAGAAATCGTGTTTTTTCCAGAAACATGCGGGCGCCGGCCTGCCCGACGCCTTCACAACCAAGCCCATCGCGGAGCGCTCCGGCGCCACAAAGGATTATCTGTTCGTCGCGGACCGGAAAGCGCTGGTCTCCTGCGCCCAGGTCGGCGCCTTGGAGCTCCACATCTGGGGCAGCCGGTTCGACCGGCTGGAAAAGCCGGATCGAATGGTGTTCGATCTCGATCCCGGCGATAGTGTGGCCTTCGCCGACGTGCGCCGGGCCGCCTTCGATCTCGCCGAGGTGCTACGGTCCGCCGGGCTTGCAAGCTACCCGCTTCTGACCGGCGGCAAGGGCATCCACCTAGTGCTCACCTTGGAGCGCCGCCAAAACTGGAGCGAAGTCACCGGCTTTGCCCGCGCTTTTGCCGCCAAGATGGAGGCGCTCGATCCGGATCGGTTCGTCGCCGCCATGGCGAAGCGCAAGCGCTCCGGACGGATCTTCATCGACCATTTCCGCAATCAGTTCGGCTCAACCGCGATCGCGCCCTTCTCGCCCCGCGCCCGCGAAGGCGCACCGGTCGCCGTGCCGGTCGGTTGGGACCAGTTGGAGACGATCAAGTCTGCCGCGACCTTCAGCCTCAAGACCGACGTGGCCGATATTGCTTCCCAAGCCAACGCCTGGCCCGGCGAGGCGGATCGCCGTGTGCGGCTGTCGGCAACGGCCGTCGAAACGCTAGGTCTCACCATCGAGACCGACTGACGCGCCGATGATTGGTCGGTAGATCCTCACACAGGGCACTCAGAATGGGCCGCTCGCCGTACGAGCCTATTGCGCTCGATCCTGGCGGGCGTGGTCATGGTGATCGTGGTCATGTCCGTGCGCCCCTTGATCGCCCTCCGGCTCTGCCGCGCAGGCATCCGTCTCGGCCAGGGTTTCCCGCCCAGGGGCTTCCAGTTCGACCGTGGCATGGCCAACACCGAATTTGTCGGCAAGACGCGCCCGGATTCCGGCGGTCGCCATCGCCGCATCGACCTCCTCGGCGATGACAGCGTGCAGCGTGACCAGGGCGCGTTCTTCCGAAAGCGACCAGATGTGGATGTGATGAACCTTTTCCACACCGGGCACCATGGCCTGCAAATCCTCCGCGATCGCGTCCGGATCGACGCCCTGGGGCGCACCCTCCAACAGGATATGGCTCGATTCCCTGAGCAACCGGATGGTCGTGCGAAGGATCAGCGCGCTCACCACCATCGACAGGATCGGGTCGATCGCCATCCAGCCGGTGAACAGGATCACGCCGCCGGCAATGATCGCCGCCACCGATCCGAGCAGATCGGAAAGCACGTGCAGCACGGCAGCCCGGATGTTGAGGCTCTCCTTGTTCCCGCCGGAGAGCACCAAGAAGGAGGCGATATTCACCAGCAGGCCGAGCCAGGCCACGATCAGAAGCGGGATCGACCCGACCGTCTGCGGATTGACCAGCCGTTCCACCGCTTCGACCACGATCCAGGCGGTCAGCAGCAGAAGCACGATGCCGTTGGCGAACGCGACCAGCACCGGCATCCGGTGGCGTCCGAAGGTGAGCTCCGGAGTGGCCGGCTTGCGGGCCTGGCGGAACGCCCACCAGGCGAGCCCCAGCGCGACCGCATCCGTCAACATGTGCGCGGCGTCGGCCAGCAGTGTCAGCGAATTCGCAATGATGCCGCCGGCCGCCTCGGCGACCATAAAGCTTCCGGTCAGGATCGCAGCGATCGCCGTCGCGCGCTCGTTCTCGGAGGCGTGGCTGTGCGAGTGGCCGTGGGAATGGCCATGTCCGTGCGAATGTGACGCCATCCGTCCTTCCGATCGCTCTCTAAGACAAACGGATCTCTACGGGATTTGGTTCACCTTCACAACCGACCTGCGATCGACTTTTACTTTTTTCATAGCCTGACGATGAAACCGGAATATCAAGAACTACTCTACCTCAGCAGGACAGCCTCGTAATTTTATAACATCACTAAGAATCCGAGCACTCTCACTGGCCAATTCTATTCGCGCCAGCCGAACGCAAACGGACGGAACTGCAGCGGCAATGGGGCAAGGAGATGAAGCCGTCGGCGACGAAGTCGATGATGGTCCCCGCTCGACCGAAGGGCGGCGACTCGGTCATACTTCGCGTCCCCGACAAGATCCTGGGAGGAGGGTCTTCGATGTCCTCGCCATCGCCGATCGTCGGCCTGCTGCTCGCCGGGCTTCTGGGCTTTGCGGGCCCTGCGCTCGCCCAGGATCTGGTCGACCGTCCGGTCCCTGCCGCCAAGCCGGACCCGGCTGCCCCGATCGCGGCCGAGATTGTCGAGCTGGCGGCACTTCCGATTCCAACCCCTCTTCCCCGTCCGTCGGTTCCGGACGGCTATCAGGTGCCTCCGCCCGACCTCTCGCTCCCCGCGCGCTACCTGTTCGGCGGGCGGGCCGAGCCCGCTCCGCTGGAGGCCCGATCGATCGGCTCCTATGCGCGCGGTTGTCTCGCCGGTGCGGTTCCTCTGCCTGTCGACGGCGCGACCTGGCAGGTCATGCGGCTGTCGCGCAACCGCAATTGGGGCCATCCGGAACTGATCGCCTTTCTAGAGCGCTTGGCCGCCGATGCGCCGGATCTCGGCTGGAACGGGCTTCTGGTCGGCGACATGGCCCAGCCGCGCGGCGGGCCGATGGTCACCGGCCACGCCAGCCACCAGATCGGCCTCGACGCCGACATCTGGCTGACCCCGATGCCGGACCACACGCTTTCCCGCGACGAGCGCGAGCAGATGAGCGCGGTCTCCATGCTGAAGGACGCCGGCATGACCGTCGATCCGGCAATCTGGACCGACAGCCGCGCCCGCCTGATCAAGCGCGCCGCCTCAGATCCCGAGGTCGAACGCATCTTTGTGCATCCGGCGATCAAGAAGGCCTTGTGCGACTTTGCCGGCGACACGGAAGCGAACGCCGACTGGCTGAGCCATGTCCGCCCCTGGTACGGCCATCATTATCATTTCCATGTCCGGCTAAAATGCCCGGAGGACCAGCGCGGCTGCAAGAACCAGGCGCCTCCGCCGCCGCGCTCCGGCTGTGGCGCCGATCTGGCCTGGTGGTTCACCGACGAACCCTACAAGCCGAAGCCGGGCACGCCCGGCAAACGGCGCGAGACCCTGCTCACCGACCTGCCCGCAGCTTGCCGCACCGTGCTTCTGGCGGATTGACTCTTCGACCCGTTCCGCTTTTCACAAAATCTCCGGAACGGTTCTAACTCTTTGTTTTAAAGCATTTCCGGGCAGCCAACCGGCTTCCGCGCGGCCGGGAAACGCTCTATTGGAGGACCGATGCCGGCGCCCGACCGCGCGCCGGCCAGATCGCCTCGATCTCGGCGCGAACGTCGCCAGGCGCTGGCGCATAGATCTTGTCCCCAAGTCTCAGCGCCTTGTCCTGCAGCTTGGCCCGCCGAACGTCGATCAGATCGTGAATCCGGTCGGCACTGGCCCCCTCGCCTGCCAGCAGCGGATCGTCGAGCAGCTTGGCTTGCAGAACCGCATGATCGTTCTCCAAGCCAAGCGTTTCGCCCAGCTTATCGAGCCGCTTCACGCCCTTCTTGCGCACCAGGTCGCATTCGCTCTCCGCCATCTGGCTGAGATGCCAATGATGCTTCACACGCTTGCGCCATTCATGAAACGGATGCTCGCCATGGTGGGCGCGAGCCGCGTCCATCGCCTTGCGAGCCGCCTTGTAGGCGTGCGCGAGCTCGTGGGCGAACAAGCCGGCGGGATCGTCCGGATCGGGCAGCGCCTGGGTTTCGGCCTCCGCAGCGCGAAGGCGGTCGACCACGGCCGCAATCGGCGTCTCCTCGGCGTGGGCGCGTTCGGCTTCGGCCAAGAGCGCAGCGCGGAGAGCCGAAAGCGCAGGCTGCACCCGCTCCGGCGCATGCTCAGCCAGCTTGGCGCAGGTCACCGCCATGACGTCGAGATCGCGCGTTCCGGAAAGCGCCGCCGCCGCATCCCGCAGCACGATTCGGCGCCGGTCGTAGTCGTCCCCGAGCACGGGCCGCAGAATCCGCAGCATGGAGCGGGCGTGCTTTAGCCTGCGCCGGGCCACATGCACGCAGGCTTCGCGCTCGAGCTCCTCGTCCTCCAGCGCCTTGCGCGCCGCGGCGAGATCGGCCGCAAGCACACGCTTTGCATCGAGGGAGCCTCCGGTCGCCCGGCTCGTCTTGTTCGCCATCGCCGCCCCGCTTCCCCGTTCGCCCCAAATATCCCCCGCCCCGCCACTACGGCGGCCAACCGCACTCACCATGCAAGCTGCCATGCGACGCGGATATGACGGCGGAACCTTTGTGCGATCAGCGACTTACGAGGCCGCGGCGTCGACACCGGTCCCGACGGGGCAACTCACACCCGTGCCGCCGAGGCCGCAATAGCCATTGGGCACTTTGTGCAGATATTGCTGGTGGTAATCCTCGGCGAAATAAAACGGCCGCTCACCTAGGATTTCCGTGGTGATGCGCCCCAGGCCACGGGCGGCAAGCGCCTTGTTGTAGGCCGTACGCGAGGTCTCGGCCTTGGCCCGCCGCTCTTCGTCGGCCACGAAGATCGCGGAACGATATTGCGTGCCGACGTCGTTGCCCTGGCGCATGCCCTGGGTCGGATCGTGACCTTCCCAAAAGATCTGAAGCAGCCGATCGAACGAGATCTTGGCCGGATCGTAAACGATCAGCACCCCTTCGGTGTGGCCCGTCAAGCCGCTGCACACCTCGTTGTAGGTGGGGTTCGGCGTTTCCCCGCCGATATAGCCGACGGCGGTCACCAGCACGCCTTCGGTCTGCCAGAACAGGCGTTCGGCGCCCCAGAAGCAGCCCATGGCGAAGACCACCTGTTCGGAGCCCTCCGGATAAGGTCCCTTCAGCGGCACACCGGACACCGCGTGCGTCTCAGCGGTCAAAATCGGATCGGCGCGTCCGGGAAGCGCTTCGCCCGGCCCCGGCACCGTCATCTTCTTGGTCAGCATGTTGAGGAGTGACATCGCTCCGCTCCCTTGTTGTCGCGCGCAGGCGGGCTCGCCGGCGCGACCATGGCATGTAACCCTACTTGGAGCGCCAAATCACGCGCGCAAGCACCAGAAACACGATCCCGAACCCGCCAAGCACCAGCCATCCGGGTGCAAGCAGCAACATTTGGATATAGGGATCCCAAAGCGTGGGGCTGAGATAGCGCTGAACGACAGCCTGGGCCAGGTTGAGACTGCCCTTGTCGAGCGAAAACCAAAGCTCGCCAAGCGAGGTGGAGGCCGGCTTGTCGATCTGGACGCTCATGTAGATGTCGTAGCCGGCGGCGGCCAGCCCAAGCAGGAACAGGACCGTCCCCACGATCCTGAAGGGCAGGCTGATGATCCATCGAACGGCGCGCATGGGATCTCCTGGCAGGCGCGGACTCAGGCAGGGCGAGGATCGGCTTTATGGGCGAAATCGCAACCAAACAAATTGTCAAAGCGCTTCCCCGCCGACCGATCTATCAGTTGCGCTCGGCGATGCCTATTCGGCGGCCGGCCGGATGCTGGTTTCTGGCTTTGATCGTGCAGTTCGTCCAGTCCGGCCCCGTCGCCCACCGGCCTTTGGCCATATGGGCCCATATCGCTTGGACGCCTTGCCGCCCCCTACTCTCTTAGGACACGCACTTTCCCCTGATCTTCACGTCGAGATTGGCGAAAGCGTTGCGTTCCCTCTTGAACCGGACAAGCCGGATCGGCTAGACCCTGCACTCCCGGTCGGGGACGGTCGTTGGTTTGGAACCATCGACCGGCTTGCGGCGCGCGATGACCCCGTGGTCCAGCGTGGCGGGGCCGGTTCGCTCGCCGAGCGCGTTCCGGCTCGATGGCAGCGTTCCGAGCGAGGCGCCAGTCTCGCGCAAGCGCCGGTCGGGAATGAGAGTAGGCTGGCAGACCTTCCCGCAAGCGCGGGAAATGCCGGCTCCGGACCCGCCGACGAGTGCGGCGGCACCGGTGATAAGGATGGGTGGCCGAGTGGTCGAAGGCGCACGCCTGGAACGCGTGTAGGCGGGCAACCGTCTCGTGGGTTCGAATCCCACCCCATCCGCCATTTCTCCCATCTAATTTTATGATTTTAAAAGATAATTTGGAATTCTAGGTCACATCACCCACAAGCGATCCACAAAAACTCTTGGGTTGATCGAGCGCTTGAGGGTTCTGTTTGGCCAGGCCAACAGGCGTTCGTCTTCCGCCTTTGGTCTGCAGAACACACAACAACCGACTGTGTCCCCTTTTGATAGCCAGTTGCGTTCCAGAGCATTTTGACAGTCGAACGGGCTTCGACTGAGGCTCGATCGGACCTAGAATGCGATGAGGGTGACGAGCGCGACGGCGGAGCCTGTCGCATCACATCCCTTGTCCGCAATCAGGTGCCGGACGGGCCGCGTCGAGCAGTTCGTCGACCATGACGGGATCTTGATGGTCTGACCGCCACGTGGCGGGCCGATGGCCTGCGCTTGTGCCCCTTTTTCCGCCGTAGGCCGCACGATGGGCTTTCACATGGGTCGAGTCCACCGAGGCGGAGAGTTCAAGAACACCCTTCGCCACCAGGGCCTCGAGGATGTTGGTCCACACCCGACGCCGCACAAGGATAAAGCGCGGCGGTCGGGAGTCACGCTCGTGAAGCCGCCCGACTGGGAACACGAAGCAACTCCAGTTCGTGGCAGAAGCACCATCTCAATTACAGCGGACAGTGATCTGATCCTGAGGAAACGCGCCGCTGAAGTCGAAGGCGTCCGGTGCGTCGCTAACCTTCGGCACGCAGTCTCCCGTGTCCCCGCGGACCAGCACCGGCTGCTGCTCTGTCGGTTCCGGGAGAACGACGAAATCGGGGTCCTTGATTTCCAGACGGACGTGCGCGGGTGAGATCGGTGACGGCAGCACCATCGTGAAGGCGAAGGTGACCACGCCGCGTGCCAGGGTCGCCGTGAAGTTGGACGGCACAAGGTCCTCGACCCTCTCGGGCCCCGACCAGAGATAGGTGAAGTAGTCGGCATCGGCGAGGTTGGCGAGAACGGTATCCCCCATCTTGCTCGATTCCTCCGTATCGAATTTGCCGTCATGGTTGGTGTCGAAGGTGTCGAGAAGAGTCTGGCTGAAGGTCTGGTCGAACGTCCAGGATTCGCCGATGGCGTCGATCTTGTGGTTCTGGAAGTTCAGGAGCACCCGATAGTTCATCAGGATGTTCGGATGCGCTTCAACGCGACCGATCGGGATGAGGAAGACGAGCGCGACAAGCCATTTCCAAGGCAGTTGACGCCAGGAGCAGCGCTCGTCTGTCTTTCTTGACCACATGTCGGGGTACCTCATGGTTCGCGAAGTCCGTCGGCTCCCAGGTCGAGCGGATCGCGGCGAGGCGGAGCAAGATCCGGAAATGCGTCTTCCGGCGGCGGCACCGGGAGAGCCTCCGTCGGTTGCGCCGGCGGCAATTCGGGAAGCGGCGGCCGTGCAAGCAGCGCCGCCCCACCGAACAGCACGCCGATCGCGACAAGCCAGCTTCCGAGGATCCGGGCCGGGATCGAGAACCAAGGCCGCCGGAAACCGCGCACGGTGAGGCCGACGGCGACGAGCGTCCACACCGCGACGACGACGCCTGTGACGAAGATGGCCGGATCGTGCAGCGTCGGATCGGTGATCTTGGTCGCCACGGCCAAAACAGCGCCGGCGATAAGAGCGGCCAAGGGCAACAGCCATTGCCGGATCGCGGAGGGAGCCAGCAGAACCAGCCCCGCTGCGACGCTTGAAATCGGAAAGGTGAAGAAGAGGTGGCTTTCAGCACCCGGAAGCGCGCCGAGCGTGGCCAGCAGCAAGGCAAGCTCAAGCGACCCGAGCAGGACACCAGCCGAAAAGACCGCCAATCCGGCGAGGGCGAAAGAGGCCGGTACCAAGGCAGACGCCGCCGCAAGCCCGATGAGCGGCAGCAGGCGCGCGGGGGCGGCCGCATCGCTCACTATCCATCCCGCGATCACGCCCCTGTCCGCGGGGTCGCGCAGGATCAGAATGATGAGAATGCCCACGCCCGCAACGACGAGCGCCGGACCGCTCCACCGTGCGACAGTCACGCGCGACCGATGGTTTTCGTTACGCGACGAGATAGTAGAGGCCTCCGATCGCAATTACGCCCCCCAAGGCTTGGCACAGACGACCGCCAAGCGGCCGATTGAGCACCAGACCGACGCCAATGCCGCACAGGTGGATAAGGCCGGTCGCGACCACGAAGCCGATCGCGTAGTCGGCGGGATCGGCGGCATAGGGAAGCTCCGCCCCGTGGGCATAGCCGTGGCAGATGGCGAACACGCTGACGAACAGCAGAGCAATCCACTCGGCCGGATGCCAGGCAATCAGGACGGCGAGCCCAAGCGCGATGATCGAAACGGCGATCCCGACTTCGACGAACGGCAGCGGAACGCCGACAATGCCGAGGATACCGCCGACGACCATGATCAGGGGAAAGGTGACTGGAAGGCTCCAGACGGGCCGCCCGCCCATCTGTGCGCCCCACAGCCCGACGGCAAACATCGCAAGGAAATGGTCCGGTCCCGTCAGCGGGTGTTCGAATCCGCTTCCGAAACCGCCCTGCGCGCCGCGGATGATGTGGGCGCTCGCAGCATCGGGGATGAGGCAAAGGAGGCCGCCAAGCGCCAGGGCGAATGCTCCCGAGGCGCACATGTGGTCAAAACGGGTCATCGGTTTCCGTTTCTTGATGTCAAAAAAGCAAAGAGGCCCGACCACCTCCGAAAACAGTGGTAGCCGAGCCTCTCTCAGTTGGCATGTTACAATGTTGCAATCCGAGGCCTCGCACCCCCGCCTGCCGCGACGGCCCCCGGCTCGAGGAACCCGGGGCCAAGGCCGTGGATCAGCTGCCGCTGAGCGCGCCGAGCAGTTGCTTGGAGTTGTAGTCGAACATGTCGACATAGGTCGGGGCGGGACCGTCCGGGCCCGACAGGGCGTCGGAATAGAGTTCGCCGCCGACCTTGGCGCCGGTCTCCCGGGTGATCTGCTCGATGACACGGTTGTCGCTGATATTCTCGACAAACACGGCCGCGATCTGTTCATCGCGGATCTGATCGATGATCGCGGCGATGTCGGCGGCCGACGGCTCCGCCTCGGTGCTGATGCCCTCCGGCGCGATGAACTCCACGCCGTAGGCCTTGCCGAAATACTGGAAGGCGTCGTGGGAGGTGACGACCTTTCGGTGGCCCTCCGGCAGCGCCCCGAATTCCTTTTTCAGCTTCGCGTTAAGGACTTCGAGCTGCCCCACGTAGGCCTCCGCCCGCTGCTCGTAGCTGTCCGCATGGGCCGGGTCGGCCGCGGCAAGCGCCTGAGCGATGTTGTTGGCGTAGATCACGCCGTTGCCGAGGCTTTGCCAGGCATGCGGATCGTAGTCGCCGTGATGGTGATGCCCGTCTTCGGCGTGCTCTTCGTGATCGTGGTCATGGTCCGCGTGATCATGATCGTGCTCGTCGTGATCATGGTCGTGGCCCTCTTCCGGTTCGGCCCACGTCAGGGGATCGACGCCTTTGCTGGCGGTCACCTTGGTGCCGGAAAATTCCGAAGCCTCCACCAGCCGCGGAAGCCAGCCTTCGAAGTCGAGGCCGTTGACCACGAGGACGTCCGCCCGGGACAGCGCCTTGGCGTCGGCAGGCGTCGGCTCGTAGACGTGGGCATCGCCGTTGGGACCGACCAGGGTGGTGACCGACACGGCATCGCCGCCGATCTGGTGGACCATGTCTCCCAGGATCGAGAAGCTTGCGACGACGTCGAGCTTGTCCTGGGCGACGGCACCGCCGGTGAGCGACACGGTCAGCGCAAGCGCGGACGCAGCGCCGACGAACATGCGGCGTGACAACATGGGAGTTCCTTTCATTCGCTAACGTTGGAGGTGGGGGAGACGAAGGGTCTCGGAGAGAATGCTCCCGCGAGGCCCGACCAGCACCGACAGCGCGTAGACCGCACCCGCCCCGAGAATGATCGCGGGCGAGGACGGCAGATGCGCGTGGTAGGAGGCGAGAAGGCCGGCGATCGACGACACGATTCCGAACAGAACACCGGCGACGAACTGGCCGGGGATCGTCTCCGACCAGAACCGCGCGGCGGCGGCCGGCAGCATCATGATGCCGACGACCATCAGCGTGCCGAGGGCCTGGAAGCCGGAGACGAGATTGAGGACGACGAGGGTCAGGAACACCAGGTGGACGGTGCGCCCTGCCCCGCCGACCGCGCGCAGGAACCCCGGATTGAAGCACTCCGCGACCAGCAGCCGATAGACGATCGCCAGGATGATCACGGTGAGCGTGGTGACCACGGCGATCAGCAGGATCGAGGCGTCGTCGAGCGCAAGCACGGTTCCGAACAGGACGTGCATCAGGTCGACATTGGAGCCGCGGGTCGAGACCAGCAGCACGCCGAGACCGAGCGAGATCAGGTAGAAGGCGGCAAAGCTTGCATCCTCCCTGAGCGGCGTCACCCGCGAGACGAGACCGGCCAACAGCGCGACCGTCAAGCCGGCGACGACACCGCCGATCGTCATGGCCCAGAGCGACAGGCCGGCGAAAAGAAACGCAACCGCCGCACCGGGCAGGATGGCATGCGCCATGGCGTCGCCCATCAGGCTCATGCGCCGGATGATCAGGAGCACGCCGAGCGGGACCGAGCCGATGCTGAGCGCCATGCAGCCGACGAGCGCGCGGCGCATGAAGCCATAGGTCGCAAAGGGTTCGAACAGGAACTCGGAAAGCGTCATGCCGCCCCCCGATCGCAGACCGGTGCGTCTTCGGCGAAGGCCTCGCTCATCTGGCGGGCACGCAGGAGATTTGCCGCGCTCAGAGCCTCGGCGGTTCTGCCCCAGGCGATCGGCTCGCGGGCGAGAAGCAGCGTGTTGGGGATTTCGTGCCGCACGATCTCCAGGTCGTGCAGCACGGCAACCACCGTTCGCCCTTCGCCATGCCAGCGGTGGACGAGATCGAGCAGATCCGACGTCGTGCGGGAATCGATGGCCGTAAACGGCTCGTCCAGAAGCAGCACCTTGGCGTCCTGGAGCAGCATGCGAGCGAACAGGGCCCGTTGCATCTGACCGCCGGACAAAGTTCCGATCGTCCGCCGCTCGAAGCCCTCCAGCCCGACCGCCCTCAGCGCGTCCGCGGCCCGGTCGAGATCCGTCCCGGCAACCCTCCGGAACGGCCCGATCCGCCGCCACAGCCCCAACGCAACCAGGTCGAGCACTTGCATCGGAAAGGCGCGATCGAGCTCGTTCTGCTGGGGCAGATAGGCGATGTCGCGCCGGTCGATCCCCTCGATCCGGATGCGGCCGTCGTCGATGCGCAGCGCGCCGACGATCGCCTTCAGAAGCGTCGACTTTCCGGCCCCGTTAGGCCCGACGACGGCGGTAAAGCTGCCGGGCTCGAACGCGCCGGAGAGATGATGCACGACGGGATGGCGCCGATAGGCCAGCGTTACGTCGTCAAAGCGGATCGTGGGCGCGGCACTCATAGCGCGATCCACCCGAGTGCCCAGGCCACACCGAGCCAGATGACCGCGCTCAACAGGAACGCCAGGACGAGCCGGTCGCCGGCGGACGCACGCAGCGTGGACTGTCCTTTCATGTCCGCGCCTCCTGTCTTGCGGTGCCTGTCTGGCTCGCCGCTTGGCAGGTCTGGCAGGTGCCGAGGAGTTCGAGGACGGAGCGGTCGATCGCGAACCCGACCCGGTCCGCGTCCGTTTCAAGACGCGCCGTCACCTCACCGTCGATCAGGGAGATCGTCTCGCCGCAGCCCTGGCAGATGAGGAGAAACTTGGCGCCGGGGGACGCCTGCTCCCCGGTCGCCACGTAGGCGTTGAGGGATTCCACGCGCGTCACCAGCCCCTGGTGGATCAGGTCGTAGAGACAGCGATAGATCGACGTCGGAGCGATCGGCCGGCCAAGCTCGACGCGGAGCCGGCGCAAGAGCTGGTAGGCAGTTAATAGACGCGCTTCATCCCTCAGAAGCGCCAGCACGTCCTGCCGTAGTCCGCCCATCCCCATAGCCTCCGCCCGCGCGGGCGGCCGCCCCCTCCTAGCGCCCATGGCGGGGCTCGTGACGACGAACCGAAGGGGCCGGCTTCGGCTGCCCGCCTGGCCAATCGCGGGCATCGTCGATCGCCAGGAACAGGCGGGCCGCCTCGCGACTGCGTACCGGCGGCGAGCGATGCAGCAACGCCGGCGCATCGGATCCGGCACTCTTGGTGCCGCGCAAGACACCGACCCAGCCGCGCTGGAGCTGCCGGCGGGCGGACACATCGGAGAGTTCGCCGTCCTCCACGAGATAGGCATCGCGCGGGGAGACCCATTCGGTGCCCGGACCGCGATAGGTCGTGATCAGTCGATAGGTCACGTTGTCGGCGTGGAACCGGCGGCACGCATCGTCGGTGACGGGCTCGAGCCGCAGAGCAAGCGTCGAGGCACCGGTCAGTTCGGAATAAAGGCGGGCCAGAAACGCAATGTCGTCGCGCAGCCAGACCTCAAGCCAGGACTGCAATCGACGCAGGTCAGCCAACGCCGACCGCAACGCCGTATCGATCTCGGCAACGTCGCCCTCGGTGCGCAGCGAGGGGAAAAGGTCGAGCGGCAAGTCGTCGATCGCTCGTGCGATCACCGGATCGAGCGCGCGTCCGAAAACCGCAATCGGTCCGGCCTTGTCGAGGCTGTTTGTGATCCGGTCCGGACCGGATGGGCCCGGGATGGCGCTGGACCGGAACGCTTCATGCCGCATCGGCCCGCCTCCATGCCGGGAAGGGATCGGGCAAATTGCGGTAGGTTGCCGCGTCGAAGCGATCGCCCTCAGGCACGTCGACGAGGCAGTCGTCAAGCGCGGCGCGGATCGCCGCCTCGTCCATCGCGTTGCCGATGAAAACCAGCTCCTGGCGCCGATCGCCCCAGACCGGCACCCAGTGCTGTTTCAGCATCGCGCGCCAGTCCGGGTGATCCGGCCAGCGCTCCTTGGGCACCGCGGCCCACCAGAAGCCCATGGCCTCGGTGCGGACGATCGCCCCCGCCAGGCTGAAGTCGGCCACCCATTCCGGTCGGGTCGCGAGCCAGAACAGCCCCTTGGCTCGGATCAGCCCAGGCCAGAATTGGCTGGTGAACGCCGCGAATTTCTGAGGATGGAAGGGCCGGCGCGCCCGGTAGACGAAGCTGGAGACGCCGTACTCTTCCGTCTCCGGTGTGTGATCGGCAAAGCCGTAAAGCTCCTTGAACCACAGCGGATGCTCATGGGCGCGCTCGAAATCGAACCGCCCGGTGTCGAGCACGTCGGAAAGCGGCACGCGCGCAAAGTCGGTCTCGATCAGCCGCGCATCCGCGTTGAGCGCCTTGATCACCGCCCGCACGGCCCTGCGTTGACCGGCGTTCAGCTCGGAGATCTTGTTGGCGACAACAACGTCGGCGAATTCGATCTGATCGACCAGCAGGTCGACGATCGAGCGCTCGTCTCCGTCCCCCGCCGTCTCGCCGCGGTCGCGCAGGAAGTCGTGGCTTGCATAGTCGCTGAGCAGGTTCGCCGCATCGACCACGGTGACCATGGTGTCGAGGCGCGCGATGTCGGACAGCGACTGCCCGTCTTCGTCGCGGAACTCGAAGGTGGCTGCCACCGGCAGCGGCTCGGCGATGCCCGTCCCTTCGATGAGCAGGTAGTCGAACCGGCCGTCGTCCGCGAGCCGCCGCACCTCGGTCAGGAGATCTTCGCGCAGCGTGCAGCAGATGCAGCCGTTGGTCATCTCAACGAGCCGCTCGTCGGTCCGCGATAGGTCGGCCCCGCCGCCACGCACGAGGTCGGCATCGATGTTCACCTCGCTCATGTCGTTGACGATCACGGCGACGCGGCGGCCCTCGCGGTTGTTCAGGATGTGATTGAGGAGCGTGGTCTTTCCGGCTCCGAGAAAGCCGGAGAGGACGGTCACGGGAAGGCGGGGATTGGTCATGCGGGCCATCTTGATACGTAACGTTATAACATAACATTCACTATCAATCCTTGCCGCCGCTGGCAAGGCATAGATGACCAGCGCCATTTCCGGCCAACTGGCTCCCTGCGCGACCAATATCGCGCGGGATTCGAGCACCCGAGCCGGTTCTTTTCGGTTGGAGCGGGTCAGCGTGGACGGGACATGACCCACGCCGGAGAGGATCCCGGATCTCACCGCCACGACGGCGAGCGAACCAACCGCCGGCACACGCCCGTCATCTGATCGAAATATTATAACATTACTAATTTCAAGCGGAGCGCCTACCCGGCCGTTTGATCCGACGGGCGATCAGGACCGGTCCCAAGCCTGGGCGCTGCCAGTTCCAAGCCAGATCTTGCCAGTGTGCCGGCGGCGTCGGCGCAGAAGGAGAAGCTATGTCCGACACAGAGTTCACGGGCTTCAAGACCAGCCTGTTGGAAGAGGCGGAAGGCGAAGGCCTGAACCCCACCACGAACCCGACCATGGGCGAGGTCATAGCCGCCCGCTTTTCGCGTCGTGGCTTCCTGCAGGGCTCTCTCGCGATCTCCGCGATCGCCGCGACGGTCGGCTCGACCGCCCTTTTGACCGCGAACAAGGCTGCGGCCCAGTCCGGTTCCCGCTTCTCCTTCGAGGAGATTGAAGCCGGGGTCGACGAGACCCATCATGTCGCGCCGGGGTACGACGCGGACATTCTGCTGCGCTGGGGCGACCCGCTGTTCGCCGACGCGCCGGAGTTTGATCCGAACGCGCAGAGCGCGGAGAAGCAGCGCCGCCAGTTCGGTTACAACAACGACTATGTCGGCTTCGTGCCGTTCGACGGCTCCCATCAGCACGGATTGCTCGTGGTGAACCACGAGTACACCAACGAACACCTGATGTTCCCGGAGATCGTCACCATCGTCGACGGCAAGGCGAAGGTGGCCCCGGCCGACCGGAACCGCGTGGACATCGAAATGGCGGCCCACGGCGGCACGATCGTCGAGATCCGCAAGCAGAACGGCAAGTGGCAGGTGGTGAAGGACGGCGCGCTCAACCGCCGCATCACCGCCACGACCGAAATGGAGCTGACCGGGCCCGCCGCCGGGCACGACCGGCTGAAGACGCAGGCGGACGCCACCGGCCGCGCCGTCATCGGCACACTCAACAACTGCGCTGGCGGCGTGACGCCCTGGGGCACCTACGTCATGGCCGAGGAGAACTTCCACGGCTACTTCCTGGGCGAACTTCCGGAAGGTCACCCGGAGGCGGCGAACTACAAACGCTACGGCGTGCCAGACGGCGCCTACGAATGGGGCAACTTCTACGACCGGTACGACGTCTCCAAGGAGCCGAACGAGCCGAACCGGTTCGGCTGGGTCGTCGAGGTCGACGTCCAGGATCAGAGCTCGACGCCGAAGAAGCGCACGGCGCTTGGGCGCTTCAAGCACGAGGGCGCGGAAAGCATCGTCGCGCCCAACGGCCAGGTCGTGTTCTATCTCGGCGACGATGAGCGCTTCGACTACGTCTACAAGTTCGTCACCGCGGGCACGTTCGACCCGGATGACCGTGCCGCGAACATGGACCTGCTCGACGAGGGCACGCTCTACGTTGCCCGCTTCGACGCGGACGGCACGATGGCGTGGCTGCCGCTGACCTTCGGCGAAGGCCCCCTCACCGCGGACAACGGCTTTGAAAGCCAGGCCGACGTGCTGATCGAAACCCGCGGCGCCGCCGACCTGCTCGGCGCCACCAAGATGGACCGTCCGGAGGACATCCAGCCCAACGCCACCAACGGCCGCGTCTACGTGATGCTGACCAACAACACCAAGCGCACCGACGAGCAGCTGAACGCGGCCAACCCGCGGGCCAAGAACGCCTTCGGCCACATCGTCGAGATCGCCGAGGCCGATGGCGACTTCGCCGCCACCAACGGCACCTGGGAGATCCTGCTCAAGTGCGGCGACCCGTCCGTCGCCGAGGTGGGCGCGTCGTTCTCCACCGAAACCTCCAAGAACGGCTGGTTCGGCATGCCGGACAACTGCCACGTGGATGCCGCCGGCCGGCTCTGGGTGGCGACCGACGGCAACTCCCCGGGCGCGACCGGCCGCACCGACGGCATCTGGGCGGTCGATACCGACGGCGACGCTCGCGCCACCTCCAAGCTGTTCTTCCGCGTACCGGTGGGTGCGGAAATGTGCGGTCCGCTGGTGCTCGAGGACATGGAAACGATGTTCGTCGCGGTGCAGCATCCCGCCGACGGCGGCGACGATTGGGACGGCTTCGGCCGCCCCTCCTACTACGAGGACCTGTCGACCCGCTGGCCCGACTTCGACGACGCCATGCCGGTGCGACCCTCAGTGGTCGTCATCACCCGACAGGGTGGCGGCAAGATCGCGTCGTAGAGCAGTTCCCGCTCAGATGCTTCAATCTGAGCGGTGAGACATGGGGCAAATACGACGATAGCGAGCGCACGTCTTTAGGTTCAAATCGGGTCGACTTGAACGGGACATGCTCAACAAAGGCTAGGGTCAGGACCCATAAATCCGGAGGTCATGAATCCGGAGGTCATGGGTGGAGGCGATTTGGTCGAATGCACCGATCGGCCCGCGTTCGGCAGGTGCCGAATGCGGACGAGCCGATCGGAGCTTGCTGCGTCGTCGAGCCGCTCGGACGGGGGAAAGGCCCCGTCCGAGCGGCTCTCCTGGCATCTCTTTGCCGTTTCAGGCGCCATGGCCTGCAGATCTATAGGTCCTGACCCTAGGTGCCCGGATCGGCTCAATTCGGGCAGCTTCATCGCACGAAGGACGCCGCTAGCACATTGCGGAAGACAGGCCTGTCGCGGCCATCTGCGACCCAATCAGGATGCCGCTTTCTGGCCGAAGCTCCGCGCCATGCCGATGAAGGTCTTGAGGGCGGCGGACGGATTGCGCCGCCCCGGATAGTAGAGGGCGAGCGGCGCGAGCGGTGGCGTCCAGTCCTCCAGCACCCGGATCAGGGTTCCCGCCTCGATCTCCGCCCGGACGTTCGCCTCGATGAAAAAGCCGAGGCCGATGCCTCCCAAAACCGCGGTCCGCGCCAGGCTCGCCTCGTCCAGGGTGATCGGCCCGTCGACGTCGATCTGAGCGCTCTGATCGCCTTTCCTGAACGCCCACCGGTAGAGGGCTCCGTTCGGCAGCCGGACGCGGATGCATTTGTGGCTGAGGAGGTCGGGCGGAACGCGCGGCCTGTCGTGAACGTCGAAATAGCCCGGCGAGCCGACCACGGCGTAGCGCTGTGGCCGGCCTAGCGGGATCGCGATCATGTCGGTCGGAACCAGATCGGCGGACCGAACGCCCAGGTCGAAGCCCTCGGCCACGATGTCGACCAGCCGCCCTTCCGTGACGAGATCGACATGCACCTGGGGATGTCGGCGGAGGAACTCGAACACCAGCGGCGACAGGATCTCGCGCGCCGCCGTGGCGAACGTGTTGATGCGGAGCGTTCCAGACGGCATCGCCTGCTGCGACCGCACCCCGTTCATCGCATCGCGGATATCCTGAAGGGGCGGCCCAATTTGATCGACGAACAGGCGGCCCGCGTCGGTCAGCGAGACACTGCGCGTCGTCCGATTGAAGAGGCGGACGCCGAGCTCCTTCTCCAATTTTCCGATCGCGTTGCTGAGCGCCGTCGTCGACATGCCGAGGTCGACGGCTGCCGCGCGGAATGAGCCTCTGCGAGCGATGGCCAGCACCGCCTCCAGATCGTTCAGCCCAGGCCGATACATTATCCCGCTCATCGCAACACCTCATTCCGCATCATCCCGATTATCGGGATGGCAGTCCACGACTAGATGTGGACAGCGTGAAACGAGACAGGAAGCTCTGG
Source organism: Amorphus sp. 3PC139-8 (assembly GCF_040750475.1). Taxonomy (NCBI): domain Bacteria; kingdom Pseudomonadati; phylum Pseudomonadota; class Alphaproteobacteria; order Hyphomicrobiales; family Amorphaceae; genus Amorphus; species Amorphus sp. 3PC139-8. The sequence continues at coordinate 90,611 of NZ_JABJVY010000002.1, read as the reverse complement.
CATGAACCTGCCCCAACCGATCGAGACCTACTTCAATGCCGACAGCCGCAACGATGCTGACGCGATGCTTCAGGCTTTCGGAACCGACGCCGTTGTCAGGGACGAAGGCAAGACGCACCGCGGGTGCCAGGCGATCGAAGCGTGGTGGCGGGCGGCCAAGGCCCAATATCAGCACGTTGCCGAACCACTCGAGTGCACGAAAGAGCGCGAGGAATACCGCGTGCGGGCGCGAGTAACCGGCAACTTTCCCGGCAGTCCGGCCGTGCTGACCTTCGCCTTCCGCCTTGAGCACAACTGGATCGCGCGGCTGGAGATCACCGCATGAGCACGTTCCTGACGCTGGAGGGCAAGAGGGCCCTCGTCACCTCCGGAACGCGCGGTGCGGGCGCGGCTACCGTGGTGCTCTTCCGCGAGCTCGGCGCGACGGTGCTGACGACGGCGCGATCGCGACCGACGGGGGTTCCCGAAACGATGTTCGTGGCCGCCGACCTCACCACACCGGAAGGCTGCACCGACCTTGCCGACGCCGTGAACGAGCGGCTGGGCGGGACCGACATCATCATCCACATGCTCGGCGGATCGTCTGCGCCCGCCGGCGGCTACGCCGCGCTCGACGATGGGGAATGGACGCGCGAGATCGATCTGAACCTGATGCCGGCCGTCAGGCTCGACCGCGCGCTGGTGCCGGGAATGGTGGCACAGGGCGACGGCGTCGTCATCCATGTGACCTCCATCCAGCGCGAACTGCCGTTGCCGGACGCAACCACCGCCTACGCCGCCGCCAAGGCCGCCCTTTCGACCTACAGCAAGAGCCTGTCGAAAGAGCTTGGGCCCAAGGGGGTACGGGTCGTCCGCGTCTCGCCGGGCTGGATCGAGACGGAAGCGTCGGTGCACCTGGCCCAACGGATCGCGCGCGAGGCCGGCGCCGACATCGACCACGGCAAGCAGGTGATCATGGACTCGCTGGGCGGCATTCCGATCGGCCGCCCTTCCCGGCCGGACGAGGTTGCGAACCTGGTCGCGTTCCTCGCCTCCGACCGCGCCGGGTCCATCACGGGCACCGAATACGTGATCGACGGCGGCACCGTTCCCACGGTCTAGGCAGCTCGCCTGGTCAACCGTGACACCTCAGACCGGAGGGTTCCAGTCGGAAATGTCGGAGTAGATCGCGTCGCGAAGCTCTCTGATGTCACGGTTGAGCTGGTCGGCCTCGGGCGGGCTCTTGCCGGAGGCCGACAGAAACGCGTCCGCGAGACAGCCGGCCTCGCCCCCAGCTCCACATGTGCGGCATTGACAACCTGCGGATTGCGGACGCCTCCGTCATGCCGCGGATCCCGTCGGCAACATCATGGCACCCTGCGTCATCATCGGAGAGCGCGCTTCGGACCTGATCCTACCCGAGCACAGCACGGCCGGAGTGAGCACTCCACGGCCGGTCTGGGACCTCAGCAGTAACTCACCAGGGCAGGAATCTGCACAGCCGCCTGACGGCGGCTCTTCAGACAAGCCAGTTGGTTAAATTGACCTAACAGGCATCGCCGATTTTATTGACTGAGCTGACCCGTATTCGTGCTCTAATCCAAGCACCCGACCCCAGCCAACGGCTCCTGTTTCAGTATTCGCATCAGTTGACCAACAAGGCTGTCCGCCTCTCCTCACCAGGATGAGCGGACGCCACCGGCGCGGCTGCTCATTCGGCTCGCCTGCTGCGCCCCTCTGCCGTTTCCGCAGTCGCCGCTGCGCACTGCTTTTCCCGCGCCCGGCGATCGGCGCGGCCTCTTCCCGACAGCGTCCTTTCTCAACGGAGACGAGACCATGGGCTACATCACCACCAAGGACGGCACCGAGATCTTCTACAAGGACTGGGGCACTGGCCAGCCGATCGTGTTCCACCACGGTTGGCCGCTCAGCGCCGACGACTGGGACAGCCAGATGCTGTTCTTCCTTCACAAGGGCTATCGTGTCATCGCGCATGACCGCAGAGGCCACGGTCGCTCGACCCAGACCGCGCACGGCAACGACATGGACACGTACGCCGACGACGTTGCAGCCTTGGCCGACGTGCTCGACCTTCGGGACGCTGTCCACATCGGCCATTCAACCGGCGGCGGCGAAGTCGCCCGCTATCTTGGCCGCCACGGGACCGACCGGGCGGCCAAAGCCGTTCTCATCGGCGCCGTCCCCCCGATCATGGTAAAGACGGAGCAGAACCCCGGCGGGTTGCCACTCGAAGTCTTCGACGGATTCCGCGCGGCGCTCTTCGCAAACCGCGCTCAGTTCTTCCTCGATGTTCCGGCCGGTCCTTTCTATGGCTACAATCGGCCGGGCGCCGAGCCATCGCAGGGGGTCATCCAGAACTGGTGGCGCCAGGGAATGATGGGAGGCACCAAGGCCCACTACGACTGCATCAAGGCCTTTTCGGAGACCGATTTCACCGAGGATCTCAAGAAGATCGACATCCCCGTCCTGGTGATGCATGGCGACGACGATCAGATCGTTCCGATCGGGGACTCCGCACCGCTGTCGGCCGAACTGCTCCCGAAGGGCACGCTGAAGGTCTACGAGGGCCTGCCGCACGGGCTCTGCACGACGCATCCCGACCTCGTCAACGCCGATCTGCTGGCCTTCATCAAGAGTTGAGCCCAATCGAACGCGACCCGCGGGCCGGGCGATGGTTGCTCGCCCGCGGTACCTCCAAGCACCGACGGCTATGGCTCTGGAAAAAGGCTCGAGACCCATTCGAGCGTTTGCGTTAGGTTCCCTGCGCTTGATGCGAAAACCGCTGGGTTAGCCGTGTATGCGGTGTTCGAAGCCTCGGGGATCCGAGCGACCTGATCTCGAGCACGATGGTGGCTCGGTTCGTTCAGGGTGGTGTCATCCAGACGACGACCGATGCGCAGGTTCCCGAAGCGCATCGAACCTCGGCTCCGCCGCACCTGCCGGTTTGGCAATATTTATCTCCTCTTGCGCAGAACCACAGCCAGTCATCTAAAGCGACTGACCTGAGCCCCTTCTTCCCTCCAGCAATTCGGAGAGGCTCGGGTTTCGTTTCTGGCCTTATGCGGCTTGGTTTTCCAGCCTGATCCTCCCTGCGAACTCGGCCGGCGGGATATTGCCGAGTGCTGAATACGGTATGTGCGTGTTGTAGTCCTCCTTCCAGTGGAGGGCGGCAGCAGGGTGTGATGCACCGCGACGGCTGGCTGTTCCCGGGACAGCACGCGATGAAGCCGATCAGCACGCGGCAGCTCTATCGCATCGTTGTCGAGGCGGCCCAGGCCGCCGACATCGCCAAGCGGGTCGGACCGCACACGCTGCGCCATAGTTTCGCGACCCCACCTCCTGGAGGACGGCACCGACATCCGGATCATCCAGGTCCTGCTCGGGCACGCCAAGCTCAACAGCACCGCGTTCTACGCCAAGGTCGCGACCCGGACGGTGCGCACGGTCACGAGCCCGCTCGACAAGCTCGGGCTGTTCAAGCCGAGGGAGAGTTCGCCCGACGGCTAAGCCGTGCGCGGCTCGATCGAGGTCGCCGACATCTTCCGTGCCGCCGGGCCAGTCTACCGGGCCGCACATGCAGGTCATCTGAGCTTACATCAGCTCAAGGTGATGTCTGCGATCGAGCATTGCCGCACCGCAGCCCTTAGCGGTCACGTCGAGGCCTGCGAGGACTGCGGCCAGCGGCGCATTGCCTACAACTCCTGCCGCAACCGGCACTGCCCGAAGTGTCAGGGCGCGGCGGCCAGGACATGGCTTGCCGAGCGCGAGGCGGACCTCTTGCCGGTCGGCTACTTCCACGTCGTGTTCACGCTGCCGGCCGAGGTCGCCGGCATCGCATTCCAGAACAAGGCGCTCATCTACGACCTGTTGTTCAAGTCGGCATCGCAGACGATGCTGACGATCGCGGCGGATCCAAAGCATCTCGGCGTACGCATCGCCATCACCGCCGTGCTCCACACCTGGGGATCCGCGATGACCCACCATCCGCACGTGCTGCGGCGGGCGCATGATCGTGACCCAGGTGTTCAAACAATGGAGGCAACCGCGCGCGCCGCCGGACGCAACCACGGCGAACCCGGAGAACTGTCCATGACCCGGCATGACATACTCAAGCTTCAAGCCGCTGACGCTCAGTCTCCGGTAACGGATGTGCACGCATCAATGGTGATTGCTGATGCCGACAGGCGCGTGTCGGAACCAGAACCGGGCCAACACCATCCCCCCGGTGGCGCAACGAAGCGGCCTGTCCGCATCCATTCCGACGCTTCCAGACGGCGGCCGCGCCGTCCCCGGCACCGGCTAAATCCGAAATCCCCATAGCCCATCGCCTGGGGCCCGCGGGTTCCTTGCTCGGGGACTTTCGTACGCCTTTCGGCGCCCGAAACTCTTCACGAAAGCGGAAGTTGCACCAGGATACCGTGAACCGACGCATCGGCGTTGAGCTGATCAATCGTCGCCAGGACCTCCTCCGGCAGAACGTCGGCTGGATATCGGTACATGCGCGAGATGAGGCCGACGTGTTCGGCCGCCCGTATCTTGTTGCGGACGTAGACCTCGGAGGGTGGATCTTCGCCGATCAGCAGCACGGCCAAAGCTGGCGTGATCCCTCTGGCGCGCTGCAGCTCCGCGACGCGCTGCCGATATTCGCCCCGCAAGGACTCTGAGAGCTTCTTTCCGTCGATGACACGTGCCGACATCGTCTACTCGGCCCTCGAAACGTCGAGCTCTCCATGACGGCCTCGATCCCAGGTTCCGCGGTGCTCGAGCCATTGCGCGGCCTTCTTGACCCCGCCGAAGGGAAAGACATGGATCTGCTCGATCCGCGTCTCTCGGTCCTGCAGCCAATGGGTCTCGATCGGACCAACCACCCCTTCCGGAGAATGGCTGGTGGCGAGTGCCGCAATCGAGCGCGTGTTCTTCTTCAGGAAGCCGATCGAGTTGCCCACGCCGCAGGCGGCGGCATACTTGACGAGGGTGCTGATCTTCGCGGGTCCGGCGACGCCCAAATGTATTGGCAGGTCGATACCGTGCCGGAGCAGGGTTTCGGCCCAGTCGGCCTGCTTCCGGCCGTCGAAGCCGAACTGGGTGACGATCCGCACCTCGATACCGGAGCGCTCGCCGAAGGACTTCTTCATCCGGAGCGCTTCGAGGGCCGACTGCTCGGCGAAGTTCGGGCTGCCCTCGGGATGGCCGGCCACCCCGACATGGGAAATCCCGTATTTCTCGAGAAAGCCGCTCTCCAGCACGTCCATGGAAGACGCATAGTCTCCGACGGGCCGCGCCAGATCGCCGCCGATGACGAGGATATCGCGGACACCCCCGTCCTGTGTCATCGACTTGATTTGCGTCTCCACCGCCTGCCTCGTCGACAGGCGACGCGCCGCAAAATGCGGGACGGCCGTGTAGCCCAGGTCCGTCACGCGTCGTGCGGCCTTCACCAGTGCAGACGGTTCGTCGGAGCCTATGTCGGTGACGTAGACGCGGGTTCCCGGCGGAAACAGGCCGGGCAGATCGCCCGAGTCCAGCGCCTGCTTCGAAGATACCTCTATCGAGGCGGGGATGTGCCCGAGCCGGGCAGTTTGCTTCATGTCGACGACCATCGATCTCGTCCCACGCAACGCCGGTCATCCAGATCGGCGGTCACATAGTGCGCCGTCGCCCCGATCATCTTCACACCCCGCTCGTGCGCCTGGTGATACGGCTTCGCTCCATTGAAGCCCGGTAGGAACGAGTGATGGATGTTGATGCAGCGCCCGGACAGAAACTCCGTCAGATCGTCGGACAGGATCTGCATGTAGCGCGCCAGAATGACGAGCTCTGCGCCCGTCTCTTCGACCACGGTCTTGATCCGCGCCTCTTGCTCGGGTTTCGTCTCTTTCGTGATCGGGAAATCGTGGAAGGGAATATTCTCCTGCAGGGTGAGGTTCAGGGATGTCTTGGGATGGTTTGAGACAATCCCGACACACTCCATGTTCATCTCGCCGATCCGCATCCTGTAGAGCAGATCGCCCATGCAATGGTCGAACTTCGAAACCAGGATCAGAACCTTGCGCATCTGCAAGGTCGGCCGAAGGAAACAGGTGAGACCGAAGCGCCGCTTCTCTTCGGCAAGACCGGCGGTAAAGTCGTCGAGTGCGCTTTCGAGTGCGAATGCGACCCGCATGAAGAACTTGCCGGTCTCGTGATCGTCGAATTGTTGGGCCTCGACGATGTTGCCGCCATGCTTGGCTAGGCAAGAAGCAACCGCGGCAACGATGCCGGGTCGGTCATCGCAGGTCAGTGTCAGTACATAGTTGGCCATTCGGCGGCCCCAATATCCGATAGCTGCAGGATCTCTGCAGGGGCGCGTCGAGGCCACCGTGACCGTCTGCGGTCCGGGATCGGGCAAAGCTCACCCGTGCCGGCTCGCAGCCAGCGGAGAAGCCTGCAACGCGCTTGTTGTTCTGCAGAACGAGACGGCCGACCGGTTAGATGACGGCCCGCAACTTCTCTTGCGCCGTCTTCGAATATGGCGCGTCGCAGACACGGCAGCGGATCTGCGTCTGCTCATGCCGCTCGACATGCGGCTTGCGCGAGCCGCCGTTCACTTCGCCCCAGGTCAGGACAACCTCGGTGCCCGGCGCCGCATACGCCTCGTCGATGCCGCAGAGCGACACCATCGCCCGTTCGTTGATGTTGTAGCCACAGTACTGAGACATCCCCACGCGCGTGCCATCCTTGGAAAGCACTTCGTCGGCTTGAGGCCAGCCCCAGTAAGCCGTCGGCATCTCAATCGACTTATAGAGCGGGCCGTCCTCGAACGCGGAGTTCATCACGCGCTTGACGTCTTCGAGGTTCCACTCAAGCACACGCTTGACGCGCTTCGGCCCCTTAAGCCCCGCCTCGATGGCCTCGCGCCCGATAAAGTCATGATCGAACTTAACCAGCTTTTCGTAGCCCAAGGCGGACGGTGTCCAGTAGTAATCCTCGATGTTGTCGCTGTAGAGGCTCCCACCGAGCTGCATGTTTGCCTCCCAGCTGTCCGGCGCCAGCCACTCGCGATAGGCGCGATTTTCCTCGCCCGTATAGATGCCGGGAAGCGGATACGGGATCCAGGCGTTCTCCAGGGGCGTGCTGTAGTAGGTTCGCGTTCCCGCTTGCCGAATGCCGTACTTTTCTCCGGCGCTGAGGATCGCGTCGCGGACCGTATCCATCTCGTCGAAAGGCCCGGAGATCTCGGCACCGGCGTGCCCCGCCATGCCGTGGCGAAGCACGTGCACGCGGCATCCCGCAATCTTCACGTATTCCGTGTGGAAGAACTTGATCTCGGGGAAACCGCCTTCGCAGACCTCATCGAGGATCTTGCGTGCACTCGGCCCTTCCACTTCGAAACGGTACTTCGACCGCTTGCCGTCCGGCGTGTAAGGCGTGGTCGGCTCGAAGGTGATGTCGACGTCGTAACCGCCGGTCTCGCCATGATAGCGGATCCAGTTGAGCACCGGCATGCCGCTGATCAGCTCGAAGCCGTCTTTCTCGCCGTAGTAGTGCAGGATGCAGTCGCCGACGTGGTGACCGCGCTCCGTGTAGGCGATGTACTGCTTGCCCCGGTTGGTCGCGAGATTGGCGAACGAGCACGGGCTCAGATATTCGAGCAGGCGCTTGGCGTCCGGGCCCTTCACGAAGAGTTCCGGCATATGATGCGACTGGTTGAACAGAACCGCACTTTCGCGCCAGGCACGCTGCTCCTCGCGCCAGTTGGTGTATTCAGGCGCAATCAGCGACGCAAAATAGCCTGTCCGGGATTTGTGATACTGGGAAATCGTGTCATTATACAGATAATCTACGAAATTCGATTTGGAATCCATCAGTTCTTGAAGGCTTTTCATCACTTCCTCCACTGTACACGAGGTTTAGACAGAAGGCGCAGCTTCGCCACCGGTAAGATCAGCGAAGGAGCCCGGGAAGATAGGTCACGATCGGCGGGAACAGCACGATCAGGAGCATTCCCAGCAACGTCAGGCCGACGAAGAGCCAGGAGGCGGCGAATATCTCCTTGATGGAGACGTTGGCTGCGGCCGCCTTCAGCGCGAACATGACGTACCCGAAGGGAGGTGTGATCGCGCCGAGGGTGATGTTGATCAGGAAGAGGACCCAGAACCACACCGGGTCGAAGTCCAGGACCCTTATCATCGGGACGTATATCGGAATGAGGATCAGCATCAGGCCGATCTGATCGATGAACATGCACAAGACGAACGGCAGGAACATCATCAGGAACAGCATCAGCCAGATGTTCGCATCGAGAGATGTCACGATGTGGATGACTGCGCTGATCGCGCCGGTGAAGGCGAGAAGCTGCGTGAACATTACGGCGCTGACGAGGATGAGAAGAATGACCGCGGACAGGGCAGCCGCCTCGCCGAACGAGGCGTACAGCATGCGCAGATTGAGCTTGCGGTAGTAGGCTGCGGTCAGCAGGCCGCCCACGACGCCGGTCGCGGCCGATTCCGACGGCGTGGCGATGCCGAGCATGATCAATCCGACAACCATGAAGATGATCAGGCTGAACGGCAGAAGCCCGAACGCCGCTCGCCATTTCTCGCCAGCGGAGACCTTTCCGAGGGCTTCGGTTTCGGGCGCAAGCGTCGGATCCAGCCTGATCTTCACGAAACAGGCAATCACGTAGAGTGCGGCGAGCAGCAAGCCCGGCCCGACGCCTCCGATAAGCAGCGACGCGATCGAGACGTCTGCAAGCGTGCCGATGATGATCGCAAGAATACTTGGCGGGATGATCGGAGCCAGGCAGGCTCCGCCCAGTATCGTGCCTACCGAAAGACGCAGGTCATACTTCTTTTCGAGCATAGCCGGCAGCAGGGAGCGACCCATCATCGCGCCCACCGCCATGGAGGACCCCGACAAGGCCCCGAGCACGGTCGCGAGAGCGATCGACAGCACGTACTGACGCCCGCGGATGCGGCCCACAAGCTTGTCGATCGAGTCCATCAGCACCTGGACGCAGCCGGATCGGAACAGGATTTCGCCCAGAAGGATGAAGAGCGGAATGCTGCCGAGCGACGCCGTCGTCGCGGTGTCGTACATGCTGTTCACGACCATGCCGAAGCCGGCACTGCCCATCATGAACAGAACACCACCGATAATGATGACCAGAAATCCGATAAAGATCGGCATTCCGGTCAGGAATAAAGCGACCAGAAGCGTCAGGCCGGATGACAGTACCACCCACCAATCAGCCATCTTCTTTACTCAATACCGCTGGAGGGAGATGGCGCGGCCATCTGCGTCACGAAGCTGACTGGGAGCACGGCGGGATACGGAAAGAGGGAGCGCAGGAAATAGAGCGCCGAACTCGCAAACCCGTAAGTAATGAACCCAGACATCCAGATGACCGGAAGCGGATGGTTCTGAGCGGTCTGTATCCCAAGGGCGACTTGCCGGACGTTTTCCTGAAGGCTCATCCAGGCGGCGAACCCGCACACGAATGCGCCCACAATCGAACCCATAGTCGCCAGCGGGCGACGCACTGACGGCAGCAGTTCCGGGATCAGGTTGATCTCGATATGACTGCCGATCCGCGTGACGTGTGGCACCATCGCGAAAATGGTGATGCACAAAATGTTGGAGAACGCGTCGTTGGCCCAGTCGAGCGCCGAGTTTAGAAAATACCGCGTAACGACTTCTGCGCAGTAGATGATAACCATGGACGCAAGGCCGAATACACCGATGATATAGGTTGTATCCGTCAATACGTCGTGCGCCCTGAAGAAAAGGCTGAGCGGCCTCATTCTCTCACCACGGTCGGAAGGGAAGAAAAGGGGGGTGCCGAGGCGGCGCGTTCGTTCGCCGCCGCCTCGACGGACCAGCGAAGGGACTATTCGGCGTCGCCGTTTTCGCGCGCCATCTTCCTCAGCTCTTCCACACGGCCGGCCGTCTGGGGATTGCCCTCAATGGCGGTTTGCCAGGAGCCCGCTACGAGTCCCGCCTCGATCCCGTTGGCCAGTTCCGGATTCAGAGAGACCTCTTTCATGCCCGCCTCTTTGAGGTCGGCAATCGTCTTGTCGGCGAGTTCGGCGAACTCTTTGGTGCTGCTCTCCTCGACGCGGCGGCCGGCTTCCAGCACGGCCTTCTGGTCCTGCTCGCTCAGCGCCTTGAACTTGTCGAGGTTCATGGTGACCGTAAAGGGAGATGTCCCGAAGCGTGGGCGCATCATGTAACCCGCCACTTCCTGGAACTTCAGCCGCTGCATGCCGGCGATCGGGAACGCGACGCCGTCGACGACGCCCTTCTCAAGCGCCGAATAGGTCTCGCCGATCGGCAGGTTCACCAGAGATCCGCCGAGGGGAACGACGACCGGTTCGTAGTATTTGTTGCCTCTTATCTTCCGACCGGCAAGCGGCCTGTCGCCGTCGCCCAGAGGTTCACGGAGAATGACCTGATAGAAATCATTGTCTCCGCTTCCCGACGTGAAGGCGATCAGCTTCTGATTGAAGCGCTGAAGCTCCTGATCGGCGAAATCCCAATAGCCTTTTTCGCGCCACATCGCAGGATCGGGCGGCAACGCAAAGAAGGCTGAGGGCACCCCGGTGGTTCCGATATAGTAGATCGGCGTGGCAAATCCGACATCGAACACGCCTCTTGAGACGGGCTCAAACTGCTGCCCCGGCGGAACCACTTCGGGCCCGCTGAACTGGAACGTAATACGGCCGTCGGACTCTTCTTCGGCAAACTGTACAAAGCGCTGAGCGACGGCAATCGTCCCGTCGAAGCGGTCGTCCCAGGCGGTCAGGAACCGCAACTGGGTCGTATCCTGAGCAGACGCCATCGATGACGTTAACGCAGCGCCGGCCGCAAGCGCGAGCAAAGCTATCCTGAGTGCGAACACTTTATGCCTCCCTTCTTTGTTGTTCCAAACACCGAGCGATGGACAGATTTGTTCTCCGCCTGAGTGTTCGGTCAGGTCTTTTGACCTTTTTTGTCTCTGCGATACCCAGTCTTTGCCCGGGCCTTCGCCACCATTTCGATGAGGGGGGAGGATATCCAAAATGGGGTCCACGTCAACTTACAAGCATTACTCCTTGTAAATTTTATTTGGCCGCTACTGCGAAAGCCCACCGACTCTCCCGTCGCAAGCCGGTTTCCGGCGTCGGCGAGGAAAGCGAACCTCGGCCACTGCAAGAGATCAGGCTTCGTCGGACGGGCTGGCGAGAGCGCAGTCCATGCAACGGGATCGAGCGTTGCTTTTCGCCGTTGGCAGTTTCTGAACCCGTCCGCCGGAGAGAGGGGGGGGGAACGGCTTGGCCGTTGATCGGCGCTAGAATCGGTCAGATGCGCATTACGGACGTCATACGGGCTCACCGCTGCCAGTCGTCAGGTTGCTGCTGAGACGATGACCTTCGGCGAAGGCCCCTCACCGCAATCGGCGACCGCACCGAAGGGCGACCCTCCCGCGGTGGAAGAGAGGCTGCAGCTATCGACCGGCCGATCGAAGAGGTGTTGGCCGCGCATTTTCGGACGTGCAGCCGTTATCGTGCGGCCGAAGCACGAGGGGAGCCAATGCACGCCAAGTGCGGATGACCTCCTCGCGATCTACGTCATAGGGGGTCCATGACGTGACGTAGAAAAGCCCCCGGAGCATGTAGTGCGACAATTCGACAAACCGCCGTACTTCGTCTCTCGAATACCCAGACTCTACGAGCGTTTCTGTCCAAATACCATCAAGTATGCCGCGCGTTTCCTTGATGATCGGATAGACGATACAGGCAAGATCCTTGTCGGCGCGCGCCGCGATCAACACCTCAGTCATCGCCATATAGGCTGGCATGAAGAAGAATTCTTCCGAAGACTGCAGGAAGCGATCGACTGGCTGGACGGAGGCTTTCGCTGTGCGCGCCAGACTTTCGGCATGGTCGATCGCCTGATCCATCGCCTGTTGCGTTGCCGCGGCGACAAGGTCGATCTTGCGGGGATAATAGTGCTCCAAAGCTCCCCGCGAGACTCCTGCCCGCGCCGCGACACCACTCGCGCTGAAGCGCGAGTATCCTTCCGTAATCAGCAGATCCAGCGCGGCATCCATGACCATCGCCTTTGTCTGGGCGCGTCGTTCTGCCTGTGTTCGGCGTCGCTTGGCAGCGGCGGAATTGACCTGCATGCCCTCAGCAATTCCTAATTGAAGACCGTTCCTCGTCGCAGCTCTTTTTAAGGGCAAACCGCAGCGCGAGGGAAGAGCCCGCACACTCCTAAGCCGAACCGCGGGATAGGGACCTTTTTCATATTCGATGAAATGAAATTTCTCATCTTTGAGGAAATGCCTGTTTAAAGCGCGACACAAAGAAAATTTGCTCAGGCGGTGGAGATGACTTCGATCTTGATGCAAAGGGACATAACCCACAGGCCAGGCAAAATACCCGAATATATTTCGATCACAAAACCAAAATACTCCTACAATGCTCTATCAATGCACCCGAATCTGTTCGTGGATATAGTCGCCGAAGGTGCGTACAGTCGCAGATTGGCTGCCTGAAGCATATGACAAGGCAATCTCAATGCTTGGAAGTACAGGCATGGGATCATCCAGGATGAACAAATCCGGCGGTGTCGCCGTTCGTGTAATGACACTGATGGCCTGGCCAGACCGCGCGACCGCGAGTAGTCCCGCCAGACTGTTGCTCGCGAACGAGATCCTGTAGGGCATTTGCAGCCGGTCCATGGCGTTGCAGGCCGCCCTGTGATCCAGCGTGTTGGATGCGGAAAGCGCCAGCGGTATCACCTGCTGCTGCAGGATGGACGGCTGCGGACTGCTCGCAATCCAGACGAAACTCTCCGGGCGGAGAATGTCGGTCCCGTTGGACGCAGCAGGCAGCGAGATCAAGGCGAGATCAATCTGTCGGCGATGCAACATCGGGCGCAGCTCGACCGTCGGTGCGCAGACCACCTCGATCTCAACAGCCGGATGCCGCGCACTAAAACCTTTCAAGATGTCCGGCAGAAACGCCGTTAGATAGTCTTCGGGACAGCCGAAGCTGATCGAGCCGTAAAGTCCCGTCCCGGAAATCTCGGCCACAGCTTCGTCGTGTGCCCCGAGGATCCGTTCGGCGTGCACGAGTAGGCGCTCGCCTGTCGTCGTCAGCCTCACGCCGTTTCCGGTACGGTGCAGGATGGGCTGGCCGAGGCTCTCCTCCAGGCGGTGCATCTGCATGCTGACCGCCGACTGCGTCCGACCGACCTGAAGCGCCGCCGCGCTGATGGATCCCATGCGCGAGACGGCGACGAGGCTGCGCAGCAAGGAGAGGTCCAGCGAAATCGACATATCAATCCTGCTGATATCCAAATTGATAATTATGAATTTGGCTGAAGTTAGCGGCGTGAATAGGCTTGCTCAAGAAAAAAGCAAACGAGGTTTCGCGTGTCGCACAATGATGAGCCGGATTTCTGGGCAAGGGCAGCCAAGCATCTTATCCGCTACGGCGGCAGCTTCGAGCCCAAGATCATCGAGCGGGCCGAGGGAAGCTATCTCTACGATGCTGATGGCCAGGCAATTCTTGATTTCACCTCAGGCCAGATGAGCGCGGTGCTTGGACATTCGCACCCGCGGATCGTCGAGACGGTCCGCACACAGATTGGTAAGCTCGATCATCTTTTCAGCGGAATGTTGTCGCATCCGGTAGTGGATTTGGCAGAACGGCTGGCCTCCAAGGCCCCGGGTCTGGATCGCGTGCTCTTACTGTCCACCGGGGCGGAAACGAATGAAGCGGCCATCCGCATGGCCAAGCTCGTGACAGGCAAGCACGAAGTGGTGGCCTTTTCCAAGAGCTGGCATGGCATGACCGCAGCCGCCTCCTCAGCCACCTATAGCGCCAACCGTCACGGCTATGGCCCGGCCGCTGCGGGGTCATTCGCGATCCCCGCTCCGAATCCCTACCGTCCGCGCTTCACTCATGCCGACGGCAGTCTGGACTGGCAGAGCGAACTCGACGACGCATTCGCGTTGGTGGACAGCCAGTCGACCGGCAGTCTGGCCGCGTTCATAGCCGAACCGATCCTGTCGGCAGGCGGTATTCTCGACCTGCCGCCGGGCTATCTCGCCGCGCTGAAGCAAAAGTGCGAAGAGCGCGAAATGTTGTTGATCCTCGACGAGGCCCAGACCGGCATCGGCCGGACGGGGACCATGTTCGCCTTCCAACGAGACGGTATCATGCCCGACATCCTGACGCTCTCCAAGACGCTCGGCGCGGGACTTCCGCTGGCGGCCGTCATGACAACGGCTGAGATCGAGGATGATGCGCACGCACACGGCTTCCTCTTCTACACGACGCACGTCTCAGATCCGCTTCCGGCTGCGATCGGACTGACGGTGCTGGACGTCGTCGAGGACGAAGGCCTCCTCGAGCGGTCGGCGCGCGCCGGCGCGAAGCTGAAGCAGAGGCTGCAGGTTCTACAGCAACGCTTCGACTGCGTCGGGGACGTCCGCGGGCGTGGGCTTATGGTCGGCCTGGAAGTGGTCACGGACCGGCAGAGCCGGACGCCAGACCACGAGCTAGGTGCCAGGATCAGCCGAGAGGCGATGGCTCGCGGACTGAGCATGAACATCGTGAAGCTGCCGAGCATGGGCAGTGTGTTTCGGCTCGCGCCGCCGATGACGATCTCCGACGAGGAGATCGAGACCGGCGTGCAGATCCTCGGAGCGTCCATCGAAGCGGCGCTTGCCTAGGGTCCGTGCCGATCAGGTGGAAACTTTGATCGACGCGCAATCTCTCGAAATGACAGGACGAAACATGCCGACCCGATCCGGACTCGTCGAGATTGATCATTTGATGTGCACCGTTTCGGACATGCCGGCCGCCGTTACCGCGATGTCCAGGCTGGGCTTTCGCCTGACGCCGGAGAGCGAAATCGGCGGCATGTCGAACCGCTTGGCACAGCTAACGCCGATCCGCGCCGGCAGCGCCAACTTCTTCGAGCTTATGACGATCAACGACCGTACGCGGGTGCCGGCGTTGATGCAGGAGATCCTGTCGGGCCCGGACGGCCTGAAGATGATCGTGCACGTCTGCGACGACATCGAGAGTGCCACACGGGCCTTCGCCTATGCCGAAGCGCCGATCGGCGACACCTGGCACGTCGAACGGGAATGGGTGTCCGACGACGGTCTCATCGAAGACGTCCGCTTCACCGTGCTGATCCCGCAGCGCGGCGCGCTGCCCTTCTTCATGAACGCCTACAAGCCGAATTCGCTGTCCCAGTACACACAGCCGAAATTCCAGCATCACGACAATGGCGCGCTCAATATCAGGCGCGTTTATGCGGTCTGCCCCGAGGGCCGCCTCGCCGAGGAGGTGGCGAAACTCGAGACCGTTTACGCGTGTGTTGCGCGGAGGTCGGCGGACGGGTCGTTCACCATCACGCCGCGCGACGTGGTCCTCGACGTGTCCGACCCCGGTCTGTCGGCTCACCGGTTCGAAGGAGCGGTTCCCCTACCCGCCGACGCTTCGACGCTCGTCGGGCTGCAGATCGCGGTGGTGGATCTCACCCACACCGAGCGCCTGCTTCGCGCCAATTCGATCTCGCCGATTTGCCGACCCGGTCGCGTGGTGGTCCGGGCGGAGGATGCCTGCGGGATGATGATCGAATTCGTGCAGGCGTCGGAGACACATTGCGAAGCGACCGAGCGGGGGACTGGCAATGAGCTATGAAGCGCAGTTGGAAAGCGCAAGTGCGCTGCAGAAGGATGCCTTCGTCTTCGACTACGTGCCGTGTGGCGAGCCGATCCTGATGACGGCACGCCATCGCCGGGTCATGGAGGCGGGGTTGGCGGCCAAGCACTCCGTCGGGCGGATTCTGCGGGATATGACGCGCGACCGGCTCGACGAACTGGAGGCGTCACCGGAAACGTCTCGTCTGGTCGGATCCACGTGGGAGGCGAGTGGCGTCGACGCGGTGCAGGTCACGCTAGGCGGACGCGCACTTGCCCCGCAGTCCTGGGAGGAGTGCATCGACGACGTCGGATACTGGCTGCATCGTGCCCGTATCGGCAACATGCGAGTCTGCGCCTCGACCAAGGAGCTGCGAGAGGCGCGTGCCGATGGCGAGATCGGTCTCCTGTTCGTGTTGCAGGATAGCGGCGTGCTGGGCGCCGATCTCGATCGTCTCGACCTCTTGTTCCGTATGGGCGTTCGCGTCGCTCAGCTGACCTACAACACGCGCAATCTCATCGGAGATGGCTGCGAGGAGCGCGACCAGAGCGGACTCAGCAAGTTCGGAGTGGCGGCGGTCCGGCGCATGAACGAACTCGGGATCGTCGTTGACGTTTCCCATTGCTCCC
Organism: Amorphus sp. 3PC139-8; assembly: GCF_040750475.1. Classification (NCBI taxonomy): domain Bacteria; kingdom Pseudomonadati; phylum Pseudomonadota; class Alphaproteobacteria; order Hyphomicrobiales; family Amorphaceae; genus Amorphus; species Amorphus sp. 3PC139-8. The sequence goes on along the minus strand of NZ_JABJVY010000002.1, from coordinate 74,296 downwards.
ACGCGACCACCATGGACGCGATCGCCGTGTCGGAGGGGCCGGTCGCAGTAACTCATTCCTGCTGTTCGGCGGTGGCCGCGCATCCGCGCGCCAAATCCGACGACGTCTTGAAGGCGCTGCGCGACGTCAACGGCTTTTTCGGCGTCGTCACCGTTCCAAATTTCCTGGCGCCCGGAGAGGATGCCACGCTCGCGACCATGCTTCGTCACATCGAGCACGCGGTGTCGATCCTGGGGACGGAGCGGGTGGGCATCGCCACCGACTGGGGCGGCTGGACGCCGGACCTGCCCGCCGAGCTTATCGAGGCGGCCACCGAGAACTTTCGAAAGCTCGGCTTCAAGGCCGACACGTCGCCGAAATTCGGCGTCGGCCTGCCCGAGTTTGACGCTTGGGAGAAGTGGCCGAACCTTACTGCGGGACTCCTGGCGGCGGGATATTCGGAAAACGAGACCCGCCAGTTGATCGGCGGCAGCCGGCTGGCCTTCCAGGAGCGTGTCGAGGCCCGCAGCAGCGTCACCTGAAGCGGTTCACTCGTGTGGCCATTCCAGCGTCCTCCGGCACAACCTTTCCACACAAAGCAAAAACCACGTCACCGAGCGGGAACCTACGATGAAATCAGCCACTTTTCTTGCCGCTTGCGCGGCCGCGAGCCTTCTTGCGTCGCCGACCGCCGCCGGCAACCTGACCTACGGATCCGGTGTTCCGGAGCGTTCGGCCGCCAATCAGTTCGGCGTGTTGCCGATGCTCGATACGCTGAGCGGGGTGACCGCCGGCAAGACGACGTTCACGCCGTTTCTGGGCGGGCAGATCGTCTCGCTGCCGGGTGGCCTTCCCGGAATTCGCGATCATGTCGTCGATGCCGGCTTCTTCCTTACCCAGTTTCATCCGTCTGAGCTGCCGACCGCCTCTCTGATGGCAGAGCTCACGGGACTGGGCACGGATCCCTACGCGACCATCGGAGCGCTGAACGAGGTGTTCTTCGCCAAGTGTAAGACCTGTGCGTCGGACATGAAGGCGCAGGGCGTGGTGCCCTTGATGGTCCAGTCGGCGACGCCGCTGACGCTGCAATGCACTCGCACGGTCGAGAGTCTGGACGACGTGGAAGGATTGCGTGTCGCAGTCATCGGCCAGCCGGAAATGCGGTGGATCAGCTCCGTCGGCGGTGTGCCGGTTCAATCCTCTGTCGTCGACCTTCTGAGCGCGCTGCAGCTGGGGCAGGCCGACTGCGGTCTGCTTCCGGTCTCCTGGATCAAGAGCTACGGGCTGCAGGACACGGTCAAAAGCGTTATCGACCTGCCTCAGGGGATCATCACAGGCGCGGTGCCGCTGGCGTTCAACGCCGCGGCCTGGGCGTCGCTCGCCGGGACCGATCGCCAGGCGATGATCGACGCCATGCCGCAGATCATGTGGGACTATGTGACGAACGCCTACGTCGAGCCGGATCAGGAGGCGCGGGCGGCCTTGTCCCAGAAGCTGCCGTTCTCCGACGGAGGCGAAGCACTGACGGCGGCTTGGGCGATGTTCCAGGCGAGCGAGCCGGGGGCGCTGAAGCAACTCGCCGAGGCACGCGGCATCGATAACGCGGACGCGCTCGTTGACGAGATCGTCGAGACGTTCCGCGTCTGGCACGAAGACCTGCTGCCAAAGTTCAAGGGCGACCCGGACACCTTCGCCAGGATCGTGAAAGAGCGCGTCTACGGCGCGTTCCCCTACTGACGAAGACTGCCCCGTCGAGCCGACGAGATTGCCTGTTCGGGTCTGTCCGATCTGAGCGTGACATTCTCAAGGTTTTGAATCGGGAGCCACGTCTCGTCTCACTCAGGTGTCGCCACCCGATCGGGAGTGACTCTCGGAACCATCGCGCTCGGAGTGCACCCGCCGGCAGCATCGTGAACGGTGCCCGCAGGAGCGATGGGGCAGTCGGAGCCCGAAGCCTCTGGATCTATTGGCATGCAGACCTTCATGACCCAGCTCTACCGGGGCGGGGAATACCTCGCCGGTGCAGCCATCTGCGCGATGGTCGTTCACATCGGGCTCGATGTGGTCGCCTTGGCCATCTTCGAGCGCCCGCTACGCGGCACCACCGAGGTCGTCAGCGGCCTCTACATGCCGTTCGCCGTCTTTGGGGCGCTTGCGGCTGTCCAGCGCGCCCGCGCGGAGATCAGGGTCGATGTCATCAACAATCTCTTGTCGGACGCAGCGCAGCGCCGGCTCGACGCAGTCGTCCAGATCGCAGTCGCGCTGGTCGCCATCGCCCTAGCCTGGCAGACCTTCGATTTGGCAGTGCGCGCCTACGATCTCGGCGAACACATCATGATCGGCATTCATAAGATCCCGGTCTGGCCGGGCAAGGCGGTGATCCCAATTTCCTTCGCGCTGCTCGCCGTGGCCTCACTCCATCGTGCGGTGCGACCATGACGCCCGGTATCATCGGCGTGCTGGTCGTCGTGGGCGCGATCGCGCTCATCCTGTTGCGCTTTCCCGTGGGTCTGGCACTCGCCGTCTCGGCGTTCGGTGGTGCCGCAGCGGTACTGCCTCTGCCGGCGGCGATCAGCCTTATGACGCGCACCCCGCACGAATTCGCGGCGAGCTGGGAATATGCGGCAGTGCCGCTGTTCCTCGTCATGGGGGCGTTGATCGTTCAGACCGGTATGACGGATTCGCTGTTTGCACTTGCAAGCCGGCTGCTTGCCCGTATCCCAGGGGGGCTGGCGATCGCGACCAACTTCGCCGGAGCGGCGTTCGGGGCAGCCTCCGGCTCGAGTCTGGCGACGACGGTGGCATTAGGGCGGCTGGCGACCCCCCGCATGCTAAAGGCCGGCTACGACCCGGGTCTGGCAACGGCCGTGACGGCCTGTGCGGGTACCTTGGCCGCGCTGATCCCTCCCTCGATCCCGTTGATCGTCTACGGCATCCTCGCCGAGCAATCGGTCGTGCGCCTGTTCTTCGCCGGCGTCGTCCCCGGCCTTCTGACCGCGGTCGGCTACGCGATCATGATCGCGATCCGCGCAAGGCTGAACCCGGCATTGGCGCCGCCGCCCGTGCAAGAGGTTCGTGAAGAACCGATCTCCGCCTCGGTTGCGGCGCTGCCGCTCGTCGCGGTCGTGGTGCTCGGCGGCATCTATGGAGGTTGGTTCTCGCCCAGCCAGGCGGGTGCCGTCGGCACACTGTCTGTGATCGCCATTTCGCTGTTCCGGCCGGGCGCACACTGGCGCGCCTATCGGAACGCTTTCGCCGATGCCGCCCGGCAGACGGCCTCCATCCTGCTGGTCGCCATTGGTGCCATGATGCTCACGCGGACGATGGCGCTCACTGGCCTTCCCATAGCTCTTGCCGATGGCGTCCAGCTGATGGGGGTCTCCAAGCCCGTGCTCCTCGTCGGGGCGTCGGTGCTCTTCCTCCTATTGGGCATGATCCTCGATCCGTTCGGGATCATGCTCCTGGCCGTCGCGGTACTCCTGCCGACATTCGAGAAGAGCGGCTTCGACCTCGTCTGGATAGGCATCATCATTGTCAAGTACATCGAGATCGGAGTGATCACGCCGCCCGTGGGGATGAACGTGTTCGCGGCCAAGTCCGTCGCTCCGGATTGGGTGAAACTCACCACGATCTTCAAGGGCGTATCTTGGTTCCTGCTCGTCGAAGTGATCCTCCTCGTACTTCTGCTCTCGGTCCCGCAAGTGACGATGTGGCTGCCGGATCTGATGACCGGGTCGTAGCTAGGACAATGAAGCGTTCCACGTCATGGAGTGATGGGCCTTGATACGCAAATGGGGCACGGTGAAGAACAGGAATGCCCGCTAGGAAATGCTGAGCAGATGAATGACCGCCTTGAGGAAGGTACTCGGAGCGCGCGGGCGGCAACTATAGGCACCTCGCGGTCAGAATATGGGTACGAGCCTATTCGACGTTGGCCAATAATCCGGGAATAGGCACTCTTTCTTCCCGCAGATTTTACGCTCCGTTTATCCTCCACCGCCCCATCGCCAATTGCGTGTTTATGGGCCGCGGGCGCATCTGAGAGGCTCCACTCGCTCCGGAGTCCTTCGATGCTGGATATCGCCTATCTCGCACTCGCGGTCTGCTTCTTCGCCGGCTCGCCCCTTTCGCTGCGGCTGATCGAACGGTTGTAAGGCGCGCCATGACGATCGATCTTGTTCTCGGCGCCGCGACGGCCGCCGGTCTGCTCGCCTATCTCGGCTACGCGCTGCTGCGCTCCGAGCGGTTCTGAGGCGCGTGCCATGTCCTCCGACATCCGGCAGTTCATCCTCTACTGCTTGCTCGTCGCAGCGCTCGCCTGGCCCCTCGGTGTCTACATGGCGCGGGTCTTTGCGGGCAACCGCACGCCGCTCTCGCTCCTCGCCGGGCCGATCGAGCGAGCGCTCTGCCGCCTCTCCGGCATCGACGCCGGAACCGGCCAGTCCTGGGTGCGCTACGCGGCCGCCTGTCTCGCCTTCAATCTCACGGGATACCTCGGCCTCTACGCGATCCTGCGCCTGCAGGGTCACCTGCCGCTCAACCCGGAAGGCTTTCCCGGCCTGTCGCCGGCACTCGCCTTCAACGTCGCCGTCAGCTTCGTCACCAACACCAACTGGCAGGCCTACGTCGGCGAGACGACGATGTCCTATCTTAGCCAGATGGCCGGACTGCCGACTCCGAACTTTCTTTCCGCGGCGACGGGAATCGCAGTCGGCGCCGCCGTGATCCGCGGCTTTTCGGGCCACAAGACGACATCGATCGGCAACTTTTGGGTCGATCTCACCCGCGCCGTTCTCTACATGCTGCTGCCGCTCTCGATCGTCGGCTGTCTGTTCCTCGTCTGGCAGGGCGTGCCGCAGAACCTGTCGCCGACCGTCACGGCCACAACCCTCGAAGGCGCGCAACAAGCGATCGCACAGGGACCGGCGGCCTCTCAGATCGCGATCAAGCAGCTCGGCACCAACGGCGGCGGCTTCTTCAACGCCAACTCCGCCGTCCCCTACGAGAACCCGACGCCGCGCTCGAACCTCTTGGAGATGGTGGCGATCCTGCTGATCCCGGCGGCCTTCTGCTTCATGTTCGGCCGGATGAGCGACATGCACCAGGGGCGCATCCTGATCGTCGACGACGAGCCGCAGATCCGGGTGTTTCTCCGCGTCGCGCTCCAGGTGCACGACTTCGAGGTCGTCGAGGCCGAGAGCGGCCGTGACGGCGTTCACAAAGCCGCCCTCGAAAGGCCTGACCTCGTCGTGCTCGACCGCGGCCTGCCGGACGTCGGCCTCCTGACTGTCGCGGATCTGCCCGCCGCCCCTGCCGCAGTCCTGAGCCTACGACCGCCCTGTCACCTGCATGATCTCAATGCCAAAGCCGCGCTTACTGCGAAACTGGCGAGGCGCCCGGTACCGTGGGCAACATCAGGCCGGTAGTCCATCATAACAAGCGGAGCGCAATGCGCCGCTTAATTGGCGCGCCGATTGCAGGACATGGTGTTTAAGGTCATCCATCCGTTCCGGAACGAACCTGCTCCTCGGGCCTGACAATGCGATGGCTCCGATCATGCCCTGATTGAACGCAAAGACCGGCGCGGAAATACCCGCGATATCGGGACCTCGTTCTCCCAAAACGACAATTGGAAGCTTGGCGAGGATGTCTGGTGGCAGAGGGACGTCACTGCTGAACTCTCCGAACTCGGTGAAGACGTGACCGGCTGCGCCCTTTCCGATTTCCACCGCCTCTCCCTCGATGACATGCTCGCGAAGCGGCTGATCGCTGTCCTCCCGGTAGAGACAGACTCGACGCGTTCCTTCGCGTCGGAAGTACGAGCCGCTTTCGCCGGTTTCCCGCACGATATTTTGTAGGACAGGCCGGACGAGAGCCTCCAGCTGGAAGCTCTGCTGGTAGACGCGCCCGACGCGGAAGGTCTCCACGCCGATCGTATAGCGCCGATCTTCGGTCGCGGCGATGAATCCGGCCTTCTGCAAAGAAATCAGGATCCGCAGGACCGAACTCTTCACGAGGCCGGTTCGCTCGCTGATCTCGCCCAGCGACAAGACCGGACTTCCGGACCCGAAGAGGCTCAGGATTCGAAGAGCCTTATCGACGGCTTCCACACCTTTGGTCTTGAGCTTAGGTTGATTATCCAGCATCGGCCCCTTGCATCCAGTGATTGTGCGAACTCTTGTGTTTATGGCTGACCGCCCCGACGGTGCAACGGCCCGACCTGGCAATCCAGCCAAGCCAATCTGCTTTGAGCGAAAGACGCTGGCCATGGGTTGAATCAAACGGCTTTCGTGCCGTCAATTTCCCATGCGTATCGTCAAACTTCCGGTCTCAAACCGTCGGCTTATCCTGGTCGCGGGGGCCCTCCCCTGCCGGACGAGCGATCAACCCGGGCCGATCGAAGGCCTGCGGAGGCGTCACGGGGGCCGAGGGTCGTCGAACCTCTACGAGGCAGCTTTGTGCCGAACAGCCCTGGCTCAGCGACGAGGCCGGACGGTCGGCGGTCAAGACGTTCGGGTTTCCGTGCCTCTCCCGCCCGGAGACGGGATCTGGATCGAACCATGCGCCGGTCGCAAGCCGCACCACCCCGCGCATCATCTGATCGGACAGGCGCAGCCCTGCCAAGCAGCACCCGCGATCGTTGACCACTTCCACGACCTCGCCGTCCGCCAGTCCACGCTCCGCGGCGTCGGCGGGATGCATAGTGATCGGTTCGCGGCCGGAGATCTTGCCGGCCCGGCTGTGCGGCGAGGCGTCCAGCTGGCTGTGCAGTCGGCGAGCGGGCTGATCGGAAATCAGGTGCAGGGGGTAGCGCGCGGCAGCATCGGCCCCTAGCCATTCGATCGGCGGCTGCCAGACCGGATGGCCCGGACAATCGGCAAGCCCGAACCCGGCGATGGTGTCGGAGGCAATCTCGATCCGTCCCGAAGGCGTGGGAAGGGGGGCGGCGACGGGATCGGCGCGGAAAGCGCCGAGACAGATGCGGCCAAGCTCGTCGTGGGCCGAGAGATCGATCCGACCGACCTCTCGAAAGGTATCGAAATCGGCCACCGACACGCCGGCGGCGCTCCATTTCCGGCGCATTCCCTCATAGAGGTGCCGCAACCAGGCTTCGGTGTCGCGGCCCTCCGAAAAGGCCGCCTCGACACCCATGTGGACGGCGATGCGGCGGAAGATCTCATAGTCGTCCAAGGCCATACCGGAGGGGGCAGAAACCGGCCGGGAGGCGATCAGATAGCCCTCGAGCGTGGCATAGCTGATATCTTCGCGTTCCGTCGGCATCGTCACCGGGAGAACGATGTCGGCGCGTCGGGCCGTCGGCGTCCAGAACGGCTCATGCACCACGATCGTTTCCGGCTTCCGCCATGCGCGCTCGAGCCGCCCCAGATCCTGATGATGGTGGAACGGGTTGCCACCAGCCCAATAGATCAGGCGAATATCCGGATAGCGGTAGTGGCCTCCATTGTAGGTGAAGGGGGCGCCCGGATTTTCCAGCATGTCGGCGATACGCGCCACCGGGATGAAGGCATCGACTGGGTTGCGCCCCTGGGGCAGGCTCGGCCCGGAAAGCCGGGCGTGGGCGCTGCCGATCGAATTCTCGCAGCCATAGCCGACGCCGAAGCCGCCGCCGGGCAATCCGATCTGCCCCAGCATGGCGGCAAGCGTGATCAGCATCCAAAAGGGCTGCTCGCCATGGTCGGCCCGCTGCAGCGACCAGGCGGCGTTGATCATCGTGCGCTTTTCGCTCATACGGCGCGCGAGATCCCGGATTTGCTCGGCGGGAAGGCCGGTCAGCGGCGCCGCCCAATCGGCCGATTTCGCCTGACCGTCCGTGGCGCCAGTCAGATAGGCTTCGAAGGTCTCCCAGCCCGTGCAGTAGCGCGCAAGAAAGTCGCGATCGTGCCGCCCACGAGCATGAATGTCGTGGGCGAGCGCAAGCATGAGCGCGGTGTCCGACCCCGGCCGGATGGGAAGCCATTCGACCGGGCCGCCAGTGTTGAGGCCCGAGGCCACGGGAGAGATGTTGACGAATTCGCAGCCTGCCTCCGCCATCCGCCGCAGCGCCCCTTGCAGGCGATGACGGCCGGCGCCGGCCTGGCTGATCTGGGCGTTCTTCGCGGGCACGCCGCCGAAGCTCACGAACAGCTCGCAATGATCGGCAAGCACGTCCCAGGACGTGTGCGCCTTCATCAGCTCGTCCATCGAACCGACCACATGGGGAAGGATCACCCGGGCCGCGGCCAGCGAATAGCTGTCGCGGTGGGCGACATAGCCGCCGATGCAGTTGAGAAAACGGTGGATCTGGCTCTGCGCGTGATGAAAGCGCCCGGCCGAGGCCCACCCGTAAGACCCGCCGAAGATGGCCGCGTTGCCGTGGGCGGAGCGCACGCGCGTGAGGTCGTCCGCGACCAACTTTGTGGCCTCATCCCAGTCGAGCTCAACGAAGGGTTCCTTGCCGCGCAGCTCCGGCCGTGCGCCGGGGCCGTAGTCGAGCCAGCTCTTGCGGACTGCAGGCCTGGCGACGCGCACGGCCGCCAGTTCCGGAGCAAGCTGGTGCAGTCCGATCGGCGAGGCGTCGGGGTCCTCACGCATCGGGACGAGACGGGGTTCGCCCGGCCCACCTTCGATTTCGTAGACCCCCCAGTGCGCGGCCGAATAGCGGATCCCGCCCATGATCAGTGACGTTTCTCAGCCGTCGCGAATGCGGCATGAGGAACAACGTCCGGAGCCTCGGCGAGCCACTTCTCGACCGAAACCAGCGCGAGTTGGCCCGCGCAGCCCTGACTGAGCGCCGAGGCCCCTCGGTCGGAGGTCACGGCGTTCGGATTACCGTTCACGCAGGTCAAACCTACGCCGGGAAGATCGACAGGCGCGTACCACGCTCCCGTGGCGAGCTGCACGATACCGGGCGCGATCGCCTCGGAGACCTTGGCCGCGGCAAGAACGCTGCCGCGGTCGTTCCAAAGCCGGATCACGTCGCCGTCCAGGACGCCCAGTCGGGCGGCGTCTTCCGGGTTGAGACGGGCCTGTTCCCGTCCGGCTGTCTTGCCGGCCATCGACGTCTCGCCGAAATCGAGCTGGCTGTGGAGCCGGTGCGCGGGCTGATTGGCGACGAGTTGAAAGGGATGCGACGCAGCTTTCGGTGCTCCGAGCCATTCCTCGGGCGGAAGCCAGGCCGGATGGCCCGGCAATCCGGCACCGGCGACGACGTCCGACCAGATCTCGATCTTGCCGCTCGGCGTTTCCAACGGATTGGCGACGGGATCGCGATGAAAGCGGCGAATGAGGCCATCCTCTTCGCGCACCGGCAACCGGACGACGCCGCCCTCGCGAAACGTCTCATAGTCGGGCGCTGCCATGCCGCAATCGGCGAGCGCGGCGCGGGTCGTCTCGTAGAGCGATGCCATCCACTCGTGGGCACTGCGCCCTTCGGTGAAGGTCGGGGCGCAGCCCAGGCGCTCGGAGAGCGCGGAGAAGATCTCGTAATCGTCGCGCGGGCCGTTGGCGCCATCCGCCCCGCGATCGACCAGAGGCTCCATCGCGTGCAGGAAGGGATCGTTGCCACTGGCACCGATGTCCTCGCGCTCGGCGGTGATGGTGGCGGGAAAGACCAGATCGGCGTGACGCGTCGAAGCGGTGGCGACGCTGTCGTGCATGATGATGGTGTCGGGCTTGGCGAATGCCGCCCGCAGCTTGGAGAGATCCTGATGATGGTGGAACGGATTGCCGCCGGCCCAATAAACCAGGCGAATGTCCGCGTAGGTCCGCGTCTCGCCCTTGTAGGTGTAGGATTTCCCCGGGTTCAGGAGCAGTTCGGAGATCCGCGCGACGGGAATGAAATCGCCCACACGGTTGCGGCCTTGCGGCAGGGTGGGCAGCGGCACGCCGAGCTGTTCCTTGCCGATATTTCCGATGGAGCCGAAGCCGTAACAGAAACCGGCGCCGGGAAGGCCGCTCTGCCCGAGCATCGAGGCGAGCGTCAGTGCCATCCAGACCGGCTGCTCGCCGTTTTCGGACCGCTGCAGGGAATAGGTCACGCTGATCAGCGTGCGCTTTTCAGCCGCCCGATCGGCGAGGTCGGCGATCGTCTTCGCCGGGACGCCGCAGATGTCCGCCGCCCACTCCGGCGTTTTGGCGACACCGTCCTGCGCGCCGGTCAGATAGGCCTCGAACCGCTCGTAACCCGTGGTGTAGCGGTCCAGATAGTCCCGATCCACGCGGCCCGTCGCATGGAGACGGTATGCCATGCCCAACATCAGTGCGGTATCGGTCGCGGGGCGCGGGGCGATCCGCGTCACGTTGCCGACATCGGCCGCATCGTCGGCCAGCGGGCTGACGGAGACGAATTCGCAGCCCCGAGACGCGGCCGCATCCAGGACGGAGCGCGCGACATGCTGCGAATTCCCGCCGGAGCTGACCGCGAGATTGCGCATCGGCAAGCCACCGAAGGAAATCAAAAGCTCCGTATCGTCTTTCAGCTCACGCCAGTACGGATGATCGCGGGTGAGCTTCGGCGCACTGCCCCAGACGAGAGACAGGATCACCGAGCCCGCTCCGGTCGAGTAGGTGTCGACGCTCGCGACATAGCCGCCGAACACCGTGTTCAGGAAGCGATGGACCTGGCTCTGAGCGTGATGGAAGCGACCGGCCGACGACCAACCATATGAACCGCCGAACACATTCGCACCGGGCAACGTGCCCGTTTGCGGAAGATCCGGCCCCGCACCAAGACGGCGCAACTCGGCAGCGGCCATGTCCAGTGCCGCGTCCCAATCCATCTCCACATAGCCGTCCTCGCCGCGGCGGGGATCGGGGCCCGGCCCGTTCTCCAACCAGCCGCGCCGCACCAGCGGGCGTTTGAGCCGGGCGGGATGATCGATTGCCGCGGGAATGTTGGCGAGCAACGGCGAGGGATCGGGATCCTGGTCGAAGGATCTGACGTCCAGCCGCCCATTTTTCATGCGCGCGCTGAACGCACCCCAGTGACTGCTGTGCTGACGGAAGCGGTCCGTCGTCATTTTCCGTGCCTCTTTGTCACGCTCATATCCAGTGATGAGCCGGATGCGGCTTCCCCTCTCGAAAGCGGGAAAGCCGGAAAGGAGAATCGTCGAAACCGGGCTTTTCACCAAGGATTTGCATCGCTGCAAGCCATCCGGCACCCGGTCCGAGCGCGAAGCCATGACCGCTGAAGCCGCTTGCGAGAAAAACCCCCGGGCGATCAGGAACAGGGCCGATCACCGGTACCATGTCCGGTGTGGCGTCGATGAGGCCGCCCCAACTTTCCGCCACGCGGACGTCCGAGAGGATCGGAAAGGCTGCGCGGAACGCGGTTATTCCCGCCTCAACGAGTTTGGGATCGGGGTCGGGATCGAGAATGCGCACCGCCTCGAACGGCGAAGGGGAATCCAATGCCCAGCGCCTGAGAGCGAACGGCCCGTCGAAAAACGACCGACCGAGACCGAGCGTCAGTTCCCCCTTTCGACGGAAGAACAGCGGCATGAACTGGCGGGCGCGCAGGAGCCCCATCGGCGTGAGGTCCACCCTGCCCCGGCCCCGCATGCCGATCGTATAGCCCCCGTCGATGCGTCGCCGGACCGAAAACAGCGGACTGCCGACGCCACCGGGATAGACCTCGGGCGCACTTTCGGTGCGAAAGGCGCTCGCATAGACGCCGGACTGCGGAAAGGAGATGCCCGCCCGGCGCAACAGCATCGACGACCACGCACCGCCGGCGACCAGGACGGCGCTCGTCCGGATCTCGCCCTTCTCCGTCATCACGCGGGTCACGCGTCCGGCCTCGGTCTCCCAGCCGCGGACGGCGCAGTTCTGCAAAATGATCGCGCCTTTTTGCTGCGCCCCGCGCGCGATGGCTGGCGCGGCCACCGACGGTTCCGCCCAGCCGTCGGTCGGCGAATGGATCGCCGCGATCCAATCGTCCGAGGTCGCGGGCAGCATGGCTTTGGTTTCCGCCGCCGAAAGGACGCCACCTGCCAGTCCGCAAGACGCCGTGGCCTTCTGCCAATCGCGCCACCGGGCGACTTCCGCCTCGTCCTTGGTGACAACAATCATACCGGTCTGGCGGTAGCCGGAATCGGCGCCGATGCGCTCGCTCATGCCCCGCCAGAGTTCCATGGAGCGCATCGCCAGCGCCACCTCCGGCAGCGCCCTCAGTTGCTCCCGACACCAGCCCCAATTGCGGCTCGACTGCTCGCCGCCGACAATGCCCTTTTCCACGACCACGACCGACTGGCCCCTTTCGGCCAGTGTCAGAGCCGCCGAAACGCCGATGATGCCTGCGCCGACGATGACGACGTCGGCGGTCTTCGGCAGTGAATTTTCCGAGCGAACGCTCTCCACGTGAGGCGACACAGGTCTTTCTTTCGTTCCTGCTGGCGTCAGCGGCCGTTACGGCCCCGCCAGTTCCGCAGCTTCCTCCGCACGCGCCGCCGACAGGCGGACGGCGCGGCGTCGGTCTTCCCGCCGCTTGATCCATTCGAAGACGAGGGTCGCGACGATGGTGAGGATCACGATGACGGTGGCGAGCGCACTGATGGTGGGAGAGGTGCCCGAGCGCACCCGCGCCGCCAGGACCGTGGTCAAGGTCTTGTCCGCCAGAATGGCGAAGGTCGTGGCGTTGTAATTTTCGAAGGAGGTCAGGAACGCCAGCACGGCGGACGAGAGCAGCGCAGGCCTCAGGAACGGCAGCAAGATGTCGCGAAAGACCTGCGAATAGGAGGCCCCGAGATCGAGGGCGGCCTCTTCCAGCGCGAGATCGAAGCGCTGCAGCCGCGCCATGATGATCAGCATGCAATAGGAGGAGATGAAACTCGACTGGGCGAGCACAGTCAGGACGGTGCCGTTATAGAGATGGGCGCGCAACCCGATCAGGCCGGAAAAATCGCGCCAGAAGACGACGGTGGCGATGCCGATGATGATGCCCGGCGTCAGAATCGGAGCGACGACCACGAAATAGTAGAAGGACTTGGCCGAGCGAAAGAGCTGCGTCATGACGATCGCGCCGGCCAGGGCGAGCGGCACGGAGATCACCACGACCCAGAAGCCGATCACCACGCTCGTGCGCAGCCCTTCGAGCAGGGTCGCGTCGCTCGCGAGCGCCTCGAACCAATGCAGGGTCACCCCATCGATCGGCCAGACCCGCGGATAGGTCGAGGTGTTGAACGCCGAAACGCCCATCACCACAAGCGGACCCAGCAAAAAGACGAAGAACGACAAGAAGTAGAGCCCGACGATAGTGCGGTTCAGCATGTGGCCGGTCATTTGGTGATCTCGCCAAGCTTCAGTCCGGTGATTTTCAGGACGCCAAGGACGAACACGATGCAGGCCACGAGCAGCGCCATGGCATAGGCCGCGCCCTGCGGCCAATCGAAGAGCTGATAGAACCGGTCGTAGATGATCGGCGTGAACCAAAGGGAGCGTGGTCCAGCCAGGACCAAAGGTGTCGCGATGGCGCCCGCCATCAGCATGAAGGAGAGGGTCATCCCCGACGCGATACCCGGCTTCGCCTGGGGCATCACGACGAAAAGGTGAATGTGCCACCAAGGGGCGCCAAGATCGCGCGCCGCTTCGATCTGATTGTGATCCTGCGCCTCGATCGCATTGTAGAGCGGGAAAATCATGATCAACAGGTTCGAATAGACCAACGCCAAATAGAGCGCGACGTTGGCTCCGATGAAATCGACCGGCGTGTCGGTAATCCCGAGCCAGGTCAGAACGTTGTTCATGAAGCCGTTGTACGACAGCAAGATGCGGAAGGCGAAGGCCCGCAGGATGTCGTTCACCCAGTAGGGAATGATCAACAACAGCACGAGCAACCGCAGCCGAGGAATGGATGCCGATTGAGCCATATAGTAGGCGATCGGATAGCAGACGGCGAAGTTGAGGAAGGTCAGACCGATTGAAATGCCGATCGTGCTGAAGAAGCTGCGCAAATGTAGCCAGTTCAGCTGATCGGTGCTGGTGGCGCTGCCGAACAGGAACATCCGGTAGTTCACGAGCGTGAATACGTCTTCCGGCCCTCCGGCCATGGATGGCGGCAGCTTCGGGTGGAACGACAGATCCACCATGAACACCATCGGCATGATGATCGTCAGAATGCACCAGAAGCCGACGCAGAGGATCAGATAGAGCCCGACGATCACGCCGTTTCGGGTGAAAAACTTGACGCGCTTCTCTCCCGGCCGCCGATCGAAGCGGACGATCAGCAGAAAGACGACCAGGATGAGCGCCGTCGCGGCGAAGGTCATGCTCAGATTTGTCATGACGAGCGCGCCGTGTCGGGCAGAACAACCGCGTTCGCCGGCGCGAAAGACGCCGTCAGCGGATCACCGTCGGCCGGAAGCTGGTCCAGATCGGCCGCCACCAGCATCGCCACGATCCGCGTGCCGGTGGGCGTTCGCAAGGTCAGATGCGTCATGCTGCCTTCAAAGGCCGCCTCGACAAGGGTCGTCGCGACGCTGCAATCGCCGTCGGAGGCGGTCAGCCTGACGAGCTCGGGCCGGATGAAGAGCGTCGCGGTGTCACCCGGCTCGAGGCCGCGGGCATTGCGACCGCTCAGCGCGCCGAGCGGCGTGTCGATTGTCGCAAGGCCGTCGGCGACGGAGACCACACGACCGGAAGTCGCGTTGCTCTCTCCGACGAAGGAAGCGACGAACGGCGTCTCGGGATGTCCGTAGATCGTTCGACCGTCGCCGACCTGCTCGATCCTCCCTGCGTTCATCACGGCGACCCGGTCCGACATGGTCAGGGCCTCGCCCTGATCATGTGTGATGTAGATGAAGGTGATACCCACACGCTGCTGGATCTCGCGCAGTTCGCGGCGCATGTGCTGGCGAAGTTTCAGGTCGAGTGCGGAAAGCGGCTCGTCGAGAAGCAGGACCTTCGGCTCGACCGCAAGCGCCCGGGCAATCGCCACGCGCTGTCTCTGTCCGCCGGAAAGCTCACTGACCTTCTTGTCCGCGTGCTGGCTCAAGGCGACCTGGTCGAGAAGACGTTTCACCTTCTCGTCCCGCACACCGCGCGCCACGCCTCGGACCCGCAAGCCGTATCCGACGTTCTCGGCGACCGACATGACCGGAAACAGCGCCAGATTCTGAAAGATCAGCGCCGTCGGCCGCTTATTGGGTCCGACGCCGGCCATATCGGCCCCATCGATCCTGATCTTGCCCGCCGACGGTTCGATGAACCCCGAAATCGCCCGCAACAGCGTCGTCTTTCCGCATCCCGATGGACCGAGGAAAGAGAAAAACTCGCCACTCCGGATATCCAGGTTGGTCTCGTGAACAGCCGTAAAGGACCCGAAGTCGACCCTGGCCTGTTCGAATTGGACTGCACTCGTCATTGCCATTGAAGGCTCAATTCCTTGGCAAATAAGCGGGAAAAACCGTGCGGATCATGCTGACTCGGATCGGCGAAGACGCCTGGAGCCGGCGCGCTGGACGGCAGGCGGACTGCGCAATCGAATTGCCTCGTCTGCCCTCACCGTCGATCAGGCGCTTGCGCACACGATCTGGCTTCGCCGAACTGAGAGCGGCGAAGCATCCTCTCGTCACGGCCGACAGGCCGCCATGCCGGCGGCTTGTGTCGACGCATGTGCCATGAAGCGATCAGGCCGCCTGGAACCGCTCGGCGTACTGATTGCGAACGGAGTTGAACCAGGCCGGCGCCGGCGGATACCACCAGAGCTTGTCCAGAGCGTTCTCGGGATAGGCGCTGCGGAAGAGCGCCTTGTCGGCCGCCGGGACGTAGTCGTCCGCCCCTTTGATCACCGCGTTGTAGTTCGACGAGGTGGCGATCTTACCGGCCACTTCCGGCTTGCCGATATAGCTGAGGAAAGCGTAGACCTCGTCGACGTTCTGGGCGGCAGCGGAGAGCGCGAAGCCGTCCATCCAGGTGAGCGCCCCTTCCTTGGCCGCCATGAACGTGTACGGCTCACCGTTCTTGATCATGGCCTTCACCGGGCCGTCCCAGGTCTGCCCGATCGTGCAGCCATTCTCGCGGAAGCCGGCCTGGATGCTGTCGGTGCTGTCCCAGAACTGCCGGATCTGGTTCTTGTGCTCGATGGCGTACGCGGTCAGCTCGTCGTAGATCTTCCGCATCGTCGCTTCGTCTTTGTAGCTGTCGAGCATGCGGTTGGTCGGCAGCTTACCGGTCGCGTCCATCCAGAGCCCGAGGCCCAGCAGGCCGGAATAAGTGCGCATCTGCACCTTGCCGACATACTCGGGATCCCACAGGAGGCCGTAGCTCGATTCCGCGTAGCTGAGCTTGTTTGCCTCGTTGTTCCAGGTCATCGCTTCCGTGCCCCAGACGTGCGGCAGGTGATAGAGCCCATCCCAGGTCCAAAGATCGCTCGAGGCCTTCAACAGCGAAGGCAGATAGGCGGAGAGATCGACCTTGGATTCGTCGAACGGTTTCAGCACCTCCAGAAACTGGAAGTCTTTGGCCCGGTTGAAGGACGGCATGCAGAGGTCGAAGCCCTGACCGAGCGTCGCCTGCATCTTGTTGATCTGCTCCTCGTTGGAGGAGAAAGGCGTTTTCGTGACGGTGATGCCCGTCGCATCCTTGAAGTCGGCGAGGACGGGTTCCGGCAGCTCGTCCGTCCAGCAGAGAATGTTCAGTTCGCCTGAACTCGCGAAGGCCCGTTTGACGTAGTAGGGAGCCGCCACAGTTGTGGCTCCGAGCACCGCAGCACTCTTCAGCAGTACTCTGCGCGAAACGCCCCTCGCCGTCTCGCCAACAAGACCGGTTCCGGTCTTCACCTTGTCATCGGCCATCTTTCACACTCCGCTGCTGCGTGCCTCGAACGCGGGCCTTGCCTCAATCGGGCTCAACCCCTCCTCACCCGTTCTACAGGCGCGTCAGATCATGATTATTCTACTTGATGAAACGCCGTACTACACAATGGAATGCTAGCCGTACCCCCAAAATGAGTCAAGCTGCCGTGGGCAGACGACAGGCATTGCTATTTTTTAATCAGCGGCCCGGAAAGCGGGGGCAATCGCGCCCTTAGAGAAACGTCGGGCCAAGGCTTTGCGCTGCAAAAGCGAGGCGAGCCGTGGAACTGGCACGGAAACGGAAACGAAATGGGCCGTGATCGCCCACGCGCGCTGGTTGCCTCTCAATAGCCCCGCGCCGGATCGACGAGATCTTCCATCGGCGTGCCGTGCAGATAGGCGTCGAGGTTCGCCGTCACCTTCGCTGCGAAGCGCTCCGCTTCTCGCCCCCCCTTGTAGGAGATGTGCGGCGTCAAAAGGATCTGCGGATGAGTCCAAAAGGGGTGGCTCGCCGGTAACGGTTCCGGCGCGGTGACATCGAGGGTCGCGCCTGCGACATAGCCCGCGGCGAGCGCGGCGATCAGGGCCTCGTCGTCGAGCACCGCTCCCCGTGAGACGTTGATGAGATGCAGGCCCGGCTTGGCCTGCCGGAACAGCTCCGCACCCATCAATCCCCGAGTCTGCGGTGTTGCAGGAATGGCGAGCACGAGGTGATCGGCGATCGAGACAAGGTCGGGGAGGCTCGCACAGCCTGTCACCGCGGGGTCGTCGAACGTGCCCGAACTTCTACGGCAAACGCGGATGTCTATGCCGAAGGCGGCCGCGCGCTTTGCGATCTCCTGGCCGATCGAGCCATAGCCGATCAGGCCGAGGCATAGGCCTTCAACCGCCCCCACCTCCTGGTCCGTCCAGGCGCTCGGAGAACGGGCGCGAACGTCGTCCAGCCGCTTTTCGAACCGCAGAATGGCGGCTAGAACATATTCCGCGATCTGCGGCGACGTGAGTCCGCGTCCGCAGGTGACGAACCGCACGCCGAGCAGACGGGACGGATAGATGTCGACGCCCGCGGAATAGGTCTGCACCCATGCGAGCTTTGGTGGCGGTGTCCAGTCCTGCGGCGTGTTGCGCCAGGACTTCAAGGCGCTCGTGATCAGGATTTCCGCTTCGTCAGGAAGCTGCCAGGGGCTCTCAGGATCGAAATGATCGATCACCGTCGGCCGGCAGCGATGATCGGCCAGCAGGCGGGTGAGGGCCGGATCGGTCTGGTTGACGATCACCGGGCCCGAGCGAGCGGTTCTCTCTGCCATCTCGCCGGGCCCTACAGCGGAAAGCCGTAAGGAACCTCATCCGTCAGGTTGAGCCAGACGCTCTTCGTCTGGAGATAGTCGGCGATCATCTCCACGCCCCCTTCACGGCCGAGGCCGGAGGCTTTGTAACCGCCGAACGGCGAGGTCTGCGACGTGATCTTGTAGGTATTCACCCACACGCTGCCGGCTTCGATCTCCGCCGCGACACGGTGAACCCGCGCGACATCGCGCGTCCAAAGCCCGGCCCCCAGGCCGAAGGCGCTGTCGTTGGCGATCGCGACCGCCTCCGCCTCGTCATCGAAGGGAATGACGGCGAGGACCGGGCCGAACACCTCCTCCTGGGCGATCCTCATGTCGTTGCGCACGCCCGTGAAAATCGTCGGCGCCACGAAGAGCGCCTTTCCGCCGCTCGGATCGGGCACTTGAACGCCGCCGGTCGCAAGCCTCGCGCCGTCCTCCTTCGCCCACCCAATGCAGGTCATGATCCGCTCGAATTGCGGGCGGGTCGCCACCGGGCCAATATCGGTCTCCGGCGCCATTGGATCGCCGAGCCTGATCTTCTCGGTTAGTTCGACGATGCGCGCCACGAAGCGGTCGTGGATGGACCGTTGCACGACGAGGCGCGAGCCAGCCACGCAACTCTGTCCGCCCGAGCCGAAGATGCCGGCGACCACTCCACGTGCGGCCATCTCCATATCGGCGTCCTCGAAGACGATGTTGGGCGACTTGCCCCCGAGCTCGAGGCTGACCGGTTTCAGCCCGCCGGCTGCGGCCGAATAGACCGCGCGCCCTCCCCCGACACCACCGGTGAAGGCGACCTTGGCGACGTCAGGATGCGCAACCAGGGCGGCGCCGGCCTCGGAGCCGAGACCGGTGACGACATTGAGCACGCCCTGCGGCAGTCCGGCTTCGAAGACCAGTTCAGCAAAGCGCAAGGCGGAAGCGGAGGTGAATTCCGAGGGCTTGACCACCGCCGTATTGCCGGCTGCGAGCGCCGGGGCCAGCTTCCACGCCAACAGCATCAGCGGCGAGTTCCACGGCGTCACCATCGCAATCACACCCAGCGGCTCGTGACGGACATAGTTCATGTGGCCGGGCCTGTCCGAGGGCAAAACAGCCCCGTTGAGCTTGTCGGCCAACCCGCCGAAGAAGCGATACCAGTCGGGGATGCGCTTCACCTGCGCGAACATCTCCTTGAAGGTCTTACCGTTGTCGCGCACCTCGATCCGCGCCAGCTCTTCTGCGTTCCGAGCAACGACGTCGGCGATCCCGTAAAGCGCCGCCCCGCGCTGTGACGGAGCCATCGTCGGCCACGGGCCGTGACGAAACGCCTTCTTCGCGGCGACGACCGCCCTCTCGACATCCTCCGCCCCCGAGCGCGGAACGAGCCCCCAGGCTTCCGCCGTATAGGGATTTTCGGTTTCCCAATAGGCCCCACCGACCGGCGGGCAGAATGCGCCATCCACAAAGTTTGCGAGTGTTTCGAGGCTCATGGCTTGTCCTTCGCGCTGGCCGGTCGGGTGTGGTGCGGGTGGACTACTCGACCTGAAGCCAAGATCACCTGAACGGAGACACAACCGTCCGTAATTCCATTCAATAGAATTTAGTTTCGTCTATTAGAATTCCGGAAGAGCCAAGATTCAAGAGGCCCACGTGAAGATCGGCTCAAGCGTCAGCCATCTCGGACGTGCCTTCTCACGAAAGAGCTGAAACACCGCTCTTGACGAACGCAAGACGGTGAATTCTACTGTTAGCAACACAATTCTATTGTACGGAACGCCATCAATTCCCGCCCACTCGGCGTTCCTTTAGAGAAACGATCCGGATGTCCCTCATCAATCGCAGTCCCGCCGCAGCTCTCGACGCCGCGCATCAGGTTCACCCGCACACCAACCTTCGCGAGCACCTCGACCTTGGGCCGACCCTGTTCGTCAGAGGCGAGGGAATCTACGTCTTCGGCGAAGACGGAAAGGAATATATCGAGGGTGTCGCCGCGCTCTGGTGCGCGTCGCTCGGCTTCGGCAGCGAGCGGTTGGGCGAGGTCGCGAAAAAGGCCATCACCGAGATCGGCTACTATCACAATTTCCGTGGGTCGGGCACGCCGGCGGCAGGGCTCCTGTCGGCCAAGCTCGCCTCCATCGCGCCGGACGGCATGGACAAGGTGCTGCTGCAGTCCTCCGGCACCGAGGCCAACGACACCGCGATCAAGCTCGTCTGGTATTACTGGCACGGGCGCGGCGAGCCGCAGCGGCGCAAGATCATCTCGCGAACGCAGGCCTATCACGGCACCGGCACCCTGACCTCCTGCCTCACCGGCAAGCCGAATTTCCACCAGGGGTTCGGACTGCCGTTCGACGGCTTCCTCTATGTCACGCAGCCCTACCACTATCGCCTCGCCGAGCCCGGCGAGAGCGAAGAGGAGTTCTCCACGCGTCTCGCCGAGGAGCTGGAAGCGCTGATCCTGAAGGAAGGCCCGGAGACCATTGCGGCCTTCTGGGCGGAGCCGGTCATGGGCTCCAGCGGCGTGATCACGCCGCCGGCCGGCTATTTCCAGAAGGTGCAGGCCGTCCTCGACAAATACGACATCCTGTTCGTCGCGGACGAGGTCATTTGCGGCTTCGGGCGCACCGGCGAGATGTGGGGCAGCCAGACCTACGGCATCCGGCCGGATCTGATCTGCGCGGCCAAGGCGCTCTCGGCGGCGGTCATTCCGATCTCCGCGGTGATCATCGGCGAACGGGTCTTCGAAACGATGATGGCCCAGAGCGATCACTTCGGAAGCTTCACCCATGGCTACACCTATTCGGGCCATCCGGTCGCCTCCGCAGTCGCGCTGGAAGTACTGACGATCTACGAGGAGATGGACATCGTCGGGCGCGTGAAGGGCCTCGAACCGATCTTTCTGAAGGGCTTTGCCGACCTGAAGGATCATCCTCTCGTCGGCGATTCTGGCGGTGTCGGGCTAATCGGCGCGATCGAGATCGTCGCCGACAAATCGACGAAGGCCATGCATGATCCGTCGCTCAAGGTGATGGCGCGGCTAGATGCCGCCACGCGCAAGCACGGGCTGATCACCCGCCTGATGGGCAACCGGATCGGCCTCTCGCCGCCCCAGATCATTACCGCCGACGAGACGCGGGAAATGTTCGCGCGCCTTGGCCGCGCCCTCGACGACGTGACGGCCGAACTCGGATAGGCAATCCGGAAATCCTAACCTGGGGCCCTCGTGGACCACCCCGTTTGCGAGCACCTCGCGAGAAGTCTCGAGAACGATAGAGCCATCGGAACCGCGCCACGCCAGATGATGATGTTGATCGTCCACGTCGTGCCGAAGGCGAACCGGTAAACTTCTTCCAAATGGCGTGGGGCTCGCGTCGGCGCGACGGGCCCAGCCATTGAAAACGGCGGCCAATGTTTTGCGGTTGCCGGACGCCAGACTTTAAGCGCCGCCGAAGCAGACGCATACGACCGACTTTGGCGCAAAGCCGACCGAGCGAAGGTGGCCGAGCAACCAGACCAACAAACAGCAACCGGATTGAGTCCGTAAGTCCACCTCGCGACAGCCACCTGCTCAGTGGCACACAACTGTCAAGCGCTACAAAACCTGCCTTCCTGGCGCTCGCTAGGCGGGCGGCGGCGATATAGCCGGTCGTCCTCCGTCCGGGGCGGATCTCACCCGAGCGCAATCACTGCGTCGATCTCGACGAGCCACTCCGGAAAGCCGAGGGACCCCACACCCAGATAGGTGCTGGCGGTCACCGGCCATGCGTCCCCGAATACGTCCGCTCCGGCCCCAAAGATCTCTTCGATCCGCTCCGGCTTGTGGTCGACGACGTAGATCGTCATCTTCGCGATCGCTTGCGGGCCAACGCCGAGAGCGACAAGCGCCGCCTTGATGTTCCGGAAGCACTGTGCGGCCTGGAGCCGGTGATCTCCGGGGCCAACGAGATCGCCCGACCTGTCGAGTGCGACCTGGCCGGCGAGGAACGCGATCCGACCAGTGTCCACTATAGTCAACTGCGCATAGAGGCCCTGGATTGGCGGGGCCACGGTCGGCGGATTGAGAATCTGCATTACAGGCATTCCTTCGCTTAACCTGCGGGAAAGACCGGGCCGACGTAGCCGTCGGGACGCACGAGTATCGCCTTTTCGCCCGGGACCAGTTCCTCGCCTTCCACGATGGTCGCCGATACGAAGCCGCCTGGAACCGATACGATCGGCGGGTTCGGGCTCGTGGTGCGCACCAACAGCCAATCGCCCCGGGTCAGCATTTCGTGGAGCCCGACCGTACGTCCGTCGTCCATCCGGACCGGTCGGTCCAGCGCACGCCGGCCACTGTGCCCCGGATCGTGCCTCCAGCCGTGTGGTAGAAGAAGCGGCGCTTCGTACCGGATCCCGAACCCCGAAAGCTCTTCCGCCAAGAGCCGATTCGCCGGAGGTAGCTGCAATATCGCGTCCAGGGTCTCGCGGAGCGCGAGGTTGCCCGGGGCGAAGTTCGCGATCAGCGAGGTCTGCGCCAGGGTGTTGCGGAAGAGCGTCTGCCCGACCGGGTGACGCTCAGCCTCATAGGTATTCAGAAGGTCGTCTGAGGCCTCCTTGCGCGCGACCCGTGCGAGCTTCCAGCCGAGGTTCATCGCATCCTGCAGACCAACGTTCATCCCTTGGCCGCCAGCCGGGGTATGAACGTGGGCGGCGTCGCCGCAAAGCAGAATTCGCCCCTTCCGGTAGGTCTCGGCAAGTCGCGTTTCGGTGCCGAAACGCGACAACCAGATCGGGTCGTGGGGCTCGACGTTTCTGCCGAGGATCTTCATCGTTGCAGCGGTGATCTCTTCCAGGGTGACCGGCTCCTGGACGGGGACGCCGGTCCGGTCTGGGTCGACCGCGACGATGCGATGGTGCACCCCGTCACCGAGCGGCGCCAACATCAGACAGCCAGCTTCGGTGTGCGTGGAGACGACTGGCGCGTCCGGAGGTGCTCCCAACACCACGTCGGCGAGCATCATACTCGCGCGATTGGGATGGCCTTCGAAGACAATGCCCGCCTGATTGCGGACAACGCTGCGGGCTCCATCGGCTCCGACCACATAGTCGGCCGTTACCCGGAACCGCCCGTCGGATCCCTCGCCGGCAACCTCCACGCCCTCGCCCGTCTCCGCCACCGTCTCCACCACGTGGCCACGGAAGAGCCGCACCCCCAGCTCCAAGGCGCGCTCCTCGAGAAGCTCCTCGGTGACGGCTTGAGGCAGAAACAGCGTGAAGGGAAATTCCGTTTCGAAGACGGAAAAGTCGAGCCGCGTATTGAGGACCGCAAAATGGCCGGTCGGAACCTTCACGCCTCGAGACAGGAAGCGCTCGGCGATGCCACGAAGCGCAAACAGTTCGAGCGTCCGGCCATGAACGGTCAGCGCCCGTGACTGGCTGACCCTCTCCAGGCGCCGCTCCAGCACGGCGACAGAGACCTTTCTGAGCGCAAGCTCGCTCGCGACGAAGAGACCGACCGGCCCACCTCCCACGACGACGACATCAACATTCATTTCCATGATCACCATCCAAACTAACGATGTTAGATTCAAACTAACGATGTTAGATTGACAGTTGCAAGCCAATAGCCACGTGCCGCTCCGCCAGCCGGGCAGGATCGCCGCAAGCAGCGCTGCGACCTTGGCGGAGTGCGAGGTGATGGCCAAATCGCCGGTCACGCCAAAGGCGACAGCGGGTGGAGCACATATGTCGCTGACGGTCCGACCGTGCGCAGCGGCGAGCGTGGCAATCGGGTCTTCGTAGCTGTGCCCAACAAAGGCTAGCTGCCGCGCATCCCTCAAACCGAAGCAGTTCGACGATGTCGGCAACATGAGTGAGCCAGCTCATGCGTGCTCTGAGAAGATGGGGCCACTCGCCAAGTCCTTTAGGCCCGGCGTTGCCACCCTGTGCGCATTCGTCCCTGAATCGTGTCACATGCTGCCAAATCCAGCCCCGCCTTAGGAGCCGTGGACCAGCACCACTGTGGGCACGTCCAACTTCCGCTTGCCGTAGCGAACAGTCATGTGAGATCCCTCCGGCTTACAGTGTTAGCCGCGAAGCTAACGCTGTTGGTTTTCCATTCGAGAGGAATGCGTTTTGGGACTCGAACGGGACGATGTGGTGCGAGCGGCGATAGATGTACTCGATAAGGGCGGCCTGGAAGGCCTCACGATGCGCAAGGTTGCCGCCGAGCTGAACATCCGTGCTCCGTCGATCTACTGGCACTTTCCAAACAAGCACGCCCTGATCGATGGCATTGCCGATGCGTTAATCGCCAATGTGCGGATTCCCGACAAGGCGGAAGGGCTTACATGGCAGGAGCGACTACAGGCGATTGCACGCGAGCTTCGCCGGTGCCTGCTCGCCCATCGCGACGGCGCACGGCTTTTCGCCGGAACCTACGTAGTGACGGACAACGTGCTGCGTGTTGCCGAGCCGATGTTGGCGGCGCTGTCCGAAGCCGGCCTGTCGCCGGAGGAGGCGGCGACCGGCTCGTTCACGCTGCTCTATATGGTGCTGGGTTTCACGGCCGAAGAGCAGGCCCTCGATCCGACCGTCCCGGAGGCCCTCGATCTCGCGACCCGGCGTGATGCGTTCGAGCAGCTTGCGGCGACACGCTATCCTTACCTTCTGCGCGCGGCAGCGCAGATCTTCGACACCAATTTTGATGCGCGTTTCGAAGCATCCATCGATCTGATCATCCGTGGCGCCGCGGCGGAGCGTGCGGGGACCTAAAGCATTTCCAGGTCGAGTGGAAACCGGTTGGCCGTTCGGAAACGCACTAAAATAAAGCGTCAGAATCGTTCTGCGATTTCGTGAAAGCACGTGCGTTCGGATGGTTTGAACCGCGACTGCCAAGCTATGACTGACGCAGCACGTCCTGCCTTCGGGATGGCGGTCGATCTGAGCCTTTGCGAACGGGGCAAAGCGGAATGATGACGATCCCTTCGTTCCGAGCATCCTCGACCGGCTAGCATACCATCCGCTCGCCGACCTTAGAGCGTCCAGCGCGATCGCACCAACCCGAGCGGCAGTCGAACTACTCCACGCGCCGGATGCGAGGGTCCGCCTCGAATTCCTGCACGACGAGTTCGATGAACGCGTTAGCGAGTTTCGATGGCATGCGCCGCTCCGGTCGTACGAGGCGGAAATCGAATGCGACCCGCGGCTGGAACGGTCGAAACACGAGCGACTTGCCCGAGAACACCGCCGCTGTGAAAGGGTCCAGGACGCTCACCCCCATATTTTCGGCCACCATCGCACAGGCCATGGACGAGATCAGCGCCTCTACCTGGGGACGCGGATCGATCTGCGCCTCGGCCAGAAGCTTGTTCAGTTGCAGGCTCACGGACGTGTAGTGCGGCAGGCCCACGCGCCGCAGGCCACGGAGATCGTCGAGACCCACGGTCTCTCGTCCTGCGAGCGGGTGACCGCCGGGCATCACGCAGACGCACTCCGTGGTGTACTGGGCGATGGTCGCGACCCCGGGCATGCGGCCCCAGCCCAGCGACACGGCCACATCGATGTCCTCGGCCGCCGTGGCGACCAAAGTGCGCTCTGAAGTTCTCTGTTCGCACAGCACCGAAATCTCGGGCCGGTCGGAGGTCAGCCGGGCGATCGCACGCGGCACCGGGCCAAGGCTGAGGGCGGGCACGACGGCCACATGGAGACTGCCGGCCCGCAGGTCCCGGATGTCGTCGGCAAACCGCGTCAACCGATCCAGGCTGGTAAAGCAGCGGTTGACCTCCTCCCAGAACTGCCGGCCTTCGGGGGTGATGGCAAGGCGCTTGCGGTCGCGGCGGAACAAGGCGAAGCCGACATTGCGCTCCAGATCCGCGATCAGCCGGGTGACACTCGGCTGCGAAAGGGCGAGCCGGTCGGCCCCGGCGGTGATGCTGCCTTCGCTCGCGACCACATCGAATGCCTCGAGCTGGCGCAGGCTGATCCGCGACGAGGACCCGCGCGCCCTCCAGCCGTCGACTTGCGCATCTGTTGCGGCCACACCCTGGCTCTCATCCATCGTCGTTCTCTCCGATCCATAGCATTCGCGTATGAAGTTGGAAAAATTCCGTATTTGTCTAGTTCCTAATCGCTGCATCTAATTCGTGCACTCAGACGATGAGGCAGACGATTGGACAGTATCCTTCTTGATCGACGGGACGACGGCGTGGCGGTCGTCTCCCTCAATCGGCCCGAACGCCTGAATGCCCTCGACGTGGCGTCGAAGGAGCGTCTTGGAGCCATGTGGAGCGAATTGGCCGCCGATACGGACGTTCGGGCCGTGGTCCTGTGCGGGGCCGGTCCGCGCGCCTTCTGCGCCGGTTCGGACATCACCGAGGTCCGGGAGACCAGCCGGATGGTTTCGACCGAGATCCTGCTTGCCGCCATTCCCGGCATGGCGACACCGCTCTGGAAGCCTGTGGTTGCCGCCCTGCATGGCCATTGCGTCGGAATGGGCCTTACCCTCGCGATTCATTGCGATTTCCGGATCTGTGCACCGCAGGCCCGCCTCTCCTATCCCGAGGTCAATCACGGCATGATCTCGGCGGTGAGCGCGATGCATTTGGCGGATCTAATCGGCCGCGACGCGGCGATGCGGATGCTGCTGCTCGGCGAGTCCCTCGATGCGGAGACGGCCCGGGCGGTCGGCCTCGTCAGCGAACTCGCGGAAGACCCGCTCTCCCGCGCCCTGGAGCTAGCAAGCGCGCTTGCCGCCAAGCCCGCCGCAGCCGTGCAGGCTCACAAGCGGCTCGCGGGCTTTGCGGTCCGCCGGCTCTCAGCCGCCGAGCGTGAAGAAGTGATCGAGGTGCGGGCGTGGCTGGAATCCTTCGGAGACTACAAAGACGGCGCTGCGCGTTTCGCGGCCCGGAAAGGTTAGGAAATTGAAGGCGTTAACTTTCCACGAATTCGGTGGGCCCGAGGTCTTCCAGGTGATCGAGATCCCGACCCCAGAGCCTGGACCGGAGGACGTCCTCCTCCGCGTTCACGCTGCCGGCATCTGCTACCATGACGTGCTATCGCGTGCGGGCAAGCTCCCGCGCGACCGGACTGGCGTGGTGCTCGGCCACGAGATTTCCGGAGAGATCGCCGCCTGCGGCGAGAACGTTGATCCCTCGCGTCTCGGCGAACGGGTCGTCGTCTATCATCGGCGCTTCTGCGGCGAATGCCGTCATTGCCTCGCCGGACGTCACGATCTGTGTCGCAACAGCGTTATCATCGGCGAGGATGGCGGCGGCGGCGGGTATGCGGAGTTTTGCTGCGTACCGGCGACCAATGCCCTCCGGATCCCGGACGAGCTGGACCTCTTGCCGGCGGCGCTTGCGGCTTGTCCGGTCGGGACGTCGGTCCGCGCCACTCTCGGCGTCGCCGACACGCGTCCGGGCGACGTCGTTCTGGTGACCGGCGCGAGCGGCGGGCTCGGCCTGCACCAGATCAAGGTCGCGAAGGCCGTGGGCGCCCACGTGATCGCGGTCTCCACCTCCGAGGCCAAGGTCGATGCCATCTCTGCGGCGGGCGCCGACGAGATCGTCGTGAGCCCCAAGCTCGATTTCAGCCGCGAAGTCTGGTCCCGCACGGCCAAGCAGGGCGTCGACGTTGTACTGGAGAATGTCGGCACCGCCACTTTGCCGGAGAGCATGCGCGCCTGCGCCCAGAATGCGGCCATCGTGGTGCTGGGCAACATCGGTGCGGCACCCGTCTCGATCAATCCGGGGCTGGTGATCGGGCGGCGCCTGCGGATCATGGGCTCCGGCAACTGCACCTTCGCCGACCTTCGCCAGGCACTGCGGATGATGGCATCAAAGCAGATTGTGCCGGTGATCGACACCGTGCTGCCTTTTGCCGAAGTCGGCCGCGCTCATGCCATGATCGAGGGGCGCGGCGTTACCGGCCGCGTGGTGTTGAGCGGATGGTGAGCAAGGACCATCTGGCGCAGGTCTTCGCCGAGCTGGCCGACCGCTACGGAGACCGATCGGCCGTCCGCGACGCAAAGGACACCTTGAGCTACGCGGTGTTTTTCGAGCGGGTCTTCCGCTTCGGATCCGGGCTCAAGACGCTCGGACTGGCTCCGGGCGACAAGGTCGGGCTGCTCCTTCCGGACGTGCGCGCCTATCTCGAAGCCGACTACGGCGTGATGGCCGCGGGGCTCGTACGGGTGCCGCTGGACCCGCGCATGGCGCCGGTCGAGAAGGTCGCGCAGCTTGTCTCCGCCGGCGCCAAAGCGGTCGTCACCACCGCGGACCATACCGGAGACCTCGATGCGATCCGGGCAGCCCTTCCCGATATTCGCGTTGTTTTGGCCGCCGGCGCCCTGCCGGATGCAACGCCGATGGAGACGGTGATCGCCGCCGGCGACCCCGAGCCTTGGGATGGAGGCTGTCCGGATGACCTGGCGGCCCTCAACTTCAGCGGCGGAACCACGGGCCGGCCGAAGGCGACCATGATCCGGCAGAGAAACCTCGCCGCCGTGATGGCGGCGACGTCGGTGGGCTTTGCGATCTCGCCGGACGACGTGTTCCTCAACATCCGACCGCTGTGGCCGATCGCCCAGGTCATCGTCATGAGCCATTTTGCCGCCGGCGCGGAGGTCGTTCTCGGCGGTCGCTTCGATCCGGCGCGCTTTGCCGATCTCTTCGCCGAAACCGGCGCCACCCGTACCTCGATGGTCCCGACCCAACTCGTCCGCGTTCTGGATCACATCCGCAAGGACGATCCGCGTCTCGCCCGCCTGACCGCGGTCCACGTCGGAGGCTCACGCCTGCCGCCTGCGACGTTTGCCCGAGCGCTCGATCTCATCGGCCCTCGGATCGGCGTGCTCTACGGACTGACCGAGGCGCCAATCACGACCTATCTGTCGCCTGCCGATTTTGCAGCAGCCCCAAATACCGCCGCGCGGAAACACCTGATGCGCGCCTCCGGCCGCGTTCTTGCCGACTACGAGATCCGGCTCGGAGAGGGTGGCGGCCCGGCATCGGACGGTCTCGGGCCTTCCGGCGAGGTGACGATCCGCGGCGACAACGTCATGGCCGGATACTGGCAGGAGCCGGAACTGACCGAGGCGGCACTGCGCGACGGTTGGCTCCACACCGGCGACCTCGGTGCCTTCGATGCGGAGGGGCGGCTCACCATCACGGGCCGGTTGAAGGAGGTGATCCGCTCCGGGGCGAGCTCGATCCTTCCGAAGGAGGTGGAGGACGCGATCGCCCAGCAGCCAGGCGTGTCCGAGGTGGCGGTCGTTGGCCTGCCCGACGAGGAATGGGGCGAGATCGTCGCCGCCTTCGTCGTCGCGAGCGAAGGCGCCGAACTGAGCCCGCGCGCGCTGATCGACGGCTGCGACGAAGGTCTCGCCCGGTTCAAGCGTCCCAAGCGGGTGTTCGTGGTCGATGAGATACCGCGCTCGCATTACGGCAAGGTGCTGCGGCCGCAGCTTTTGTCGAAGCTCGATCAACTGACGGAAGATCAGACCCGAAACCAGAGGTGAAATAAGGACCTACCGCCATGCGCATTCATCTGAAGGCTGCCGTCATCTCGGCGCTGTGCATCCTTTCCGCCGGTGCGGCCGTCGCACAGAGCTCGGCACCGCCCCGCCTCACCATCGCCTCCGGTCCCGTCAGCGGTGGCTGGTATCCGATGGCCGGCGTGCTGGGAGAGTTGATCGAGAAGGCCTATCCCGACACCAACGTCACCGTGACGACCGGGGGCGGTGTGGAGAACCTCCCGAAGGTGGCCGGCGGTCTCGCCGACGTCGGATTCACGCAGTCGGACATCTATGCCGCAAGCCGGTCCGGAACCGCGCCGTTCGAGCAGAAAGTGCCCGGCGTCGCCGCCCTCGGCTATCTCGGCTTCGTTCCGCAAGCCTTCTTCCTGGTCAAAGAAGGCTCCGACTACACCACGATCGAGGATCTTGTCGCCAAGAAGAAGGCGATCCGCCTGGTCGTGCCGCCCCGCAACAACGGCGGCGAACTGATCGTGCGTCGTCTGTTCGAGCAGATGGGTGTCACCTACGACGACATCGAGAGCTGGGGCGGAAACATCGCGTTCATGGGCTATTCCGAAGCGAGCGGCCTGATCGGCGACGGCCACGCCGACGCCTACGTCGGACCAGTCATCGGCGGGATCCAGGAACTCATCACCCAGCAGAAGATGCGGCTCATGCCGTGGCCGGAAGCCACTATCGACGCCGTGTTGCCCGCCGGCTACGGCAAGCAGACAATCCCGGCTGACAAGTGGTATTTCGTGACACAGGACGTCACCGTTCCCGTCTTGAAGAACATCCTGATCGTTCCGGAAAAGATGGACCCCGGTTTCGCCGGGGGGCTCGCCAAGGTGCTTGCCATCCATCCGGACGAGATCCGGCAATCAGCGGCTATGTTCGGCTCGTTCTCGGCCGACAACCTTCCGGACGTCGCGGGCGGACCGCTGCATCCCGGCGCGGAAGCATACTACAGGAGCATGGACAGCAAGTAGCCTCAGGCGCATCCAGTGACAGGATCGAACGCGATGCCGGCTCGCATCGTCGACACGCTCGGTAAGGCGGTGGCGCTGGGGCTCGCCCTGTTCCACCTCTACACCGCCGCCTTCGGCACGCTGGTCGCGATCGAGCAGCGAAGCATCCATCTCGCGCTCGCCGTCGCGCTGGTATTCCTGACCCACCCGGCAAGCCGCCGCGGCCGTGCCGTGACGGCGGTGGTCGACCTCGCTTGCGCCGCGCTCGGCGCCGTCGCCTTCCTCTTCGTTGCGATCAACCACGAGGCCATCCTGTTGCGGATGACCTTCATCACGCCGATCACCCCGACGGAGTTAATCCTCGGCGCCGCGGCGATCGTCCTGGTGCTGGAAGCAGCCCGACGGACCCTGGGGCTGACGATGATGCTCCTGCCGGTGGTGGCGATCCTCTACGCCCTGTTCGGCGACCTGTGGCTCGGGCCGCTCTCCCACCGGGGCTTCAGCCTGCCGCAGGTAATCGAGTACCAGTATCTCGGCACCGAAGGCATTTTCGGCATCCCGGTCGGCATCGCCGCGACCTACCTCGTGCTCCTCGTCCTGTTCGGGACGATGCTGGAACGCTCCGGCGTCGGCGACTTCATCATGCGTTTCGCCCTCGCGCTGGCCGGCCGCTCGAAGGGCGGACCGGCCCAGGTCGCCGTCGTCGCAAGCGCCCTGTTCGGCTCGGTCAGCGGATCTGCGGTGGCCAACGTCTACGCGAGCGGAACCTCGTCGATCCCGCTGATGAAACGGTGCGGTTATACGCCGGCCTTCGCCGGTTCGGTGGAAGCGGTCGCTTCGACGGGCGGCCAGCTCGTTCCGCCGGTACTGGGCGCCGCCGCCTTCGTCATGGCCGACATCATTGGGGTTCCGTACCTCACCATCGTCGGGGCCGCCGCAATCCCCGCGATCCTCTATTTCCTCTCGGTGGGCACGATGATCCACTTCGAGGCGGCCCGCACCGGCATGCAGCCGCTTAAGAGAGAGGAGCTGCCGCGGCTGCGTGAAGTCGTCCGCGAGATCTACATGCTCGTCCCCCTGGTCGGCATCTGCGTCGCGCTTTTCGAGGGCTACTCGGTTTCCCGCTCGGCCCTGATCGGTATCGTGCTCGCCTGGCTCGTCAGCCTGCCGCGCGCGAAGACGCGGATGGGTCCGCGCGCCGTGGCGTCGGCGCTCATGGACGGCGCCCGCCGCGCAGTGGTGATCTCGATCGCGACGGCCTGCGCCAGCCTCATTGTCGGCGTCTTCACCCTCACCGGGCTCGGCCTGTCGCTCACGTCGATGGTCGCGCTGGTCTTTCAAAACAACCTGTTTCTGGCGCTCACCTGCACTGCGCTGGCCTCCCTGGTCTTGGGCATGGGGGTACCGACGGTGGTCGCCTATCTCCTGGTCGCGTCGCTGGTGACGCCGATGCTCACAAAGCTCGGCGTGTCGGTGCTGTCGGCGCACATGTTCGCCTTCTATTTCGGGATCCTGTCGATGATCACCCCGCCGGTGGCGATGGCCGCCTGGGCCGGCGCGCAGCTCGCCCAGTCGAACTTCTTCCGCACGGCCCTTGTCTCGACGAAACTCGGTGCTGTCGCATTCGTGGTGCCGTATTTCTTCGTCTACCGTCCAGAGCTGCTCGGCATCGGGTCGTCCTCTGACATCGCCCTGTCGCTCGCCAGCGGCTGTGTCGGCGTCGTGTCCCTCGCTGCAGGCCTCCAGGGTTGGTTGTTGGTCCGATGCAATCCCGTCGAGCGCATTGCTCTGATCGTTGCCGGCCTGTCCCTGATCTGGTCCGGCGGGCTCAGCGACCTGGCTGGGCTTGCCGTTCTGGCCTCGGTGGTCGCCGTTAACTGGCGCCGGCGCGGCATCGCGACCGTCAAGGCGGGTGCAGCATGAGCCGCGAGCGCACGATTCTCGCCGAGCTCGGCCATGAACTACCTCCGACGGCGCCTCCCAAGGGGCGGTTCGTGCCGGGGGTGTGCGCCGGAAACCTTTTGTTCCTGTCCGGCGCGATCGGCACCGTCTTTCGGGACGGCGCGTGGAGCATGCCCGTCAAAGGCAAGCTCGGCGGCGGGGTCAGCCTTGAGGACGGGCGTCGGTCCGCCGAGCTTTGCGCACTGCATCACCTCGCCCAGATCGAGGCCCTGGTCGGTTCTCTGGAGCGGGTGCGCCGAGTGGTGAAGCTCTCGGGCTACGTCAACGCCGCCCCCGGCTTCACCAAGGCGCCGCTCGTGCTCGACGGCGCGTCGGACCTCCTGATCGCGGTGTTCGGAGACGATCGCGGGCCCCACGCGCGGATCGCGACCTATCAGCCCGAGATGAGCTTCGACGCACCGATCGAGACCGATCTGATCGTCCAGATCGACCCGATCTGAGCGCGGCCGGCATCTCAGATATCGCATCGCCACCACCAAGCTCGACAGTCAGACTTCTTTCTTTCGCCTTCGGCCGAATGACGTCACGCCGAAATACCGTGGGCAGTCGGCAGTCGTCCCGGCCAAGCGCCCCGCTGCACGAGATTGGTGCAGATTTCCACCACCAACCGCGCCGTCGCCATGCTGGCGCGCGGTCGCGTCGCATCGTGACGCGTCGCCAGATGGAGGGTCCACTCCAGTTCCGGCCGCGTAATCTCGACCGGAACGATCGTGCCCTCGCGGATATGATCCCTCACCAGATAGGTCGGCAGGATCGTGCAATGACCGGTCTTCACCAGATTGATCAGTCCCGGCAAAGAGTCGATGTCGGCCACGGCATTCAGCGCCAGCCCCTCAGCATGGCACGAGTTCTCGATATATCTGCGGATCGTATGATCGCGCCCCGGCAGCACAAGACCGAGTTGCACGACCTCCTCGAGACGAACCTTGCCGGACCGGGCGAGCGGATGGCCCGGCGGGGCCAGAAACTGCAATTTTTCCAGGAGAAGCGGTTCGCTCCGTAGTCCGGCCATCGGCTGGATATCGAACATCACCACGAGATCGAGACGGCCGAGGTGGAGAAGCTCGGCCAGCACGCCGCTCATGGCCTCGACGATATGGATCTTGATCTGCGGATAGCGCGCCCTGAGCAAAGGCAACAGCTCCGGGATCAGGCCGCCCGCGACGGTCGTCGGCAGGCCGAGCCGCACATGCCCGACGGGCTCCTCCGCAAGGTTCGAGACAACCGACGTGATCTCGGCCATCTCGTGCAGAATGTCGTAGGCCTTCTGCAGGACATAGCGGCCTTCTTCCGTCAGTTCCGCCCCGCGCGAGTGGCGGCGAACGAGGGTGACGGATAGCTCAGCCTCCAAACGCCTGAGGGACATGCTGAGTGCAGGCTGCGTCACATTCAGCCGCCGCGCCGCCGCCGACAAGCTCCCCGTCTCCGCAATGGCGATGAGGGATTTCAGATCGCGGACGTCCATCGCCACCCCGGGTGAGCAGATACCAGCGCCGGCATAGAAGAAAGATATAATTATAACTTATATCAAGTATCCTTTTTTTCCAGATTGTCAACAGAAACCGGGAATGGAAGCATTCGGCCATAAGCAAAACGAGGCGTCCGTTACTGCCACCCAGGAAGGACGCCCTTACACCGTTCGCAGAAAGGGTCCGTCATGTCGAAGCTCTCGCTTAGCGCCTCCTGCCTTCTCGCCGCCCTAGCATCCAGCACCAGCCTCGCCCAGGCCGATACCATCAACCTGAGGCTCGGCTCCGGCCATCCCATTGGATTTCTTGCCTATACCGAAAGCGCGCATAATTGGTTCGCGCCGGAACTCAAGAAGCGGGTCGAGGAGCGCACCGACCACACGGTCAACATCCAGGAATTGCACGCCGGCCAAGTCGCAAAAGTCACCGAAATCCTCGAGGCGACGCGTGACGGCATTCTCGATATCGGCTTCATCAGCCTGATCTTCGAGCCGTCCAACGCCTATCTGCAGACCTTCACGTTGTTCCTGCCCTTCAATTCTCCCGACGCCTACATGGTGACCGACGCGGCGAAGGCCACTTTCAAAGAATTTCCCGTGCTCTCCGAAAGCTTCGAGCGCGATCATAATCAGATCTATCTCGGCGGCTCGTGCCTGGAAAACTACGGCCTCGGCACGAATTTCGCCTGGGAGGCGTTTGAGGATCTTGAGGGTCACAAGATCGCCGGCGCCGGCACGAACCTCGAATGGATCAAAGGCGCCACGGCCGTCGCCTCCAATCTCAACGAAGCCTACCAGTCCATGCAGTCGGGTGTTTACGAAGGGTATTTGAGCGCGGCGACGTGGTGGTACACGTTCAAGCTCAACGAGATCGCGCCATACTTCACAAAGACCGATTTCGGCGCCCAGTATCTCAACGCCGTAACCATCAACAAGCAGACTTGGGACCGCCTGCCTCCCGAAGTCCAAGAAATCCTCGCCGAAATGGGCGAAGAGTGGGCCGCCGTTACCGCCGAAATCTGCGCCAGAAACGACGCGGAAGGCCTCAAGAAGCTGAGCGAGCTCGGCGTCGAGGTCACGGAGATCAGCGACAAAGCACAGACGGATTGGGCAACCGCGCTCCAGGATTTTCCAAACCGAATGGCACAGGAGCTCAACGATCGCGGCCAGCCAGGGTCCGGGGTCCTGAACTTCTACATGGATAAGGTAGAAGAACTCGGCCACGAATGGCCGTACCGCTACGAGATCCAGTGATCCGTCATCTCGCAAAAGGAGACAGGTCCGGGAAGACGGCGGAGACATCCAAATGCTCTACACGGTCGACCGGCTGGCATCCTTCGTCAGCCAGATCCTCAAATATGTCGCTTCCGTCCTCCTGATCCTGGTGGCGATCCTCATCACGGTGGACGTCGTGATGCGGTTCATCCTCAACATGCCGATCATCGGCATTGCGGAGATCGTCGCCAACGGGATCGTGGTCATCGCCTTTCTCCAGTTGGGCTATGCGGTCCGGATCGGCGGCATGCTTCGTTCAGAGCTGCTGCCGACCCGGCTCGGCCCCCGCGGTCGGGTCGTGCTGGAGGCGGTCGTTTCGTCCTTGGGCCTGCTTCTCTTCGCACTCATCGCTTGGGCATCCTGGGAACCGATGATGCGCGCGATAGCGGTGCATGAGTTCGAGGGACACGCTGCGTTCCAGGTGCCGACGTGGCCGCTGAAGTCCGTGATCGTCGTCTGCTCGATCCTCGCGGCGTTCAATTACCTGCTGATCGTCCTGCGGGCCGTCCTCCACGGCGACGTATCGGTGGAACGGGAAGCCGCTTCCCACTGATCTCTCCCTCTCTTTCCGACAGACGAGGTACCAGTTCATGGGCGGTCCCGAGTTCGCCATCGCCATTATTCTCATCCTGATCGGGCTTATTCTCTGCAGCGTGCCGGTCGTGATCGCACTCGGCCTGTGCAGTTTCTTCGGCCTGGCCTACCTGACCGGCAGCCTGCAGGTGGCGGGATCCCTCCTCGCCAACACGACCTACGAGGCGATCCGCGACTACGTCTTCGCGGTCATCCCGCTCTTCGTCCTGATGGGCGAGTTCATTTCGCGCTCCGGTGCGGCCGGCGATCTCTACAGCATCATCAACCGCTCCTTGAAGCGGCTACCCGGACGGCTGGCGCTCGCGACGGTCGGCGGCAACGCGGTGTTCGGCGCCGTGACCGGCGTCAGCATCGCCTCGGCCGCCGCCTTCTCGCGCATCGCCTATCCCCAGATGCTGCGCCACAACTACGACAAGTCGGTCGCGCTCGGCTCCATCGCGGGAAGCGCCTCCCTCGGCATGCTGATCCCGCCCAGCGTGCTCCTGATCGTCTGGGGCGTCATCGCGGAACAATCGATCGGGCGGCTGTTCGTGGCCGGTGTACTGCCGGGGATCGTGCTCTCGGCGATGTTCTTCGTCTTCATCGTGGCCTACGCCACCCTACGCCCCGCTGCCTTCGGCGCATCCTCGCATCAGGTATCCGCCGACGAGATCGAAGATGCGTCCGAACGCCGCCGCGAGATCTGGGGTGGCCTTGGCGTCGCCATCCTGATCCTCGTCGTCCTGGGCGGCATCTGGCTTGGCGCCTTCACGCCAACCGAGGCCGCCGGCGTGGGCGTCCTGTTCGCTCTGGTCCTGGCGCTGTTCAAGGGCGTCAGCCTGAAGGGGTTGGGCGAGGCCGTTCTCGAAACCGGCCGTATCTCAGCCCCGCTCCTGTTCCTTCTCATCACGGCGCAGATGTATTCGCGCTTGCTCGCTCTCGGCGGCATCGTGACCTTCATTCAGGACCTGTTTCTGAGCGCCGGCGATTCCCCGCTCATGGTGCTTGGGATCATGGTGCTCGTCTGGTTCTTCCTCGGGATGTTCATCGATTCCGTGTCGATCATCCTGCTGACGGTGCCGATCTTCGGGCCGCTCGCCGCCTCCATTGGCTACGACCCGATTGCCTTTGCGATCATCGGCATCGTCGCGATCGAGGCGGGGTTGCTCACGCCACCGCTCGGCCTCTGCGTCTACACCGTCAAGGGGGCCATCACCGACCCTGACGCGACACTCGCCACCATATTCCGAGGGTCGATCCCCTACTGGATCATCCTGCTCCTGCTCGTTGCGCTCATCGCCTTCGTGCCCGGTGTCGCGACGTGGCTGCCCTCGCTCATGTGACCGTTTCTCCCTCCCCTACGACCCAAGAAAGGAAGAGCCAATGGCCAAGCGCATTATCGACCTGAGCCTGACGATCGAAGACAACATGCCGGCTCACAAGCTGTTCCAGAGCCCGATCTATCTGAAGGCCCTCACCCACGAGAGCACCGTCTCGTTCGGTCTCGGCGTCGAGGGCGACGCGATGACCTTCCAGAC
Organism: Amorphus sp. 3PC139-8; assembly: GCF_040750475.1. Classification (NCBI taxonomy): domain Bacteria; kingdom Pseudomonadati; phylum Pseudomonadota; class Alphaproteobacteria; order Hyphomicrobiales; family Amorphaceae; genus Amorphus; species Amorphus sp. 3PC139-8. The sequence continues at coordinate 36,939 of NZ_JABJVY010000002.1, read as the reverse complement.
GAACTATATCGGCATGCTCGACCATGTGGGGACACACGTCGACGCATACCTCCACGTCAATCCGAACGGTGCACCGATCAACGAGATGCCGCTCGATCTCTTCATGGGCAAGGCCGTGTGCTTCGACCTTCGCCATATCGGCGATCTCGAGGACATCACGCTCGCCCACATGGAGGAAGCCCAGGCGAAGGCCGGCGTGAAGGTGGACGGCCACATCGTTCTTCTTTGCACAGGCTTCCACGAGCGCAACAAGGACGACAAGCGTCAGATCGTTTGGGGCAATCCCGGCCTGACAGTCGAGGCCACCAAGTGGCTCTACGACCGCGGCTCCAAAATGCACGGCGTCGAGGGGCCGTCGACCGACAAGCCGACCGACAACATCTTCGCGCAGCACCGGCTCTGCCGCGATCTCGGCATCTCGCATTACGAATGGCTGGTGAACCTGGAACAACTCCTCGACAAGGGCGAGTTCGAGTTCATCGGCCTGCCGATCAAGTTCAAGGACGGTTCGGGCTCGCCGGTGCGCGCCATCGCCCTCGTCGAAGAATAATCGAACCGTCTTTCGGAGGATCGGAATGTCATCCGATTTCGCATTCAAGACCATCCGCGAGCTCTCCAGCGGCTTGTCTGTGAAAGAGTTCTCTCCGGTCGAGCTCCTCGACGACGTCATTCGGCGTATCGAGGAGCTCGAGCCGAAGCTGAACATGTTCGCGCATCTCGATTTCGACGGCGCGCGCAAACAGGCCGAAGCTTCGCAAGCCCGGCTGATGCGGGGCGAGAAGCTGGGCGAACTCGATGGCATTCCGACCTCCGTCAAAGACCTGATCGCCGTGGCCGGGATGCCCCAACGCTTCGGGTCGAAGTCGACGCCGGACGCACCGTCGCCCGTCGACGCACCTTCGGTAGAGCGTCTGCGTGCGGCAGGAGCGGTTATTCTCGGCAAATCGACGACGAGCGAGTTCGGTTGCAAGGCGGTCGGCGACAGCCCGCTGACCGGCATCACCCGCAATCCCTGGAACACCGAAATGACGCCCGGCGGATCAAGTTGCGGAGCCGCTGCGATGGTCGCCGCCGGGCTGGTGCCCTACGCATTGGGAACGGACGGCGGCGGCTCCGTGCGCATCCCCGCTGCGCTGACTGGCCTGTTCGGCATCAAGCCGCATTTCGGCCGCGTCGCTGTCTTCCCGACGTCCGCGACACCGACGCTCGCCCACGTCGGGCCGCTGGCACGCACGGCGGAAGACGCCAGCATCGTCCTGTCGGTGATCGCCGCCTACGACAAGCGAGATCCCTTCACGGTGAAGGGGCCGCAACCTGATTTCAGGGGGGCGACGCGGACATATCGCAAGCTCCGTATCGCCTGGAGCCCGACATTGGGCTACGGTCGGGTCGACCGTGAAGTGGCCGAATTGACCGAGCAAGCGGTACAGCGCATCGCCGGTCTCGGCGCCGAGGTCGAACTCGTCGAGCAGGTGATGGATGACCCGATCGAACTATGGACGGCGGAGTTCTACGCCGGGGTCGGCACCAAGCTGAAGGACACCATCCTCAACCGTCCCGAACTCCTGGATCCGTCGGTGCTGGAGGTTCTCCAGCTCGCTCTGGAACAGGAGATGGGTGCATATTACGAGAGCGTCTTTGCCCGCTACGCCTTTCGCGAGAAGATCCGCCAATTCTTCGAACGGTACGATCTCCTGCTCACGCCAACGGTTCCGGTCACCGCCTTTGAGGCAGGGCTCGACACGCCCCCTGGCTATGAGGACAAGAACATCGTTTCGTGGGCGACCTTCACCTATCCGTTCAACCTGACCGGCAACCCCGCCGCCTCCATTCCCGTTGGCTTGTCATCCGAAGGCCTGCCCGTCGGCCTTCAGGCCGTGGCCTCCGCCCACGACGATATTTCGCTCCTATCCGTCGGCGGCGCCTACGAACGGGCCACCGGACACTACAAGCGCGCATACCCTCCAGAATAAACACGACGAACAGAGAGCGGACGACCGCCTGCACGAACCCTTATTTGCGGCTACCCGATGTCCAGCGCGACCATGAGGGCCGCTCAGATCTCTTCCAGCTCGTCCTGGATCTCCGCAAGCCGCATCGGATCCAGCGTCGCCACCTAACCTCGGTTCACCTCACCGCTCGTGTAAGGTGCCGAACGGATTGGCGATGGTCCGCAGGGACCCTGTTCCAGGTCGATCTATCCCGGATCGTCGCTCATGAAACCGACGAGCTCGCATCGAGCTGAAGCCTGCCTTTCGTAAGCTCGATATCAACCTTCGGGCACAAACGCGTGCCCTTAGACATCCAAATTCGGACTGGTGGGGTCCAGCCCGGACCGCTAGCCTGGCAGTTGGGCGCGAAGGATCGACATTGCTCCGTTGACAGCAATCGCAAGTCCAGCGTGCCGGATGTGACCGTCCGAGATCCGGGATCGACCGCCGAGACTCCGTCAACCAGCAGAAAATTGGGGCCTCCACCATGAGCAAGTCCTCCGAAAGCAGCGGAAACAAAGTTGAAGGCGTCGAGCCCTATTCCGGCCCGGCCGGAGGTTGGGGAGCGCTCGCCGCCGTTGCGCGAGCGGTCCGCGAAGAAATGGGAGCAAGCGCGGACAACCGCGCGCTCCTGACCATGAACCAGCCGGATGGCTTCGACTGTCCTGGCTGTGCCTGGCCCGATCCCAAGCACACATCCTCCTTCGAGTTCTGCGAGAACGGCGCCAAGGCCGTCACCTGGGAGGCCACCTGGAAGCGGTTGACGCCGGAATTCTTCGCACAGCACACCGTTTCCGAATTGTGGACCTGGTCGGATCATGATCTGGAGGACGCCGGGCGCCTCACCGAGCCGCTCCGCTACGATGCGGACACCGATCGGCTGGTTCCGGTGAACTGGGAGGAGGCTTTTGCGGGCATCGCCGCCCGGCTGAACGCGCTCGACCATCCCGATCAGGCCGAGTTTTACACCTCGGGCCGCGCCTCGAACGAGGCCGCGTTCCTCTATCAGCTTTTGGCGCGCCGGCTGGGCACCAACAACTTTCCAGACTGCTCGAACATGTGCCACGAGCCGACCAGCGTCGGCCTGCCGCGATCCATCGGCGTCGGCAAGGGCACCGTCACGCTTGAGGACTTCGAGCACGCCGACGCGGTCTTCTCCATCGGACACAATCCGGGGACCAATCATCCGCGGATGCTGACGACCCTCCGGGCGGTCTCGCTGCGCGGCAAGCCGATCGTCGTTCTCAACCCTCTCAAAGAGCGGGGGCTGGAGCGCTTCGCTCCGCCGCAGAACCCGATGGAGATGCTGACACTCTCCTCCACCCCGCTTGCCTCCGCCTACCACCAGGTGAAGGTCGGTGGCGACGTGGCAGTCCTCAAAGGCATCATGAAGGCCCTGCTGGCCGAGGACGCGGCCCGCCTTGCGCGCGATGACGACGGTCTCCTCGATCGGGACTTCATCGAAGAACACACGGTCGGCTTCGACGAGCTCGTCAGCGATCTCGACCTGACCTCCTGGGAGGAGATCGAACAGCGCTCGGGCCTTGCCCAATCGGCGATCGAAAGCATGGCCGAGACCTACTGGTCGGCCGACAGCGTGATTGCCTGCTATGGGATGGGGATCACCCAGCACCGCCACGGTACGGAGAATGTTCGCCAGATCGTCAACCTGCTGCTTATGCGGGGAAATATCGGCAAGCCCGGTGCCGGTATCTGCCCGCTCCGCGGCCACAGCAACGTGCAGGGCGATCGCACCGTCGGGATCACCGAGATCCCGGCGGAGCCCTTTCTCGCCCGCCTCGACAAGGCGTTTGGGATCTCGGCGCCGCGCAAACACGGCCACAACGCGGTGGATGCGCTCGCCGCGATGGCGGACGGATCATCACGCGCCTTCATCGGTCTCGGCGGCAACTTCGCGGTCGCGATGCCGGACCCTCAGCTGGCTTTCTCCGCCTTTCGCGGGCTCGATCTCAATGTGCAGATTTTGACCAAGCTGAACCGGTCCGCGCTGCTTACGGCCAAGCACACCTACATTCTGCCGTGCCTGGGACGGACCGAGCGCGACGTTCGAAACGGCGTCCAGCAGTCCGTCACCGTGGAGGACTCCATGTCGATGGTCCATGCCTCGCGCGGCACCTTGAAGCCCGCATCGGAGGCCCTGATGTCGGAGGTCGCGATCATCGCGTCCCTCGCGCAGGCAACCTTCCCCGACGATGGTATCGACTGGGCCGCGATGGCCGACGACTACGGTCGTATCCGCGACAAGATCGAAGAGGTCTTTCCCGACTTCTACGACTTCAACGAGCGCATTCGCGAGCCGGGCGGCTTCCGTCTGCGGGTCGATGCCTCCGAACGGAAATGGGATACGCCGGACGGCAAGGCCCATTTCTTCGTGTCGGCAGGAACCGATGAAGACGACGGGCTCGATGAGGGAACCCTCATCTGCACGACCCTGCGCAGCCACGATCAGTACAATACGACGATCTACGGCCTCAACGATCGCTATCGCGGAATATCGGGCCGCAGAGACGTCGTGTTCGTCAACGAGGAGGATCTTGCAAACCTCTCGCTCGCGCAGGGCGACACGGTCGACCTGGTCACCCGCGACGGACGCGTCCTCGCCGGCATGACGGCCGTGTCCTACCCGATCGCTCGAGGGTCGGTCGCCGCCTACTATCCGGAGGCCAATGTTCTCGTCGGCGCAGCCGACTTCGATCGCGATTGCGGGGTCCCGGCCTACAAATCGATCCCGGTCACGCTTCGGCGTCACGGCTAGAGAGCCGATCCGCCTTTCTCGGGATCGCAACAGACGATCTTAACGACGCCCTACGCTCCAAACTTGACTAAAATAGTCATATTTGGTCGTGTGAGGGCGCGACGGAGGATTCATCCCCTTCCGCACGCCGTCACTGTGTCGAAGTCCGAGCCCCAAAACATCAATGAACATCATGTCACCGCATCGGTCAGAGGATCGCAGCCGGGAGCGCCACGCTCTCGATACGGCGATCCAGGCGTACTACGCAGACCTGTGCTCCGCGGTGCAACGAAGGGGCGTCGACCCCGCTCTCGCGCCCGATGTCGTTCATGATCTCTACGTCAATCTCGCGGCGTCGCCGGAGAAGATTACGCGGGTCTCCTCGCTCCGTTCGTTCCTGCTGCGGGCGGCGGCCAATCTCGGCGTCGACAGACTCCGCCGTGCGTCCTTCGAGGCTCGGCTTTTCACCATCCTCGACCAGAAGGCGGAGGAAATTGCCTCTTCGCCACACGCCATGGAGACGCGCCTCGATGCGCCGAAGCGGTTGACCGCCCTGCGCGACGCGATCGTCGTGCTCCCGCCCCAATGCAAGCTCGTTTTCGTTGCCCATTTGATCGGCGGCGTGGGCAAGGACGAGATCGCCCAGGAGCTCGGGATCAGGCGCCGCATGGTCGATCGCCATTTGCGAAAGGCATTGCTTCATTGCCTGGACCGCATGGAAGCGTTCGAATAGGTCAGGGTCTCGACCCTGAACGTCGGTTCGAACCGCCATGCCTGGATCTTTGGACGATCAATCGCACATGCCCGCGCCCGAAGCCGTCTCCGACAAGGACCGCATCCGCGGAGAGGCGGTGGACTGGGCAGTGCGCCTTACCGACGGACGGATGTCGGCAAGGGAGCGCCGCCAACTGGAGGCTTGGCTCAGCGATCCAGCGCAGGCCAGGGAATTTGAGAAAGTACGAAGCCTTCTTGGCGACGCGCGCAGCGCCGTCGTTCGCGATCCGGCGTTGACCAAGCGGCTGCTGCGTCGAGGAAGCGGATCCAAGACGTTGCCCGCCGTCGTCGTTGCCGCCATCGCCCTCGCCACCGGGCTCTTTTTCGCCTTCGATGGTCCGCTCCATCTTCGCGCGGACGTCGTGTCGGGCAGCGATGAGATGCCGGTGATCGTCCTGCAGGATGGCTCGCGCATCTATCTGAATGCCGACAGCGCAATCGACGAACGCTTCACCCCGGCGACGCGCGAGGTCGCCCTGCTCAAAGGAGAGGCGTTCTTCGAGGTGGTGCACGACGAAGCCCGTCCCTTCCTGGTCGTTGCCGGAAGCGGCACCATCCGGGATCTCGGCACGGCTTTCGACGTCAATCTCGTAGATGGTCAGGCGGAGGTGACGGTCGTGGAGAATATGGTGGAGGTGCACGGTGCGGGCGGGGAGACGGCTATGCTAACATCGGGCATGCGCATTTCCTACGATCCGCAGGGCGATCTGGGGCCGATCGAGACCGTGCCGGAGGCGTTCGTGGCGCAATGGCGCTCCGGCCGGCTCGTGTTCGAGGACCGCCCCCTCCCCACCGTGGTCCAGGAAATCTTTCGCCATCTGCCCGGTCGGGTTGTCGTCGCCGACAGCGCACGGCGCGCGCAGCGCATTTCCGGCACGTTCGACCTCACCGACCCCGAAGAGGCGATGCGGAGTTTCGCGCGCGCTTTCGATCTCCGCCTGGTGCGCGTCGGACCGTTCCTGACGGTGGTGTATTAAGACGAAAAAAGTTCCCGCACCGACGGACCAAGATCCGCTTTCCGAACGTCCTGTTGAAAGAGCGTCTTTTTCGCGGGCGCGACATCAGTCAACGGGGGTTTGCGTTTCACATGGTCCGAAGAGCCACTCGCCGCCGAACGTCTGCGGCCTTCACGCTTGCGCTCTGCTTCTGCACGGCCGCCCAGGCGCTCGTCGCCGCGCCCGATGCCCGGGCCCAGCAATCCGCCCAAGCGATTGCGATCCCGGCGGGCAGCCTATCGGCAGGGCTCAACAGGCTGGCGATGCAGACTGGAGTCCATCTGGGCTTCGACACCGCGCACGTTGGCGGCAAGCGAACGAAAGGGCTCTCGGGCACCTACACGCTGGAAGAGGCGCTCGATCGGCTTCTCGCCGGAACGGGGCTGCGATACCAGTTCGACGGACGAATCGTCACGATCGCAGGCGCGTTCGATGAAACGCCGGCCAGCGCCGGCCTGGATCCGACCGGCGCAGTCGTTCTCGACGAGATCAGCGTCAGCGGCAGCGGAGGCGTCATCCTCGCCGACGGATATGTCGGTCTGTCCAGTGCAACCGGGGCCAAGGTCGACACCCCCTTTGTCGAAACGCCGCAGTCGATCTCGTCCGTCACGGAGCAGCAGATCAAGGATCGCAATCCGCAATCCCTGCTCGACGCGATCTCCTACACCCCCGGCGCACGGGTGAACGCGTACGGGACGGATCCCCGGTTCGATTCGTTCTTCGTTCGCGGCTTCAACGTGTCCAACACTGGGGTCTTTCGAGACAACTTGCGCCAACCCGTGGCCGGCTACGGCTATTTCCTGACGGAACCTTACGGGCTGGAGGGCATCTCGATCCTGCGCGGACCCGCCTCCGCCCTCTATGGGGCAACGGGTGCGGGCGGTCTCTACAACGTCATCAGCAAACGGCCGACCAAAGTGCCTTTCCACGAAGTGCAACTGCAGCTCGGCACCGACAATCGCTATCAGGGCCAGTTCGATCTCTCCGGCCCGGTGAGCGGCAGCGATACGGTGTTCTATCGCCTCACGGGCCTCGGACGCTCGGCCGACACGGAGTTCGAGTCGGTCGCTGACGACCGTTACTTCTTCGCACCGGCGTTGACCTGGCAACCGGATGCAGCGACCAAGCTCACGCTGCTTGCCGAAGTCTCCCGTTCCGACACTGGCGGCAACCCGGCCTACTACAACGACTATTACGGCCACGTGAGTCCGTTCGAGGCGGGCGATCCCGCCTACGACGACATGACCCACGATCAGGCGCGGATCGGCTGGGAGTTCGAGCACGCGCTCAGCGACACCGTCACGGTCCGACAGAACGCACGCTACTCCACCCAAAGCATCAACACGGAGTATGTCTACACCTACAACGGCCCGCAGCACGCCCTGAACCCCGCCCTGATCGACCGGGGCAACGGACACGACAACCAACGCCTCGACGCGTTCGTCGTCGACAATCAGGTCCAGTTGGACGTGGCGACCGGGCCTGTGGAACACACGATGCTGTTCGGCCTCGATCTCTCCGCCACGTCCTATAGCGGGCTGACAGGGTCCGGCACGATCGCGCCGCTCAACACAGCTGCGCTCAACTATGGCGGCTACATCCCCTCTCCCGCCTATACGTCGCGTACCGACCAGGATCAGCTTCAGGTGGGCATCTACGCTCAGGATCAACTGCGCTACGGACCGTGGCTCCTGACGCTCACAGGTCGCCACGACTGGGTCCGGCTGTCCTCCGACTATACGGATCTCACCACGGGCGACGTCGAGGATCTCGACCAGGACGACGGCGAGTATTCGTTCCGTGCCGGCTTGACCTACCTCACGCCATTCGGGCTTGCGCCCTATGTGAGCTATTCGACCGCCTTCTCGCCGAACATCGGATGGAACACCACGACGAACGCGCCCTTCGAACCAACCACGAGCGTGCAGGAAGAGGTTGGCGTCAAATATCTGATGTCCGACTACAACGTCATGATGAGTGCGGCCTTCTTCAACATCGACCAGGAGAACGGCCTGTTCTACGAGGTCATCAACGGCGTCAACACGCAGGTCCAGCGCGGGAAGTTGCAGAGCCGCGGCGTGGAGCTGGAGGCGACCGCGAGCCTGGGCAACGGCCTCTCGTTCACCGGCTCCTACAGCTATACGCAGTTGAAGATCATCGAGGGCCCGGCCGATACCATCGACAACTACGTCTCCAGCGTCCCCGAGCACATGGCCGCGCTGTGGGCGGACTATACCCTGCCCCTCGACACCCCGTTTGCGGGTCTCAGCCTCGGAGCCGGCGTTCGCTATATCGGAAAGAGTTACGGCGACGATACCAACACGCTGGTCAACGAGCCTCGCACGCTCGTCGACGCGGCCGCGCGCTACGACTTCGGAGAAGTCGATCCGAAGCTCGACGGACTGCAGCTGCAGGTCAACGCGACCAACCTCTTCGACGTTCGCGACACCACGTGCACGGGAGGCTACTGCTATCTCGACCCGGGCCGTACGGTGATCGGCTCGCTGGTCTATCGGTGGTGACGGTGTCCGCCATGGGAATGCGTGGAAGCGCCTTTCATCAGGTCGAGCTCGTCGCACGGCGTAACCTGTCGGCCGGCATGGTGCGGCTCACCTTGTCCGGCGACCTTTCGGCGTTCCGTGCGACGGGGGTGAGCGACGAATATTTGAGGCTCTTCTTCCCCTGCGAAGAAACCGGCGAGGTCGTCCTGCCAATCATCGACGCGGAGGGCCGCTGGAGCTATCGCACAGACAAGCCGCCGGTTCGCTGCGCGACCTACACGGTGCGGCGGTTCGATCCGACCGTCCACGAGATCGACATCGACTTCGTCATACATGAGGGCGGGCTCGCCAGCGAATGGGCCCAGTGCGCCGATATCGGCAGCCCAATGATCATCAACAATCCCCGCGGCCTCTACGCGCCCCCCGCGGGGACCCGGCATCAGCTCCTCCTGGCCGATGCCACCGGGCTGCCGGCGCTTTCGCGCATTCTCGAGGAGACGCCTTCGGACGTCCGTTCGGAGATATTCGTCGAGGTCGAGGGGCCGGACCATAAGATCGAGCTTCCCGCGCATCCCGGGGCCGAGGTCACCTGGAACTGTGGCGAGTGCCGCCGATCGACGGCGGCTATGCTCGACTACGTTCGCACCCGTCGCGGCCCGGACATACCGGACTATGTGTGGGCCGCCGGCGAACAGAGGCCGATCCGGGCGCTCCGCAAGCACGTGCGATCCGTCTTCAAGCTGCCGACCGACCGGCACAAGCTCGTGGCGTATTGGATCGACGATCCCACCCGCATGCGACGACCGGCGACGGCGGCGCAAAGAAGCGGCACCGAAATGGCCGCATCGTCCGCTTGATACGGCCGATCTCGTTCGCGGGGCGAGCGGCGTCGACTGGGCGGGCGGAACTGGCCATGGCCATCGTCGCCCTTGCGCTGGTCGTGGTGCTGAGCCTCGCAATCGGCTCGCGGCAGATCAGCCTGCCGGAACTGTTCGCCGGCCTCTGGGCGGGCGAAGGACCCGATCGCGCCGTGCTTCTGGATCTCAGGTTGCCGAGAACGCTGCTGGGCATTCTCGCGGGGGCGGGCCTCGCTGTCGCCGGAGTGGTGATGCAGGCGACCACCCGCAATCCCCTCGCCGATCCCGGCCTTCTCGGGGTGAATGCCGGCGCCGTTTTCGCCGTCGTCGCCGGGATCGCCCTGTTCGGCCAGACAGGGATCCAGAGCCAGATCTGGCTCGCGCTTCTCGGCGCGGGCGTGGCGTCGGCCGCCGTCTATGCGGTCGGGTCCGTCGGCGGCACGCGGGCCACACCCCTCCGTCTCACGCTGGGCGGCGTCGCCCTCGGCGCCGTTCTCGGTGGCGCAGCCCGCACGATCATGCTGCTCGATCCGAGCGGTTTCGACTTTGCACGCCACTGGATGACAGGTGCCATCGCCGTCGTCGGATACGAGGTGCCGCTTTCGATTGCTCCCTTCGCTGCGGCCGGGTTCGTCGTAGCTCTCGCCGTGAGCCGGTCGCTCGACGCCCTGGCGTTGGGCGACGACCTCGCGCGCTCCCTCGGGCTGCGTCTTGCGACCACGCGCGTCCTGTCGATCGCCTCGATCGCCCTGCTCGCCGGTTCGGCGACGGCAGCTGTCGGACCGGTCGGCTTCGTGGGGTTGATCGTGTCCCACATCGCCCGGCAGATCGCAGGGTCCAGCCAACGCCGGATCCTCGCCTTCGCCGCACTGCTCGGCCCGACCCTCGTGCTTCTCGCCGATATCGTGGGGCGCGTCGTGGCGTGGCCGGAAGAGCTGCCGGCGAGCATCGTCACCGCAGTGGTCGGCGGACCGGTGCTCATCCTGCTCGCCCGGCGGCTTGCCGCTCAAGGACAATAGCCATGGGCGCCATCGACCCAATCGACTTCGGTCGGCCAATGCTGCGGCTGCGCGTGTTCAGCGGACGGTTCGCACAGCGGATCGACCTGCGAGCGGTTGGATGGAGCCTTGCGATCCTGGCTGCCGCACTGGCCGTCGCAGGCGCCGGCCTCCTCAGCGGTGCCTACCCGATCACGGCCGACGACCTCGCCAACCTCATAGGCGGCACGGCCGACGAGCGGGTGCATATGGTGGTACTCGAATGGCGCCTGCCGCGGATCGCGGCCGCCCTTTTCCTCGGAGCGTCGCTGGGTGCCAGCGGCGCGATCTTCCAGTCTCTGACCCGCAATCCCCTCGGCAGCCCAGATGTGGTGGGCTTCGACGCCGGCGCCTACGCCGGGGCATTGGCCGCAATGCTCCTCCTCGGCGCCGGGCCCGCCCTGGTAGGGGGCTGCGCCTTTCTCGGCGGGCTGGCGACCGCCGCCTGCGTCTATCTCCTCTCCCGCGGGACCGGCGGAGTTGGCCTCATCGTCATCGGGATTGCGGTCGGCGCTATCCTCGCCTCGCTCAATACCTGGATGCTGGCCGGCGCGCGGCTCGAGGTCGCCGCTTCGGCCGCGTTCTGGGGCGCCGGCTCCCTGAACGGCATCGATACGGCGGCACTCGGCGCAACGGCAGCGCTCGAAGCGGTTCTGCTCGCCTGGGCGCTGGCCCTGTCGCGATCGATGCGGCAACTGGAACTCGGCGACGACCTGGCCTGCGCAAGCGGCGTTCGGACCGAACGGACGAGGCTCCTCCTGGTCTTCGTCGGAGTGGGGCTCACCGCGCTCGTGACGGCAACCGCAGGTCCGATCAGCTTCGTCGCCCTCGCAGCCCCCCAGCTTGCACGGCGCTTCACCGGCTCCCCCCACCTGTCCATCGCATCGGCCGCCGCGATGGGAGGGCTCCTGCTTGCGGCGGCGGACTATACGGCCCACCACGCCTTCGCGCCGACCCAGCTTCCCGCCGGCCTGATCACGTTGCCGCTCGGCGGGCTCTATTTCGTTTGGCTGCTTCTGCGCGAAACCGGGCGGTAGGCGGCATGGTGGACCAATCGACCCCTTCCAGCCTTGCCGCGCGCGACGCTGCATTCGGCTACGGTGACAAGACAGTCGTCGACCGGCTCGACCTCGCCATTCCAGCCCGCTCTCTGACCGTCATCGTCGGCGCCAATGCGTCGGGCAAGTCGACCGCCCTGCGCGGGCTCGCGAGGCTGTTGAAGCCGCAGCGCGGAACGGTCGTGCTCGACGGCCGCTCGATCGCAGACCTTCCGACCAGAGACGTCGCCAGGCGGCTCGGCCTGTTGCCGCAGATGCCGATCTCCCCGGACGGAATCCGGGTGGCCGATCTGGTCGCTCGCGGGCGCCATCCGCACCAGTCGCTCCTCCGCCAATGGACATCGTCGGACGAGCGAGCTGTCGTACGCGCGATGGATGCCACCGACGTTGCCAACCTGTCGCACCGTAGAATGGACGAGCTCTCCGGCGGCCAGCGCCAGCGTGTCTGGCTTGCAATGGTGCTCGCTCAGGAGACGGAGTTCCTGCTGCTGGACGAGCCGACCAGCTTCCTCGACATCGCGCACCAGATCGAGCTCATGGAGCTGCTTGCCGTCCTCAACAGCAACGAAGGCCGAACGATCGTCGCCGTCCTCCACGACCTCAACCAGGCCTGCCGCTATGCCACGCATCTGGTGGCCATGTGCGAGGGACGAATCGTGGCCAAGGGCGCTCCGCGCGAGATCGTCACGGCGGATCTGGTGGAACGCGTCTTCGGCCTCTCCTGCGTGATTCTCGAGGATCCTATTTCCCACAGCCCCCTAATCGTCCCTGGGACGCCGTCGGCCCGCGTCGAAGCACGGGCACGGGGGCGGCGATGATTGCGCACGCCCTTCGTTCGCTGCTTCTTCTTGCGGGTCTCGCCGTCGCCGTTTGCGTCCTCGCGTTTCCGGCACGGGCGGATGGGTTTCCCGTGAGGATCCGGCATGCGCTGGGCGAAACGACCATTCCGCAGCCGCCGAAGCGGATCGTCGCGCTCGGCTACACCGACCAGGATTTCCTGTACGCGCTCGGTCACGCACCCGTCGGCGTGAGAGAATGGTGGGGTCGCCAGCCGTTCGCCACATGGCCCTGGGCCGAGGACGAGCGCCGGGCCCTCGGCGCGGAGCCGGCGGTCCTGCGTGGCCCGGCAATCGACGTGGAATGGGTGCTCGCGCTTGAACCGGATCTGATCGTGTCCGCCTACGGAGCCCTCGATCGGCCAACCTACGAAAAGCTCTCCCGGATCGCTCCCGTCATCGCCGCGCCGGCCGGATATCCCGCCTGGGGGGCGCCCTGGCAGGCCCGACTGCGGCTCCTCGACCAGGCGACCTCGGGCGGAACGGCCGAGACGGACACGATTGTTCGCAGCATCGAAGCGAAATTCGCAGAGATCCGGCGCCGTCACCCCGAGTTTGCGGGAAAAAGCGCGGCGGTTGCCGACCTCAGATCGGGTCAGTTCACGCTGTGGGGCAGCCACACACCGGCCGTCCGATTCCTGAGGGAGCTCGGCTTCCGCTTTCCCGCCGATCTAGAGGCCCGAGCCGATGCGGCCGGTTGGATCCGGCTCAGCCTCGAGCAGGCGCCGCTTCTCGACGTCGACATGCTCCTGTGGCCGAACGGCAAGCGAAAAGAGGTGGAGAAGATGGATCTCTACCGCACGCTGAAGGTGCACCTGGAGGATCGCTCCGTCTGGATCGACGATCCCGCTTTGAGCGCGGCCATCTGGTTCCAGACCCCCCTGTCCATCGAGTTCGTGCTGGAGCAACTCCCCGGCCGCATGGGGGAAGCTGTTGAGTGAGCCCCCCTCCCTCGACCCGGTAGAAAGAGCTTCAATTCCGATGCGCGCGACGCCAGGCGGCGGGCGTGGTGCCGGCAACCCGGCGGAAAACTCGAGTGAAGTGCGCCTGATCGGAGAAGCCCGCCATCAAAGCGATCTCCGTGAGCGGAAGGTCATTTTGCCGAAGAAGCTCCTGGACCTTCCGGATCCGCGCCGTCATGTGCCACTGGTAGGGTGGCATGCCAGTCGCCGCTTTGAACGCCCGGCTGAAATAGGATTGCGACAGCTCCGTCAGGGCGGCGAGTTCCTGAAGGCGAATGTTGCGAAGGGCGTTCGCCTCCATGAAGTCCTGCGCCCGCCGAAGCTGCCAATGGGCGAGCTTTGGTTGTGCGGAAGGCATCCTGCGGCCGAGCCGCATCAAATCGACGAACAGCGCCAAGGTAAGTCCGTCGCCGTAAAGGTCGTGATGGGCCTCGGGGCTCGTGCATTCGGCAGCGATCAGCTTGGCGAGGGCGAAAAGCCTCTCGTCGAAGAACATCAGGTTCGGCGTGTCCAAACGCTCCGCATCCAGCTCCTCGCCAAGCCGCTGGCTGAGCGTCGGCACATCGAAATGCAGGTCGAGATGACGTACCCGCCGGGGGCGCTCCGTCCGCGACCAAAGAGGAACGCCCGCCGGAACGTAGCTGATGTGGGTCGGACCGTCCGGCGGCGGAAGATCGGGCCCGCGCGGGCTGCTGCGCACGTTGAAGCCGGCGCCTTCATTCTCCAAAAGCACGAACAAACGAGCATTGCGGGAGACGTACTCGCCGCTGGCACCGGGCGCACAGGCGGCATGCCAAACATCGGCAATCACGCCATTCCAGCGTCGCCAGCACAAATCCTCCAGGACGGTGATTCCCTCGAGGGTCGACGTCATGCCCGGCTGAAACGTCATCGTGCAAACTCCGGCTGGTGCAGCGAGACGCTGCATCTGCATCCTTGCGCTGAAGCAAATGCATGCGAGCCGCCAAACGAAAGCGGCAGGATGCAGTGTCGCAATATCATCGCAAAACTATTCAATCCATGGCAGAAGTGAACAATCTGAATCGTTCGCGTATCGATATGACGTCTCCAACCCCGATCGATCGAACTTCGAGAATTTATATTTGAATAATTCTGAAATTTGATCGCGAGGTCTGTGGAAATACGGAGGCGTTCATGCATTTGAAAAGTCGGCTGCGGACTACAGTGGCGTGGAGCGTGGTGTCCATGTGCTTGGCTCCGGCGCTGGCGGTCGCCCAGTCCGCGGACAATTCGGCCGTCCGGCTCTCCACGATCAATGTCGAGGGGGCAACGGGCACGCGGGCGGCAACGGCGCCGGTGGAGGGCTATGTCGCCGATGTCACGCTGACCGGTTCGAAGACGGCGACACCGGTGCTCGAAATCCCCCAGTCGCTGTCGGTGATCACCGCCGACCAGATCGAGGCCCGCGCGGCAGAGAATCTCGGCGAGGCGCTGGACTACACCGCCGGCGTCTTCTCCGAACCGTTTGGAAACGATGCGCGCTTCGACACGCCGTACATTCGCGGCTTCTCAGCCGCCAACAGCCAGTTTCTCAACGGCCTCAAGATCATTCGCGAGCTCGGCGCGACCTCGATCGAGCCCTACGGAATGGAGCGCATCGAAGTGCTGCGCGGACCCTCCTCCGTCCTCTACGGACAGGGCAATCCCGGCGGCATGGTCAACCTGGTCAGCAAACGTCCGGTCTTCGAAGCGTTCGGCGAGATCAACGCCGAGGCACAGACCGACGACCGCTATACCGGCAGCTTCGACGTAGGGGGCCCGGTCGCTGGCCGCAGCGATCTCGCCTACCGGCTCACCGGCCTCGTCCGGAACGGCGGTACCCAGATGGACCATGTCGACGACGACCGGTATTTCCTGGCGCCGGCGCTCACCTGGGCCCCGTCCGCCGTTACCTCGCTGACGATAATGGCTAACATCCAGTACGACGTCTCCGACTCTCCGGTCGGTCTTCCGCTCGAATACACGCTGGAGACCACCAACGGCTACCGGGCACCACGCAGCCTCTATATCGGCGACCCGGACTTCGACAGCTCCGACCGCACGCTGGCGAGCATCGGCTATGAGTTCGAGCACACCTTCCAGAACGAGCTTACCTTCCGGCAGAACGCTCGCTATCTCTGGCTCGATTGGGACTATCAGAACCTCTACTACTCCGGTCTCAGCGCATCCGACCCATTCGTGGCGAACCGGGGGTCTTCATACAACACCGAAGATCTCGGCACCTTCACGATGGACAACCAGCTCCAGTACGGGTTCGCGACCGGACAGCTGACCCATGAGGTTCTGGCCGGTCTCGACATCCGGGCACACCGGGTCGACACGTTGACGGAGTTCGGCAACGCGCCGTCGATCGATCTGCGCAATCCGCAATACGGGCAGACGATCCCCGGCGGCGCTTGGTACAGCTCGGATGTGGACGGGACGCTGTCGCAGTTCGGCTTGTACGGTCAGGACCAAATTCGCCTCGACCGGTGGCTGCTGACGCTTGGATTGCGTCACGATTGGACGCGGATCGATTCCACGACGACCTCCGGCGCCACTGAAACCCGCCAGCTCCAATCCGACAGCGCCTTCTCCACACGGGCGGGCCTCAGCTACGAGTTCGACATTGGGCTCGCACCCTATGTTAGCTATGCGACTTCGTTCGAACCGGTGATCGGCAACATGCCAGTCGCCCTCGGCGGTGCACCGTTCGACCCCTCGACCGGCGAGCAGTACGAGGTCGGCATCAAGTACGAGCCGACCTTCTTCAACGGCCTGTTCACGGCCGCCGCCTACGATCTGAAGCAGAAGAACGTGACCTCGTCTGAGGTGATCAACGGTGTCAGCCAGACCGTCCAGAACGGTGAGGTCCACGTTCAGGGTGTCGAACTCTCCGGCACCGCGAGCCTGGCGCAGGGGCTCAACCTGCTCGTCAACTACACCTATACCGATGCGGAGATCACGGAGGGCGACAACGCCGGCAACCGTCCAGCGAACGTGCCCGAGCACATGGCCAACGCCTGGCTCGACTACACGGTCCAGACCGGAAAGTTGGAAGGTCTCGGCTTCGGCGGTGGTGTGCGATTTGTGGGCAGCCGCTACGATCTGGACTCCAACGCCAATCTGTTGCCGTCGAACACGTTGTTCGACGCCGCCCTTCACTATGAGCGGGGCAACTTCAAGGGATCCCTCAATATCAACAACATCACCGATGAGACCTTCGTCGCGACCTGCACCTCGTTCGGCTGCTACTACGGCGATGGCCGGACGATCATCGGGCGCCTGACCTACGAATGGTGACACGGACGCGGCCCGCGTTTCGGGCCGTTCCCGATGGAAGGAGATCCCGGCTCATGTCGACGCGGCGTAGCGGTAGCCGGATGACGGGCCCTGCTATCGGACCAATGTCGCGGCGAGCGTTCCTGGGCGGAGCCATGGCATGTGCCTCGGCTGGCTTCGCCCGAGCCAATGAGCCGCGGATCGCGACGATCGACTGGGCGGTGCTGGAAACCCTTCTGGCGATCGGGATCGTTCCCGTCGCCGCGGCGGAATTGATCCTGTTTCGACGCGTGTCGGTCGAGCCTATGGTCCCGGAGAGGGTCGCGGACATAGGCCTGCGCGGTAGCCCGAACTACGAGGCGCTGATGCTGGCCTCTCCGGATCTGATTTTCTCGTCCAACTACTACACCTGGGCCGAGCCGAAGCTGCGACTGGTGGCTCCGGTCGAAAGCGTTTCGGTCTACGACCTCGACATCTCGCCCTTCGAGGCTGCGGAACGCGCCGCGCTGACGATCGGGGCAGGCACGGGCCGCCGGAGCGCCGGCCAGGCACTCGTCGATGAGACGCACGCGCACATCGCGCGGCTGCGGGACCGGCTTGCCGGGTATTCGGGCGAACCCGTTATTCCGATCAATCTGGGGGATCCACGCCATTTTCGCGTCTTCGGTGCCGATTCCATGTTTGGCGGCGTGATCGAACGGCTCGGACTGACCAACGCCTGGCGGCAGCGCACCCGGTACTCAGCGACGGCTCCCGTCGGGCTGGAGGCGCTCGCCGGCATCGAGAACGCCTGGATCGTGGTGATCCCGCCGATCCCGCCCGATGCGCGTCGAATCCTATCCGAAAGTGCATTCTGGACGGCTCTGCCGAGCGTCCGAGACGGACGGGTGCTGACGTTGGCGCCGATCAATCCATTCGGCGCCTTGCCCGCCGCATTGCGGTTTGCCGAATTGCTCGCCAATGCGCTTACCGATCTCGGCCGGGAGCGCGGACTTGGCTGAGCTTGCGTTGAGGCGTCCGGCGCCGACGACCACGGCGACCATGTGGGGACTGCTGGCGCTCATCGCAGCCGCCTTCTTCGCACTCACCGTTGCCGACCGACCGACACTGCCGGGCCCCCCTTCCACGAGCCAAACCCTGGACCAAATCCTGCTTTGGCAGAGTATTGTGCCAAGAGCGGCGACCGCGCTTCTCGCCGGGGCGGCCCTCGGCCTCGCCGGTGCGCTGCTGCAGCGCGTGCTGCGCAATCCGATCGCCGATCCGTCCACGCTCGGGATTGCCTCGGGTGCCCAACTTGCCTTGACTGCCGCAACGGTCTGGGGATCCGTCCTTGCCGCCGTCCCCCGCGAACTGATCGCTTTCGCCGGAGGACTGGCTGCCGTTGGACTCGTGCTCGTGATCGGCTGGAAGCGCGGCCTCGAGCCGGTGATGGTTGTCCTATCCGGAATGACCATCTCGCTGATGGCGTCCGCATTCAGCGCCGCGCTGGTGCTCGCGAACGGCGACTATGTGCTGTCGCTGTTCGTCTGGGGCGCAGGCTCGCTGCAGCAGCAGAGCTGGGACGCAGCTATCACGCTCGCCGTCCGCCTCGTGTTGGGGTTGGGCGCCGCGTTGCTGCTCCTGCGGCCGCTGGCGCTGCTCGCCCTCGACGACGCGAGCGCGCGCAGCCTGGGACTCGCGATCACCGGTACCCGCCTGGTGCTGATCGCCCTCGCCGTCTGGTTGGCGGCAAGCGTCACCGCCGAGGTTGGCATCATCGGCTTTGTCGGTCTCGCCGCCCCTGCGCTCGCCCGCCTGAGCGGTGCCCGCTCGCCACGCCAGATGCTCGCGGCCGCACCGGTTATCGGTGCGCTCACCCTGTGGCTTGCCGATGGAATGGTGCAGGTTGCCAGCATCAGCGATGGCGAACTGATGCCGACCGGCGCGGCGACGGGCCTGCTCGGCGGACCGTTGCTATTGTGGCTTCTCCCCCGGCTGAGGGTCGACGACCGACCCATCGGTGCCCAAATGCAGGTCTCGGTTCGTCGCCGGAGGGCGCCCTGGCAAACGATTGGGTGGCTGGCGTTTGCCGCCGTTCCGCTGGTTCTCCTGTCTCTCAGTTTCGGCCGCGACTACGGCGGCTGGCAGCTTGCCCATGGCCAGCTCTTTGCCGACCTACTGCCGTTCCGGGCACCGCGTATGCTGGCGGCAGCCGCGGCGGGCGCCCTCCTCGCCGCCGCGGGAACGCTGATGCAACGACTGACCGGAAATCCGCTCGCCGGGCCGGAGGTACTCGGCGTCGGCGCCGGGGCTGGCGTCGGGCTTGCCGCCGTCCTTCTGCTAACCGCCTCCCCCGGCTTGACGATGATGATGGCGGGATGCACGGCCGGCGCGATCGCCGCAGTGCTTGCCATTCTGGCCATATCCGCATCCGTCGGCTTGCGGCCCGAGCACCTGCTTCTCGCCGGCATTGCCATCGGAGCGCTCAGCCTGGCGATCCTGAGCGCCGTGTTCGCGACCGGGGCGCCGAACGTTTTCATACTGCTCACCTGGATGTCCGGCTCGACGGACCGCTTCGGGATCGGGCCGGCAGCGGCTGCGCTCGCAGCGGCAGTCGCCTTCATCGCGCCGCTGACGCTGGCTGGCAGGTGGCTCGACATCCTGCCGCTCGGCGACGACGTCGGCCGATCGCTCGGTCTTGCCGTACGCACGAGCCGGATTACCCTCGCCTTCGCCGCCGCTCTGATGGCGGCGATCGCCTCGCTCATCGTCGGCCCTCTCAGCCTGGTCGGACTCATCGGACCGCATTTGGCCCGCCTGTCCGGCTTTGCCCGCGGCACGCACCAACTCGTCGCATCGGCATTGATCGGTGCCGAACTCATGATCCTCGTCGACTGGCTTGGACGAACGATTGCGTTCCCCTATCAGATCCCGGCCGGTCTGCTCGCCGCCGTGGTCGGTGGGTCCTATCTAATCTGGCTCCTGCGTCGCACCGGCGGGTGACGAAAACGGTTCGCCGCCGAGCAAAGCCCGCAAGAAAACGATCCTGGATTTTCAATGGACGTCATCAAACAGTTCTTCGCCTACTACCTGCCCTACAAGCGGCTGTTTTTGCTCGATTTCTCCTGCGCGGTGCTGTCCGGGCTGCTGGAGCTGGGCTTTCCGATGGCCGTGATGATGTTCGTCGATCATCTGCTGCCTGCCGGCGATTGGGGCGTGATCGTGCTGGCAGCCCTCGGACTGCTGTCCGTCTACATTCTGAACACGGGGCTGATGTCGGTGGTTACCTATTGGGGCCATATGCTCGGCATCAACATCGAGACCGAGATGCGCCGGCGCGCCTTCGACCATCTGCAGAAGCTCTCCTTCTCCTTCTACGACAACCAGAAGACCGGCCATCTGGTCGGCAAGGTCACCAAAGACCTGGAAGAAGTAGGCGAGGTCGCCCATCACGGGCCGGAGGACGCCTTCATCGCGGTGATGACCTTCGTCGGCGCGTTCGTGCTAATGCTGACGATCAATACGCCGCTTGCGCTCGTCACCGGGGCGATCGTCCCGATCACGGCGTGGCTCACCACCCATTACGGCGCCCGCATGACGCAGAATTTCCGCAGCCTGTTCTCTCGGGTCGGCGCCTTCAACGCGCGGTTGGAAGAAAATGTCGGCGGCATGCGCGTCGTCCAGGCCTTCGCCAACGAGGACCATGAGCGCGCGCTCTTCGCCCACGACAATGCCTGCTACCGGGAGACCAAGCTTGCCGCCTATAAGATGATGGCCGCGTCGACCGCCATCAGCTATTTCGGCATGCGGCTGACACAGGTCGTGATCATGGTTGCCGGGACCTGGCTGGTCCTGCACGGGGACCTGACCAACGGCGGGTTCGTCAGTTTCCTGCTGCTGATCAACGTCTTCTTCCGTCCGATCGAGAAGATGGCCGCCATCATCGAGATCTATCCCAAGGGCATCGCCGGCTTCCGCTCCTATCTGGAGCTTCTGAAGACCGAGCCCGACATCGTCGACCATCCCTCCGCTGCCGCCTTTCCCGAGACCTTCCGGGAAATCCGCTATGAGAAGGTCGGCTTCGCCTACGCCAGCGGCGCGCCGGTTTTGACCGACATCGATCTGACCATCCGCTCCGGCGAGACGGTGGCGTTCGTGGGTCCCTCCGGTGCCGGCAAAACGACGATCTGCTCGCTGCTGCCCCGCTTCTACGAGCCGAGCGCCGGCCGCATCACGATCGACGGCACAGACATCCGGAACCTGCGGCTGCGCGACCTACGCAGCCAGATCGGCATCGTCCAGCAGGACGTGTTCCTGTTCGCCGGAACGATTCGGGACAACATTGCCTACGGTCGGCTCGGGGCCTCCGAGGACGATATACGACAAGCGGTGACCAAGGCGCGGCTGGACGACCTTGTGAACCAGCTTCCCGACGGGCTCGACACCATCATCGGCGAACGCGGCGTGAAGCTGTCCGGCGGCCAGAAACAGCGGCTCGCGATCGCCCGCATCTTCCTGAAGGATCCGCCGATCCTGATCCTCGACGAGGCCACATCGGCGCTCGACACGGAGACCGAGCGGGCAATCCAAGCCTCTCTTGCCGCTCTCGCCGAAGGTCGGACCACGCTGATGATTGCCCACCGCCTCGCCACGATCCGCGATGCCGATCGGATCGTCGTCGTCACGCGCGACGGCATCGCCGAGGAAGGCCGCCATCGCGACCTCCTTGGGGCCGACGGTCTCTATCGGCGGCTCCACGACACCCAATTCGCACATATGGAGAAAGCGCAGTAGGAGGCACCATTCGGTCGGCAAGCCGCCGCGTGCCCCCTACTCGAAGACGTAGTTTACGCTTTCGGAACATGATCGACAGCTAGATTTTAATATTAGATATTTCAAATCCTTAGCTCATCGCCTTGGTTAATACTGCCCCCCGTCATTTGTTGGCGCACATGGCTGACGCGCTGCCTCCGGACCAACCAGTCAGGCCGGGCAGCCGCTTGGAAAGCCATGCGGGCGCGCGTTGAGAGTGACAGCGAAGGAGGCGGCGAGCAGGATCAGAAGGCTTGGGGCAAACGCGCCGATGCCGAACTGATCGAGCAGCACGCCGCCGAGGAGGCCGCCACCGGCGATCGCGGCGTTCCAGACCGTCACCAACATCGACTGGGCAAGGTCTGCCGCCGGGCCGGCGGTCTTGGCGCTCGCCGTCTGAAACAGCGTTGCGCAGCCGCCGAACGCCAGGCCCCACACCCCTGCCGCGCCGTAGATGACCGGCGGAACGTCGCTCCAGATCCAAAGCGCGGCCGAAGAGAGCGCGAAGAGGGCGATGCTGATGAGGGTCAGCTCCCGCAGGTGGCGATCGATCAGGACGCCGACAATCCAGATGCTGACGAGCGACGCCACTCCGAACACCAGGAGGACGACGTCAGTCCGCTCAATCATGCCCGCGGCTTCGAGAAAAGGCGCGACATAGGTATAGAGAATGTTGTGGGCGAGCACGAAGCTGAGCACGACGAAAAGCACCGGACGCATGCCGGGCAACGTGAAGACGCGTTTCAGTGACCTGCGTCCGCCTGCGGGCTCGCCGGCAAAGTCCGGCACCTTGGCCAACACCCAGAAAACCAGAACAATGGTCAACCCGCTGATCAGGCCGAAACAGGCACGCCAGCCGATGGCTCCGCCGAGGAACGTTCCCGCCGGCACCCCGAGCGACAGTGCCAACGGCGTTCCGGCCATGGCGACCGCGATCGCCCTCCCCTTCAAATGCTCAGGCGCCATGCGCGCGGCATAGCCGGCGGCAAGCGCCCAGAGCAGGCCCGCCGACACGCCGGCCACGAAGCGCGCAACCAGCGTCAGCCCATAGCTGCCTGAAACGGCCGTGATCGTGTTCGCGACCCAAAATCCGGCGATCGCAGCAAGAAGAAGCGGACGCCGCCGCACCCCTTGCGTGACCGTTACGAGTGGGATTGCAGCCACGAGCGAGCCAACGGCATAGACCGTCACGAGCTGTCCGGCCGCCGCTTCCGATACATCGAGGCCGGTGCCGATCCGGGGCAAGAGCCCCGCCGGCAGAGCCTCGGTCAAGATGGTGATGAAGGCCGCCATGGAAAGCGCGAGCAGGCCGCCCCAAGGTAAACGATCGGCTGCCTCCAACGTGGCACGGGCGTCTGAACCCCCAATGCGAGGCTCTCTCTCCCCGGTCATCGACCACCGTCCGGGCTCAAATGCGCCTTACATGTCTCGGCGGCGGCGCGCGGAAGGTGCATCGAACGAGCGACTGGGATCATGGGAAACCTCTTTTGAACCGTGTTCGGATCCGGAAGTTGGCATGCGGCTCATTCATGAAACACAGGCTGCAATTCCGATCACTTCGGACTAATATGTCCGATGTTATGTCGGTTCCCATGGATAGCCTCGGCGCGCTCAACGTCTTCGTTCAGGCTGCGGAAGCCCGCAGCTTCACGGCGGTCGGTCGCCAGCTCGGCGTGTCGTCCTCTGCTGTCGGCAAGGCTGTGGCGCGGCTGGAAGAACGCCTTGGCGTTCGACTGTTTCACCGTTCGACGCGCGCCATCACGCTCACGCCGGAAGGCAGCCTGTTCCTGGAGCGCTGCCGCCGCATCTTCTGCGAAATCGAAGCGGCCGAGCTGGAGCTTTCTCAGACCCGAGGCCATCCGAGTGGCGTGCTGAAGGTCAGCCTGCCCCTGGTTGGCATGCTGATGATGCCGACCCTGTCCGCCTTCATGCGGGCTTGGCCGGACATTGAGCTGGACCTCGACTTCACCGACCGCCTGGTCGATGTGATCGAGGAGGGCTTCGACGCGGTCATTCGCACCGGCGAGGCCGGCGATTCAAGGTTGATGACGCGAACGCTGGGTACCTTCCGGTACAAGCTGGTTGGCGCGCCGGACTATTTCGCCGAGTACGGCATTCCCCGGGAACCTGTCGATCTTGTGCACCATCGCTGCCTGCACCACCGCTATCCCAGCACCGGCAAGCTGGAAAAATGGGGGCTCTTCGATGAGGCGGGAGCGGCGCTTGGAGACATACCGAGGACAGCCGTTTCAAGCGCCATCGAACCTTTGCTCTCCATGGCCGAACGCGGCATTGGCGTCGCTTACCTGCCGGATTTCGCGGTTGTCGACCGGCTTGCCGCAGGAACGCTGGTAAGCGTCCTCGATGAGGCCGTCCAACGTGGTGGCACCTTCCGCATCCTTTGGCCGTCGAGCCGACATCTATCGCCGAAACTGCGCGTTTTCGTCGACCATATGGCGGAGACGCTATTCTCCGGTCACCTCTCGTAGATCGATCGGCTCACAGCCGCGTCTGCAGGACACCGAGCCCAACCGGACAGGCCTCGGTGCCAATCCTCCATTTTGACCCGCCTACTCCGGAATTTGCGCCCGAACGCCGCAGATTCAGGATGCCCCCTTCGACGGCGTTCCACGGGCGCCTCGTCGCCGCCCGCCTGCCGACGACATCAATGCTCGCGAGAAAACACCCGAAGCCGACTTGACGAAGCAACATAAGACGGCTCTAAAATAAGAATATCTCTAACATGTTCACATTTGACAATTTCGATCTACGGATGAAATATTTCTCATTTATTTTCCCTCAAACTATCATCGATATTATTTTCAATATTACGCTATACGGAAATTGTATTTGAGTAAAAATCAACGCGCGACATAGATTAGCCGGAAAGAGTTTCCGAGCTGGGTCGCTATGCTTGAATACATCCAACGTAACGGGTCCGCTCTGCTCAGAGGGACCAGGTCTAAACGGCGCTTTTTCCTCGGCCCTATTCGGTGCGCGCGGCTCTCTCGGTGCCTTCCGGGTGCTCCGAACGCCAAAAACGCCAACGCGGCCTCCCAGCAAGAGCTGATGCCCATCCGGCCTTGCGATGCATTCCGTATCCCGGCCGCACACTCCCTGCTCTCCGCAGACTCGTCGACTGAACCGTTCGGTCCGGTAGCCACAAGCCGGGTACGCACGATTCGACTTGCTGATCGAAAGCTTAGTCGAAGCAAACGGCGCACCGCCGCTCCTCTAAGTCCCGATATATGAAATCCGATCGCCCCCAACCCGATCGATTCCATTGAAAATCGCTGTTCCGGTCATTCCCGATACGCGTCGCAGTACCGGATCGTCCGTGCAGCCCCCGGTGGTCCAAAAGCGCAAGGGTGCGTCAAATGTCTTACAAGCAAGTTCCAGCTCATCCCGAAGCCGTACGGTTCCCCTTGATGGGAAGACCTTTGGTCGGCTTTCTTTTGGCGTTCATGGCCGGATCCATGAACGCCTGGACTTTGGAAAATGCTCAGACGTTCGCGACGGTTCAGTCCGGCAACGTGGTGCAAAGCGGTTACTGGCTTATTCAGGGTGATTGGGAGAAATTTACCTTCCCTTTCCTGTCGGTTATTTGCTTCGGACTTGGCTCGGCGATTTGCGGCGCGATCATGTCGGGCCTGCTCCGGCGCCACAAAGTGCTCACCACCACCATTCTGTTCATCGAATTTCTGATCCTGGCCGCGCTCGTCGTGGTGGTATGGATGGGCGGCTATGAACCGCACCTGATCGCCTATGCCGTCAGCTTCGTGGCGGGCATGCAGGGCAATGCCTACCACAAGGATCACGGCATGCTTTACGGCAACGTAGCCGTGACCTTCGTCGTGCAAATGGCCTTTAACTTCCTGATCCAGTCTTTCTTCAGCAAGAAGGGGATCAACAACGAGCCGAACCTGATGTGGTCGGGCATTTTCTTCCTCATCCTGCTTGGATTTGCGGGTGGTGGTGCCATCGGTTTCTTCGTCGACCAGATCATCGTCGCCGGCGCCCTGATCATGCCGGCGCTGATCGCCCTCATCCTGTTCTTCATCGCCCTTGGCGACACCAAGGAGGGCGAGCGCGTCGATCCGCTTCCCGGTGGGACCTTCGCTTAACCCGTAGCCCGCCCGCGCCGGCGGCCCTTGCCGCCAGCGCGATTGCCGTCTCCGGCGGAAAAGCCCGCCGGAAAATCCCGATACTTCGAGCCAAAGGAACTGACATGACTGACCAGAACGCCCCACAGCCCATTCGCGGCAGCCGAGGAGCCGACGATCCCGGTCCGCGCAATGTCGCCCTCGACAAGATGAACCCCAACATCTTCATGCCGCCGGCGACGGACAATGGCGGCATCCCGAACCTGAAATTCCCGTTCGCGATGGCTCATAACCGCCTTGAGGACGGAGGCTGGGCGCGCGAGGTCACGCTGCGCGAATGTCCGACGCTGAAGGAACTCGCCATCGTCAACATGCGCCTTGGCCCGGGCGTCATTCGCGAGCTCCACTGGCACAAGGAAGCCGAATGGGCCTACGTCACCCAGGGCCGCGTTCGCTTCTACCTCGTCGACGAGAACCGCGAGACGCTGGTCGAGGACCTCGAGCCCGGCGATCTGTGGCTCGCCCCCGCCGGATTTCCGCACGCCATCCAGGGCCTCGAGGAAGGCACCGAGTTCGTGCTGGTCTTCAATGACGGCAATTTCTCCGAAAACGAGACGCTGCTGGTCACTGAGCTCTTCGCCCACATGCCACGCGAGGTGCTGGCCAAGAATTTCGGCATTCCGGAGGCCGCCTTCGACACCATTCCGGCGTCGGAGAAATATATTTTCCGTCAGCCTGTGCCCGCCCCGATCGAGCAGGTTCGCGAAGAGCTGGGTGCCGGCAACATGACCGGCAAATATGTGTTCCGCGGCGGCGAGGTGCCGGAAAGCAAGTGGCCGGGCGGCGCAACCAAGATCATCGATTCCAACAACTTCGACATCACACCGATGGCCATGTTGATGATCGACATCGAGCCCGGCGGCATGCGCGAGATCCACTGGCATCCGGACGCTGACGAAATTCAGTATTATCTCTCCGGCCAGGCGCGAATGACGGTCTTCAACGCCGTCAGCAATGCGCGGACTTTCGACTACGGTCCTGGTGACGTCGGCTATGTGCCGAAGAACCTCGCCCATTATATCGAAAACACGGGCGACGAGCCGGTTCGGGTTCTCAACGTCTTCAACAAGGGCGCCTACCGCGACATTTCGCTGAACCAGTGGTTGGCATTGACCCCCGCGGCGATCGTGCAGGGCCATCTCGACGTCGACGATCGGTTGATGAAGGCGCTGCGCCGCACTCATTGCCCCGTCGTCAAATAAGGCAACACCGACGACCACGGTTCGACCGGCCCCTTCAGGGGCCGGTCTTCTAACGAACGACAGGCATTGGCAACGATGCCGATGATGCCGAAGGGCGAAACGCCGCCTCGGCAAAGAAGGAAACGGCACAGGGCCCTCCTGTGACAGCCGTGTCCCCAACAAGGCACCGGTTCCCGCACCTTGCGTGCGTTGCACCCCGCCTCCGGCGACGCCCCCTCCAGGCTTGATTCCACCGAGCAAGCCCGCGTGCGCCGGCCACCACGTCTTGGCAGTGCAGCTCCCCCCCTCGCCCATCCCCGCGCCGTCCCAAAGAGGCGCCACCCCGTCGCGCTCAACTTCGGGGACGTTGACGTCGCCGGACATCTCGCCATTCATTGAGAATTGAGGGGTTTCGCCTTAGAGACCCAATGGTGGGGGAATATCTTATGTCCGCGATGGAGACGAGCGCCGGCGAACGGCGATTTCCAGTAGAGCGCCATTGCCTATGGCCTATTGGGGAAATAGAACCCGCGCTTCCGTTTCCCATGCTCCCGACGTCATTCACGGCAGGACGGCGACAATTGCCGGTATGACCGGGTCGAGGGCAGGACGGAGACGAAAAATCTGGAGACGACACCGTTTTGCTCCGGTTCAAGCGCGCCGAGATCTCGTGCGAACCGGCACCGAAACGGCCAAGAAATAACGTCCAATAGAGGGAGGCACGCATGAGATTTCTATCGGGGGGCGGCATCGGATTGTTCGTCTTGCTGGCGCTTGCGCCGGCGGCCAGGGCTCAAGACCTTCCCAAACGGATGACGTGGACGTCCTACGATGCCGGCTCCCAAGGCTACACCGAGGCATCGGCGATCGCCGACGCCTTCGGTCGGAAATACGGAACCCGCGTACGCATCCAGCCGTCCGGCTCGAGCATCGGCCGGCTGCAACCCTTGCTGAATGGCCGCGCCAGTGTCGGCTTTCTCGCGACGGAGACATTTTTCGCCACCGAGGGCGTGGAAGATTTCGCGAACCCGAAATGGGGACCGCAAGATTTGCGGACCATTGCCGGCCGGCCCGGCTCGATCGCCATGGTCACCACCCAGGAGTCCGGCATCGACACGATCGCCGACATGAAAGGCAGGCGCCTCGCCCTGACGGTGGGCAACGCGTCCATCAACGTGAAGTGCGCCGCGCTTCTCGCCTTTGCCGGCCTGTCGCTGGACGACATCGAGCCGGTCTACTTCCCAACCTACTCCTCCTCCCAGTCCTCGCTCAATTCCGGCGAGGCGGACGCCACCTGCGGCGCCACCACCTCGAGCGCCATGTACGAGCTCGAAGCCTCGCGGCGCGGGATCAAGTGGCTGTCGGTACCGGCGGAAAACACGGAGGGCTGGGAGCAGCTGACCAAGGTCGCCCCGTTCTTCTCTCCCTTTTACGAGACCTCCGGAGCGGGCCTCAGCGAGGACAATCCGGTCCAGATCGTCGGCCTGCGCTACCCGATCATCGTCGTGCGGGCGGAAATGGACGACGACGTGGTCTACGCGCTCACCAAGGCGCTGGACGAAACCTTCGGCCTCTACGAGAACGCCACCACGGTCACCGAGCGCTGGTCCCTCGACGGTGCTGGCACGCCGCCAATTGACGCCCCGTTTCACAACGGTGCGATCCGCTATCTTCGGGAAATCGGGGTCTGGAACGACCAGCACCAGTCCTGGAACGACGCCCGGCTCGCCCGACTGAACACCCTCAAAGACGCCTGGATCACATACAAGGCGGCGAACGAGAAGCTCGACCGGGAGCCGTTCGTCGAAGGTTGGATGGCCAAGCGCTCCGAGCTTCTCGCCAACTTCTGATCCGTGATGCCGCTGCGGCTCTTGGGGCTGCGTCCGCCCGCTTCCTTACCGAGATAGATTATGGATTCAGAAGACCTCAAGCCGGCCGATATTCCGCTCGCCGCCGACATCAACCCACGCCTGTGCGGGGTGCCTTTCTGGGCGGTGCTCGCGCTGGGCGCGGCCGCCTTCCTGCTCACCGTGAACCAGGTGTTCCGGCTGCAAGTGTTCGGCTTCATGCCGGTGGGCAACGCGTTCCTCTATTACTTGGTCGGGCTCTACCTGGC
The DNA here is from genome assembly GCF_040750475.1 of Amorphus sp. 3PC139-8. Classification (NCBI taxonomy): domain Bacteria; kingdom Pseudomonadati; phylum Pseudomonadota; class Alphaproteobacteria; order Hyphomicrobiales; family Amorphaceae; genus Amorphus; species Amorphus sp. 3PC139-8. The sequence goes on along the minus strand of NZ_JABJVY010000002.1, from coordinate 7,640 downwards.
CGCGACCTTCCTGATCCTTCCCGCCCGCAAGGCCGATGCCCGGCACGTGCCGTTCTATGACTGGCTGCTGGCGTTGGTCGCCCTTGGCTCCGGCACCTGGCTTGGGGTCCACGGGCTCGACATCATCCGGCTGGGCTGGGACTACGAAGCGCCGCTCCAGGCAACCATGATTTCCAGCGCGATGCTCGTCGTGGTGCTGGAAGGGGTTCGGCGGAGCGCGGGCGCCGCTCTCCTCTGCGTCGCATTGATCTTCGGCGCCTATCCGCTTTTCGCCGGCGTCATGCCCGGCTTTCTCTGGGGAACGGCCTACAGCTTCGGCGAAACGATCCGTGCCCACGTCATGGGCGTGGAGAGCATCATCGGCATTCCGATGCAGGTGGTGGCTAATCTGATCATCGGCTTCGTGCTGTTCGGCTCGACGCTGATCGTCACCGGCGGTGCCCGCTTCTTCATGGATCTGGCGGTTGCGCTTTTGGGCTCCACGCGTGGCGGTCCCGCCAAGGTCGCGGTCCTGTCGAGCGGGCTGATGGGCAGTCTCTCCGGCAGCGTGGTGACGAACATCCTCACCACCGGACCGATCACGGTCGGCATGATGAAGCGGTCGGGCTACCCGAAACACTACGCCGCCGCCGTGGAGGCCTGTGCCTCGACGGGCGGAACCCTGATGCCTCCGGTGATGGGCGCGGTCGCCTTCATCATGGCCTCGTTCCTGTCGGTGTCCTACGCGACGATCGCGGTAGCGGCCTTCTTTCCGGCCTTCCTGTTCTATGTCGCACTCTTGCTGCAGGTGGACACCTACGCGGCCAGCAAAGGGCTGGAGGGTCTGCCTCGCGAAGAGCTTCCCAAGCTGCGCAACACCCTGAAGAGCGGCTGGCCCTATCTCCTCAGCCTGGTCCTGCTGGTCTACATGCTGCTTGTCCTGCGGCTGGAGACCTACGCGCCCTACTATGCCTCGGCGCTGCTGATTGCCGTCGCGCTCCTCAAAAAGGGCAAGGATCGTTTCAATCTGCGTCGGGCCGGCGAACTTTTGATGGAGCTCACGGTCTCCACCGCGAAGCTCGTCTCCATGCTTGCCGGCATCGGGCTCGTCGTCGGCGGCTTGACCTATAGCGGGGTGGCAGGCGCCTTCGCGCGCGAGCTGCTGCTTTACGCCGGCAACTCGGTACCCATGCTGCTCTTGGCGGGAGCGGTGGCGAGCTTCGTGCTGGGCATGGGGATGACGGTCTCCGCCTGCTATATTTTCCTATCGATCCTGCTTGCGCCAGCGCTGGTCGGGAGCGGGCTCAACAAGGTCGGCAGCCATCTCTTCATCCTCTACTGGGGCATGCTGTCCTACATTACCCCGCCGGTGGCGCTCGCCTCCATCACAGCGGCGAACCTTGCCGGCGCGAACGCTTGGCGCTCCGGGCTCGCCTCCATGCGGCTGGGGGCGGTGCTGTTCGTCCTGCCCTTCGTGTTCGTGCTGAACCCGGCGCTCATCCTGGAAGGGAATTGGCCGCAGGTCGCCCTTTCCGTCACCACCGCGATGATGGCCGTCTGGCTGCTCGCCTCCGTCTCCGAAGGCTATCTCTACTCCTGCGGGCCGATCGATCGGTGGGCGCGCGCCCTTCTCGCGATCGCAGCCCTCGCGCTCATTTATCCTGGTCTGGCCAGCGATGCCGCCGGCACGGCCCTGGTGGTACTCGTCTACGGCTGGCTGCGTTTTTTCCGGCGTCCATTCGCCACTCCGTAACCGCGGCGCCCGGGATCGCTCCATCCCGGGCGAGCGGGACAACGCGCCCGATCATGCGGCGAAGGCCTACCCGTCAGCCCCTGCCTTCTTGCGTCGCGGAGAGCCCTTCTCGTGTGGCAGGAAGATCGCAGCCACGACGAGCGCGATGAAGAAGACCGCCGCAACGAAGCCCACTCCCGCCGCGACTGCCTCCGCGCCCGCTTGCGGCACCGGATCGCGCGTTGCGAGCGGATCGACGCCCAGAACCACCGCTCCGACCAGCGCGACGCCAAGCGTGCCGCCAAGCTGCCGCGCGGTGAGCAGCAGGCCGGACGCCTGGTTGCGCTTCTCGTTCGGCTCCTGCTCCAGGGCATCCGTTCCCGGACCGGAAATCGTGATGCCGAAGGCGAACCCCACGCATACCAACGCGGGAACGAGGAGACCGTACTGAAGCTCCGTCAGCGCGAAGGCGAGATAGAAAAGGGACGCTGTGGCCAGCATCATGCCGAGGAGGGTTGGAACGCGCACCCCGTACCGGTCGTAGGTCCACCCGCCGATCTGCGAGCCGACCACCTGAGCCGCCACCATCGGCAGCATGGCGATGCCCGCCCGCGTCGCGCCCATCTTCAGGATGTCCTGCAGATACATGGCAAAGTAGAGCGAGATCGGCAGGATCGTGAAGCGCAGGATGAAGGCGACGAACAGGTCGGCCGAAAACGCACGCTGAGTGAGCATCCGCAAATCGATCAACGGCGGGTGGAAACGCAGCGACAGGACGACGAAGGCTGCGACGCAGGCGGCGCCAATCGCGCCGCTGCAGAGCGTCGCCGGGCTTGTCCACCCCCAAACCGAGCCTTGCTGCAGCGCCAGAATGACGCCCGCGATGCCGATCACGAGCAGGCACGCATTGCGCACGGAGATCGGCACTGCGCGATCGCCGAAATTGGGCGGCCGTGCGATCGAGACGAGGACGAGCGCCAGAACGCCCAGCGGGACATTCAGCCAGAACACCGCGCGCCAGCTCACGAACTCCGTCAGAAAACCGCCCAGCAGCGGCCCGAGCGCGAGGAAGATCTGACCGATACCGCTATAGACGGCCATTGCCCGGCCAGCCAGGCTCTTGTCGAACACGCTGAGGACAATGGCGCCCGTCACCGGCATCATCAGCGCCGCACCGATGCCCTGAACGCCGCGGAAGCCGATCATCCAGGCCTCGCCCCAAGCGTTCTCGGGCGCAAATCCGCAAGCCGCCGACGCCAGAAAGAATACGAGAACGCCGAAGCGAAACAGGGTCACGCCGCCGAGCTTGTCCCCCAGCCGACCACCAATGGCGACGAACGCCGCCATCGCCAGGAGATAGGCGTTGACGATCCACGTCTGCCCCGAGGCATCCAGGTGAAGATCGTCCGTAATCGTCGGCAACGCGACGGCGACCACGGTCTGATCCGTCAGCACCATGGAGAGGGAGCCCGTCATCGCAGCGAGGATGAGCCATCGGTTCGCTTGAGCCATAGTAGCCCTCTGGCTGAAACGCTTCAAAACACGCGTGTGGGAAAGATGCGCCGGCGGGCCGCCGTCAGGCGCGCTGGCTGCGGTGCCACAGGAAGGCGAAGAGCCCGATGACGAGGACCGCGACCGCCGCGAAGAGAAGCACAAAGGCCAACCGGTCGACCCAGGCGACAACCGGGACGAACAGCGCGAGGATCACGCCGTTAAGCGCCATGCGCCAGGACAGGGTGTGAACGCCTGCGACGAACGTGCCGAGCGCAAGCAGCAGCATCACGAAAAGCCCCGTTATGTCGGACGCGGCGTCGGACTGCACCGTCGGCAGGTAGAGCAGAATCATGATGGTGAGAAAGGCCCCCCAGTGCAGGATCTGCGTCCCCACGAGCCGGAAACGCTCCTTGCGGTCGGCCGCGTAGTGCCAGCCGACATAGATGCAGGCCACGCAATTGCAGACGGCCACGAAATCCCAATAGGCCCCCATCGGCTGCATGTTGAAGGTCGCGTAGCCGACGCCGGCAAGCATGAGGAGCAGGATCGCGAGATAGGGCAGCTCTCGCAGGAGAAAGCCCCAGATCCCATGGGGTCGCGCGTGCCCTGCTCCGGTTTGCGTGAAAGGTTCCATCGCTGGTCGGTATCCGTGTCTCGGGTTTCGCGTCTTCGGACTTGTTGACGGTCACCGCGCGGGCTGCGCCACGGCCCGACCTGGGTTCAGACAGGAAGCGAGAGCGTGTGCGGGCGACGAGGGCGCCGGTTTGCCGGCGGGGACGCCGTCTTTCTCAGCGCGCATCCCATCCCCCCATAGTGCGCTCGATCCGGTCTTCCGGGGGGCGCGGCGTTCCGGCGAGGTGGAGCGTGCGATCTAGCAGCACCTCGTAGATCGGCTTGCCGCCCAGCGCATCGGCAACGACGTTGGCAAGCAGGCAGGTGATGATCGCCGGCACCAGCACCGAATAGGCTCCGGTCAGCTCCGCGATCAGGACCACCCCGACGAGCGGCGCACGCACGGTGGACGAGAACAGTCCTCCCATGGCCGCGATCGCGAACGCCGCGAAGGCTCCCGCCGGCAGCTCGAAGAAGACGTCGAGGACAAGGCCGTAGAGCACGCCGATGGCAGTGGCGAGCGCCAGGATGGGCGCGAAAATGCCGCCCGGCACATTGGTGGAATAGCTCGCCATCGTCATGATGAAGCGCACGACGACGATGAGGGCCATGGTCGCGAGCGGCAGGTTCTCCGTCATGAGCGAGACGGCCAGGTTCTCGCCCCCCATCGTCGCCTCCGGCCGAACGATGAGAAGAATGCCGATCACAAAGCCCACAACAGCCGGCACGACATAATAGTTGGAGCGCCGGCCGACGGCGGCGGCGATGTCCATGCTGCCGATCAGGCAGCGATTGAAGAGCAATCCCACCACGCCGAGGAGGAGGCCGAGCCCCACGAAGGCCGGCAGCAGGGAGAGCGGCAGCTCCGGCACCGTGATGAACATGAACGGGCGCCGGCCGGTGATCATCTCCGTGACCAGGCCGCTCGTGACCGAGGCGATCATCACGGCCGTGTAGGTTTTCAGGCTGTAAGGAAACTGCCGGCGGGTCTCCTCGATCACGAAAAGGATGGCAGCCAGCGGCGCGTTGAAGGCGGAAGCGAGCCCGGCGGCCGCGCCAGCGGCCAGAAGACCGCGACTGTCGTGGGTGTCGAATTTCAGCTTTTCGGCGCAAGCCTGGGCGACGGAAGCGCCCATGTGGATCGTCGGCCCTTCGCGGCCGGTCACGAAGCCGGCGCCGAGAGAGCAGAGGCTGCCAAAGAACTTGACGGGCAACACCCGACGCCAATGCACCGCGCGCAGCCCCTCCAACGTCCCCTCGATTTCCTGCACGCCCGAACCGCCCGCCTCCGGCGCGAAATTGCGCACCAGGACGACGGCGACGACGCCGAGGCTTGCCGCGATGCCGCCGGAGATCAGAAGGAGCCCGAGGTCCCCGACTTCGACCGAGGCACGCAGAGCGGCCGGCCAATGGAGCGCCGCATCAACGATGAGATGAAGGACCGCGCCGATCACACCCGTGATCGCGCCCACCAAAATCGCGATGACATAATAAGGCAGATCGCTGCGCCGACCGCTGTCGGCATGGCTCGGATCCATGGACGAGGGTGCCTTTCTTCCGTTCGCTGAGGGCGGGACGCGAGGTGTCTCGCCAAGACGTCGCCAGCCGCGAATGCGCCGACCGGCTGTTGCTAGCCGGTTGCGGGTTGGTGAGCTCGGTCAAGCAAGGGGCATGCGCAGGCGGGGCGGGATCGGGCATCGGCAGGCGCGCGCGTTCACCCGCTTCGTAAAAAATCTGCGCCGGGACATGTTCGACACATCTATGAGTCTTGGGTCAGCGTTTCAGCCATTCTGTCGCGTCACTTTATTCCGCCGGACCCCACCTGTCGAATAAAACGAGGCCGAAAACTGAAAATTATTCTGGGAATCGCCAACATTTAGGTGAAACAATACTACTCTTGCTATCGAACAATAGCGAAATGGCAATTTGGCAAAAGCGCATTGGCCCGGATCGTCTCAAGAAGAGCTCTAAATTGGCGATCGCCCGGATCGACGTCGAAAATCAAGAAAGAAGAACGATCACCATGCCAAACAGGGTGAGAATCGTCGACGACGTGGCGTAGGCAACCGAATAGCCCAGCGCGGGGACCTGGCTTTCGGCGCGATCCAGCACCATGCTGAGTGCCGCCGACCCGCTGCGCGCGCCCGCGCAACAGCCGAACAAGATCGCATCGTCGAACCGGAAGAGATAGCGGCCGATCAGGATCGCCGCGAACAGCGGCACGGACGTCGCAACCACGCTCCAGAGGACAAAGGCGAAGCCGAGTTCCTGCAATCCGTGTAAGACTCCCGGCCCTGCCGATAGCCCGATGACGGCGATGAACATGTTCAGACCGACGGAGTTCATGAACCAGCCGGTCGCCCTCGGAACGCGGCCGAAGGCCGGCCGGACGGATCTGAGCCAGCCGAGCAACAGGCCGACGAGCAAGACACCGCCCGCCGTAGAAAGGGTCAACGGCACCTCGCCGACTTTCCAGGTCAACGAACCGAGGATGGCGCCCGCCGCAATGGCGATTCCGATGAAAGAGACGTCGGCTCTGTCCGTTTCCCGATCCGCATAGCCGAACTTGCGCGCGGCGGCGGAGATGTCCGCCGGTCGTCCGACCACGGTCAGGATATCGCCGCGATACAGCGTGGTGGCCGGCAGGATCGGGATACTCACCGCCATGGCACCCCTGTGGATCTGGGTAAGAAAGATGCCTCTTGCTTCCGGAAGATGAGCAAGCTGTGCCAGCGACTTGCCCACGAGCTGCCTGGAGGTGATCAAGATGTCCGTGCCTTCGACGGGGACACGCAGAAGCTCCGGATCGTCGACTTCCGTAAACACATGCCCGACCACATCCAGGAGCGTGCTGCGGGTCCCGGAAATCGCGACGACATCTCCGCCTTGAATGACCGTGGCGGAGGTCGCTTCGATGATCTCGCTGGCGCGGCGCAGCCGCACCACGAACAGGCGATACTGCGGAAACATGGCTTCGATCTCGGCCGACGTCTTGCCCGCCAGCGGCGAGTCGGCCTCGATCCGGTACGCACGCGCCACATATTGGTGCCAGGCCGTGCCCCGTCCGCTGGGATCGCTGGTTCCGCCCATCCGTTCCGCATAGGCCCGGCAGGCGGCCGCCAGATCGATCCGCATGACGGCCGGACCGATGATCCCGAGGATCAGCACGGATCCAAAAGTGCCTACGATGTAGCTGACGGCGAACGCGGCGGGCATCAGTTGCGAAACGGCATTCATGGCCTCAGGCGACAGATTTAGCCGGTCGATGGCCGTGGTCGACAGACCCAACGCGGACGACGTGGTGGTGGCACCGGCAAACAGCCCGGCCGTCGTGCCCAGATTGGTGCCGGCAAGCCAGGCGACGAGAAGAACCGATCCCAGACACAAACCGCACACCACGCAGGCGAACACAGCCTGTGAGGCTCCGCCGGAGAATAGCCCGCGCACGAATTGAGGGCCCGCGCTGTAGCCCACGGAAAACAAGAACAGGACGAAGAAGACCGTCTTGATGTCCGGCGAAACCGTGATTCCCAGCTGGCCGATCACCAGGCCGGCGAGCAGTGTCGCGGTAACGTCTCCGAGCGAAAGCCCCCGAACCTTCAATTTCCCGACGAAATACCCGATCGCAAGACACAGGAACAGCGGGATCTCGACGTGCGTTCGGAAGATGGAAACCAACCACTCGACCATGTCGGTTCAATCCTTTCCTAGGCGAAGTGGAAACCACACCGCGTTAGTGTCCTGAGGCGCGGTCGGGAGCGTTTTGGGAGGTCATTTTCCCGAGCGAGAAGGCCAGCGTTGAGGCGGCGACCAGCGAGGCGGC